>NZ_AP018049.1:653000-979500 GCF_003609775.1 Prevotella melaninogenica
ATAAAGAGTAACCAATAGAACTTTACTGGGTGGATAAGCCTTTTGAAGGCGCTCTTCTCATCTGCTGGTACTGGTGAATGGTCAATTTGGAAAAATCTCTTCCAATACAGACATACAACAGAGAGGATAGCACCAAACTGTATGATGAAGGTAAAGGCATGCACAAACTCGTCACCTGATGGTACACCTAAAAGATTCTGTGTGATAATCATGTGACCAGTAGATGACACAGGAAGGAACTCCGTCAGTCCTTCAACGATAGAGATGATAATCGTTTGTAAAAGTGTCATTATTCCTCCACTTCTTTAGTTTCTTTCGGCTGATAGAGGATAGCACCAATGATAGAGATAAAACCAATAAAGGTAACAATAGGTGCAATCGTGATATGGCGTGCACTGAAGATGTCTGGATCAAATACGGTTTCTGTAGATGTTCCACCACTCATAAGGATAAAGCCGAGAATAACAACGGCTATACCTATAGCCAACAAAATAAAGTTGGTCTTACCAAAAGCTAAATTTCTTTTGTCCATATTATTTTTTTGAGGAGTTCAAGAGGCTGGCATTGAGAAGCTAAAGAACTTAGTTGGTGTTAAGAAGATGTTTCCTTATCCATCTAAAAGTACTCTTACTCCCTTATTTCCCCTTTTTACTGTTCCTTTTAAATCTTATATAAGTCACCTGCCTTCATACGCAGGAACTTGTTTACTGACAACCATGAGCAGAAGGTGGCAATAATCACACCAAAAGCTAACATGACTATTGCTGTGATAACCAAAGCCTCCCATGACAATACTTTCGTAATCTCAGGCTCATAATCATAGAGGAAACACATTCCAATACCCAAAACTACGATAGCCAACAGGGCAGAGACAAGTCCTTCCAATACCGCACGACGCAAGAATGGAGCACGGATGAAATTCCATGATGCGCCAACAAGCTTCATTGTGTGAATTGAGAAGCGGCGTGCATAGATACTTAATCGAATAGTGTTGTTAATCAGAGAGAATGATACGATGGTGAGCAAAACAGCAATAACCAATAGTACCAAACTAATCTTACCCAAAGTTTGATTTACACTTTCTACCAGACTCTGTGGATAAGTGATGTCGCTCACACCACGATAGGTACGCAACTGCTGAACAATATTGCGAATAGAGTCATTGTTGGCATAGTTTGCCTTCAACTGTACTTCTATCTCACCCGTAAACGGATTCTCACCTGCAAATTCGGCAGGGTTGGCACCTAATTCGCGAGTTCCTTCCTTCAATGCCTGCTCTTTACTGATAAAATTAAGGCTATTGATATAGTGCAAGTTGCGAATACGCTGACAAAGAGCAGAACTCTCTTCCGTATTCATATCGGGCTGGAGAATCATTGTAATAGTCAGATTCTCCTTTACATAAGAACTAAGATTGCGACTGGTAAAGCCTGTAAGTACAACCATACCAATCAGCATCAGCACCATAGCTGTACTGATACATAGTGTGACAACCTGCAGGCTATGACGACTGCGGGCTTTGTTTCTTTTTTTTGCCATTTCTTTAATAAGGTATAATACACCAAAGTTGTTGCAAAGATACTGCAAAATAAGATAATGACAAAGGAAATTATACTTTATTTAGAGATAAAAGGTGAAACTTGTGAGCATATTACTATGGAAGGGAAGGTAGGGGAGATATGCTCGAAAGTTTTAAAATAATTACGTTGTGTTTTTCTTTCAACCGCCATAGAGGCATTTAATATCTTTATTTTATGCATATAAGTAGGCTAAGTTTAAAGGTGATATTTTCCTGTTTTGTAATAAAAAACTCATGCTTGAAAATAAAAAGATGCTCTTTAAGACTCTTAAAGACGCCCAATTGGCTTCTAAAAGGTGCCCTTTTGAGGTCTTATTAACGCCCTTTTGAAGTCCAATTAAGCACCTTTTGCATTGTGGCTTTGCAACTATCTGATTTGTATTAAGTTACAAAGATGCTTAAAAAGGATGTTTTTTATCTTTTTAGATGAATGTTTTAAGAAATGATGTAAATAATTTTCGCAGCTCTTAATACGGTGAAACTGCTGTTGTGTTTCCGTATAAAATATTTATAAATCGTATGTGCTTTGCAATAAAATCATGCAAAATACGTTTAACATATATAGTTTTAACAAAATAAATTGCAAAACCTATGAAACGAATAGCTATTCTAATCGTATTAGTTACATCAACTTTGGTGTCAATGGCACAGAATAAACCAGGTACATGGTCAGTGATACCGCATGTTGGAGTGTCAATTTCTTCTTTGTTAGGTGGGTCTGGTATTTATGAAGTTGCTGACAATGAGGTTGTTGAGGTTAAACCCCATGCATTATTAGGCTTTATTGGCGGAGCAGATGTGATGTATCAAGCATCAGATGTTGTTGGCGTTTCAGCTGGTTTATCTTTTGTTCAAGCAGGTTGTAAGTTTAAAGATGATAAAGAGAAGAACTCTGTAGTATATAATCGTAATTTGCGAATGAATTATGTTGCTATGCCGATTTTAATCCATAGTTATCTATTACCGGGGTTTTCTGTAAAGGCAGGTATAGAGCCAACTTTGTTACTTGGTGCAAGAAGTCATGAAGTACAACAGTCGTTTGATGTGGATAAAGAGGGTAAAAAGTCTAACTTCTCTGAGGATGAGTTTACCATTGATGTGAAGAAGGGGATGCGCAATATAGGTCTTTCTATACCTATTGGCGTCAGCTATGAGTATGAAAACGTTGTGTTAGGAGCGTTATATCATGTGGGCGTATTTAATATTTACAAGGTAGGGGACTCTTCTCGCAATAGTGTGATTGAGCTATCAGTAGGTTATAAACTTAATCTTTAGTACGACTTATAAACTTTTTTCTTTTTCAAAAAGCGTTAAATTCCCGATCGGTTTCAAAAAGCATTAACCCCCAATCGGCTTGTATGATTTCGTTTCATAGTGAAGTGGAAAGAAGTTGTCTGTGCGAATAATTACTTGTAACAATTAAGTTTTTTAGCAAATAGGACTGAAAATTAAAAAAAATGCAGTAAGTTTGCACATTATATTAATGTATGATGAAACGGAACTTTTTAATCACATTGTTTCTAATAATGGGCTTGGGTGCTATGGCTCAAGTACATCATCCTATCTCTGTTCGTAGCGATGAACGGCCGTCAATGGATAAGATACAAGCGTATATCGATTCGTTAAATTCGCTGAAAGATAGCGTGTTTACAAGTAAGAATCCAAAGGGTAGACGTGAGCAGAGGCTACGTCGAAATGACATGCGATTGTTTATGCCACTGACCTATTATGGTAATGTGGCTGAAGGTTTGTTCACACGTGATAGAAAAGAAAACCCAGTTCTGTCAGAGTTGATGCACCTTTATTTGACACGTCCTGACCTTGTGCAGGGGACTGATCGAATGGTACAGCAACAGCAGACGAAGTTAGATGATATTAAAACGCCAATACATCATGATGCAACATTGGTAGAGAAGGTGACTGAGCGTCCTGTTGAGCCAACAACTGTACCAGTAGAAGTCATGGTGAAGCGTCCTAATTTCTGGACGATAAACGGTGATTATGCCTTGCAGTTCCTGCAGAATTACGTTTCAGGAAACTGGTATAAAGGTGGTGAAAGCAACTATTCTGCGTTGGCATCATTGGTTATGCAAGCCAATTACAACAATAAGCAGAAGGTGAAGTGGGAAAACCGATTGGAGTTGAAGTATGGTATGCAGAGTAGCCGTTCAGATTCTTTGCATAGTTTCAAGAGTACAGAGGATTTGATTCGTCTTACTTCTAAACTTGGTTTGCAGGCAACAAAGCGTTGGTATTATACGGTGCAGTTTGTTGGTAATACGCAGTTTAGCTACTCTTATCGTTCGAATGATCCAAAGGTTTATTCAGCTTTTGCGGCTCCATTGAACATAAACCTCTCTATCGGTATGGATTACTCGGTAGATTGGATGAATCATCGTTTGAAGGGTAATTTCCATTTGGCTCCATTGGCTTATAATATGAAGTACACTCGTATGTTAGAGTTAACTCGTCGTTTGGGCATCAAGGATGGTAAGCATTTCTTGCATGACTTCGGTTCTGAGTTTACTGTTGATTTGGAATGGAAGTTGATGGAATCGCTTACTTGGAAGACACGATTGTATGGATATACTACGTATAAGCGTACAGAGTTGGAATGGGAGAATACATTCACCTTCCGATTCAATCGTTATATCTCAAGTCGTGTGTTCATCTATCCTCGCTTTGATGATGGTGTTCGTCGTGATAATGACCATGCTTTCTGGCAGTTGAAGGAGTTTGCTTCTATCGGATTCCAATATAGCTTTTAATAGATAGCTCCTTGTTATAAGACTAATACTCTTTTAAAAATGCTTGTTGTCAGTGTTTTTCTAAGTGTAGAGGAAATTTTCAAGCTAAGCCCTATTTAAAATTTTGCAGATTAGAAACTTATAATATCTTTCAATCCCCTTCTCTTTTAGAGAGGGGGATAGTATGTTTTATTATAACTTATTTCTTTTACTTTTTTTATATTCAATTGGCTTTGAGATTCGATAAATTTATGTACATTTGCAGCGTAATCAATATTAATACCTTTTTTATGTAGAATTTGTTGAGTGCACATTTGTGAAGAGATCTAATTCTTTTAATAAGTTAATATCAAAAATAATAACAATAAAGACTAATCAATGAAGTATCATCAACACATGTTTAGAACTTTAAGAAGCTTGCCTTCTTTGGTGTTTCTGACAGCTTTTATCTTGATGATTTCGTGGAGTTCTCCTGCTTCTGCACAGACGCCAGGAAAGAAGTTCTCGATTTCGTTTAAGGATAAGAGTGTTGCTCAGATTTTGGATTTCATTTCTACAAAGGGAGACTACAAGATTAATTACTCAGACGATGTTAAGAACGACACATTGCTTCTTACCATCTCGTTTGAGGATGTAGACGAACTGAGTGCTGTGGAAAAACTATTGTCTCATTCTTCTTTCGTCTACAATATTGACGGAAAGGTGATTGATGTGTTCAAAATGAAGAACGCAACGCAGGGACAATACACAATTCGTGGTACTGTAAAAGACAAAGATGGATTGGGTGTGCCTTTTGCTATTGTGCAGATTAAGGGTACGTCGCAAGGTGTTACTGCCGATATTGATGGTAACTTCTCTATGCCTGTAGAAAAAGAGGAGGGAACGGTTACAATCTCCAGTGTGGGCTATGACGCTAAAACACTGAAGTATCATACTGGTAAGGCAATGAATGTTATCTTGACTTCTTCAGCTATTGCAATGGGTGAGGTTACGGTTGTTGCATACGGTAAGCGTAATACACGTGAGCAGGTAGGTGCTATTGCTTCTGTGAAAGTTGAAGATTTGCAGAAGGCTCCAACCGCAAGTATTGAGAACCTCTTGCAAGGCCGTATGGCAGGTGTGGATGTAAGCAATCTCTCAGGTTCACCTGGTGGTGGTGGCTCTCGTATTACAATTCGTGGCTTCAGTTCTCTTAATCAGAAGGGTATCAATGATGGTTCTCCACTCTATGTGATTGATGGTATTCCAGTGTCAAGTAGTGCTGGAGATGCAACAGGTGGTATTAACCCATTGTCAGGACTTGATCCTTCAAGTATTGAGTCTGTACAGGTTCTCAAGGATGCTGCTTCTGCTTCCCTCTATGGTTCACGTGCAGGTAATGGTGTTATCCTTATCACTACGAAGAAAGGTAAGTCTGGACGTTCTGAGGTTAGCTTCAATGTGTCACAGTCTCTCTCTTGGTTACCAAGTACACCAATGCAGACACTTGGTAAGGGTGAGCGTGATATAGCTCTTCTCCTTGCTAAAAGCCAGAGAGGTGCGCATTATGACTACATTACAGATAAGTTAGTTTATCCTGGTTCTTATAAGGATTCATACGGCTGGGATGCTGATAATGATGGTGCGTATGACTATTTGTGGCGTAACGGTAAGGTGTTGGATTCAGAACGTCGTCTGCCAGGTATTGCACAGGACTCACTTAATACCTTTTATAATAACAGAACAAACTGGTGGAAGTATGCCTTTCGTGTAGGTAGAGTTACAAAAGCTGATATGTTGTTGGCTGGTGGTACGGATAATATTAGATATATGGTTAATGCTGGTGTCTATGATGAAACTGGTATTATGATTAGTTCTAATTTCCGTCGTTTCAGTTTGTTGAGTAACCTTGACTTCAACTTGTCAACAAAGTTGAGTGCATTCACACGTATCAACCTTACATACGCTACGCAGAAAGCAGGAGCTGATGGAGGTCGTGTGCAGGGATTGACATTTGACCCGAAACGTACATCGACTCTCTTGCCAGGTAAGGGTAGTACTGCTGAACAAGTGGCGTTGAGACAGTTGAAAGATATTGATAAGACCAACTCGAACTATAATGTTCGTCTGAGTGTTGGCTTGAACTATAACATCTTGAAGGGTTTGAAGTTCTCTTCTACTTATTCACTTGACCATTACTTCACACGTGTGTACACATTCACACCTGATTACTTGAAGTATGATAAGAAGTCTGAGGTGCAGGCTTCTAACATTGCAATGACGAATGTTCAGACTGAGAATATCCTTACTTATAACCTCGCATTGCCAAGTGAACATAAGTTGGAGTTGATGGCTGGTATGACTTATAACTATGATTTGTTGCAAAATTTAAGTGGTACAGCAAAGGGTGGTCCTACTAACTCTATCAAGTATGCTGGTGAGGGCTGGCCTTCACTCTTCAATGATGGTGGAACGGTAAGAGCTGCACAGAGCTTCCTTACGAATCAGCAGGAGCAGTCATTGCTCAGTTTCTTGGGTCGTGCTGCTTATAGCTATAAGAAACGTTATATGGCAGAGCTTTCTATTCGCGCAGATGGTTCAAGTGTGTTCGGTAAGGATGTACGTTGGGGAACCTTCCCTTCTGTAGGCCTTGGCTGGGCATTCAGTGAAGAACGCTTTATGAAGAAGTTCTGGTGGTTAAGCTTCGGTAAACTCCGTGCTTCTTGGGGTAAGTCTGGACAGAAGTTTCAGGAGCCTTACTTGGCTTTAGGTGTGATGGAGGAGAGTAACATCTTTAATGGTTCGTTAGGTCTTATCCCACAATCTATGGCTAATAAGAAGTTGACTTGGGAGGAGAGTGATCAGTATGACCTCGGACTTGACTTGCAACTCTTGGATTATCGCTTGAAGTTCAAACTTGATTATTACTATAAGTATTCAAGTAAGTTGTTGATGCAGTCTTATTTGCCAGGTAATGTCTTCCTTGCAACAAATATGTGGGACAATGCTTCTGCTATCTCTAACGAGGGTATTGAGTTTGAGGCTCAATATGATGTTATCCGTAAGAAGAATTGGAATTGGAGTGTTGGTTTTAACCTCTCTCACAATAAGAATATGCTGCGTAAGACATACAATGGTGAAGACCTTAATGATAAAGTCTTAGGTCGTCCTGTTTATGGTATTTATACTTTCAAGGATGAGGGAATCGTTCAGAAGGAGGAAGATATCCCAATGTATCTCAATGCGTCTGGTAAGCAGATTCCTCTTTACTTCCAGTCTATTAACAATCCATTGCGTGTGGGCGGAAGAAAGATTAAGGATCAGAACTATGATGGTGTGATTGATGATAAGGACCTCTACTATGCTGGTAGTACACTTCCTGCAGTTTATGGTGGTTTGAATAGCCATCTGGAATGGAAGGGTTTGAGCTTTGATGTACTCTTTAGCTATACTATTAGCCGTAAGGTAATGAATATGTATAAGAACAGTGCTTTCACCTTTACAAAGGACTTTGGTGTTATTATGAACTACTTCCATTCTGGTGACTTCTGGACTACAAGCAATAGAGATGCGAAGTATCCATCACTTGAGTTCGCTGATAAGGATTATGTTGGACAGTTTGATGGTAACGTAGATTCTAACATTGAGAATATTAGTTTCTTACGTCTTAAGCAGTTGGTTATTGGCTATCAGATACCTAAGAACTGGTTGAAGGGTTCTTTCATTAAGGATGCTAATGTCTATCTCAGTGGTGAGAACTTGTTCTTGCTTACCAATTATTCAGGAGTAGACCCAGAAATTATCAACCCTTACTCTGGTAAGGACGATGGAACACAGTATCCATTGAATAGAAAAGTTACTTTGGGCCTCAACTTAAAATTCTAAGAGAAATGAAGAAGATTATAATGCTCTCAATATGTGGTTGTCTTCTGTCCTCTTGCAGCCTTGACTTGCAGCCAGAGAACGGATTGACTTACAGCAACTCGTTCAATACAGAGAAAGAGTTGAATGCAACAACCACTTCTATTCTATATTATATCAACACTGTCGTAGGTAACAACTACGTTCTTTCAACAGCAGGCATGAAGGCTGACGAAATACTCGATGGTAAGCAGTTACGCCAGTGGAATCCACGTACTGTGATTACAAGCGAGTATTCTTGGAAAGGTCTTTACGACATTATCTTTGAAGCTAACCTTCTGCTTGATAATATAGATAAGACAAAGGACTTGACAGAAGACCGTCGGAAGTATCATGTAGGACAAGCAGAATTTGCTCTTGGACTATCTTATTTCCTCTTGGCACAACGATATGGTGAGGCAATCATTACAGAGAATTCTACTGAGATAAAGCCTTACTCTTTGTCTTCTCAGAGTGATGTACTCAATGCTGCAATAGAACATGCAAAGAAGGCATTAGATATTTTGCCTACATGGGATAAGTTGACGGATTTGAATGGTGTGGCAATTACTAATCGTCAGACGGCTTCAAAGGGTACTGCCGCTGCCTTGCTTGCACAGATTTATGCGTGGAAGGGTAGTGTAACAGAACTTTATAAGTTGCAAGGTAATGCACAGGAAGATTATCAGAAGTCTATCGATTACTCAACACAACTTATCGCTGGTCAGGTTGGTAACTATCAGCTATGTTCTTCTCCAGAGGAACTCTGCACGTATTTGTCTAATGAGAAGTCTCCTAACCCAGAGGTAATCTTTAGCTTGTACTTTGACAAGACACGCTCAGAGAATGTTGTTTCACCTAATGAGGTGGCACAGAACTTTGTTAGTTGGCCTGTTAGAGAAGACCAGACCTTGGCTGATTTGCCTTCAAGCAGTATCTATCAGCTTTATACTTCAACAGTAGAGTCTCTCTTCCCTGATGCTACTGATCAGCGTTTGCAGGCATTCTTCTATGAGTGGGGTACCTCACATGAGGTAGATGGAACAGACTATGCTATCATGTATAAGTTCAGAAAAGCAATTATGGATGCCGATCAATATTCTGCAAGTGGTAAGACCTATCGTACGGTAGATGCTAATTATGTTTACTGGCGACTTGCTGATTTCTATCTGTTGAGAGCTGAGTGCTATCAAAAGTTAGGTAATGAAGCAAAGGCTATTGCTGACCTCAATGTGATTCGTTCGCGTGCTGGTGCGCTTTCTTATCCATCAACATACGATACAGAGGGCTTGAAGAAAGCTATCTTCCGTGAAAGAGAGAAGGAGTTTATTGGTGAGAATGATGCACGTTATGCAGATGTTATCCGTAATGGCTACGTGAAAGAAGAATTGCAGGGTAAGTTCCTTTTGCTGACTAATCAAGACATTCAGGGTGGTGCACTCTTCCTTCCACTTCCAAAGGATTCATGGCAGGATAAGGATGGACATATTATTAATACCCAGTTGCGCCAGAAGCCTTATTGGCAGGCTTATAACTAATATTGGGTAAGGGATGTCACAATAAATATATGTTTGATATATGAAAAAGATTATATATATAATAGCAGTGTGTCTTACAATGGGAGTACTCTCCAGTTGTACCAAGTATAATTTCGATGACACAGGTCTTGCTAATGGTAAGCATGATATGACCATGTGGGAATACTTTAAAAGCGATAGCTATAACTGGGATTCTCTTCGCGTGATGGCTGAGCGTGCTGGTTTAGTTTCTCTTTTCCAAGGTACAAGTCAGTATGGCAAGAACTTCACTTTCTTTGGTCCTACCAATCATAGTATCCGTCGTTATCTCTATGATAATGGGATGACGAGAGTATCAGATATTCCTGTTGCAGATTGCAAGAAGTTTATCTTGAATTGTGTTCTGCCTAACAAACGTGTGATGCTTGATGATTTTAAGGAAGGTGTTAAATCTTCTGATGCATCAACACCTATTGGTAAGGGAGGTGAGACTGTAGAGATGGCTTCAGGCAATCAGTTGTGGATTTATACTTTCCGCGAGTCTTACAACAGCGTTCCTGGTGCTGGACCTTTGCGTATCCACTTGGTCTCTCCTACGACAACTAAGACGTCGGACGTTGCTTCATGTAATATTGAAACAAACACGGGAGTGGTTCACTCACTTGTTTATGACTTCAACTTAACTGACTTTTAAAAAATGAAACAGATGAAGAAAGGAATCGCATTGCTGTGTCTTATGGCTCTTACAATAGGTTTTATGGTATCATGTAGCAAAATGGATGTAGGCTATTTGAGAACAACGGGTGCATCGTTTACTCCCGACTCTCTTAATGCCTTTCATAACGTTGATGCAACGAGTGAGCGTGGTATCAATAAGTTACCATTCGTTTCAACACGTATTCAAGGTGTTGCAGGTACTAACCCTATCAATTATGAATTGTCTGGAGTTAAGGCTGACAACCAAGAACAGGCACAGTTGTTTATGAAACTCTATAAGGAAGGTAAGATTTCAGTGACAGGTGGTTTGATAGTTGTTACACAAGAAGCTACACAACAGTTGTCAAATGGCAGATATCGCCTATCACTCAAGGTGTATAATCAGGACCATGAGGCTGTGCTGGAAGATATCTTTAAGGTTGTCGTAACAGATGATGAGTTGCTTGTTGACTAATATATTATAACCGTACATACTACATACAACATTGATTTTATGTGTGTCTTTATTAATGTTTGGTAGAGATAAAAACGAATAGACTCAATGCTGTAAGTAGGGTATAGTTAAATAAATAACTTGAATAAAATAACCCATTATAAACAGATTAAATATGAAAAGAAGAAGATATATCTTACTGCTCGTATCCCTTTTAATGATGGCAGTACAACTTCGTGCACAGCAGGGTGCAGAAGCAACAAATGGCATAAAATTCTTTAAGGGTACTTTCAGTGAGGCCTTAGCACAAGCTAAGCAGGAGAATAAGATTGTTTTTGTTGACTTCTATGCAGTGTGGTGTGTTCCTTGTAAGAAAATGGCAAAGACTGTTTTCACACAGGAGGAAGTAGGAAAGTATTTCAATGAGCACTTCATTAGCTTGCAGTTGGATGCTGAGAAGGGTGAGAATGTTGATATTGCTAAAAACTACAAGGTAGCTGCATATCCAACAGTAGCTTTCATTGCACCAGATGGTAAGGCTTTGTCTGTGAATACAGGTGCAATGGATAAGGACGAACTTATGGAGGCCGCTAAGATTGCAGCCGGCGAGAGTGTAAGTTTTGAAGAGCTTTATAATAAGTACAAGGCTGATAACAACGATCTTGATGTTCAGCAGCAACTTCTTCTCAAGGCACCATCTTTCTTGCAGGCACAGGAGGGTATGGATGCAGACAAGTGGGTAACACGTTTGCAGAAACTTTATAAGAGCTATGTAGCTGCAAAGGCACCATTGAAGCTTATCAATGAGAATGATTATTGTATCATTCTTACATTGGAAGGTGATGAAGATAAGGAGCACAAGCAGTATATGATTGACCTTATGAACGACCACCTTGATGATTGGATGAAGACCCTTGGTAAGGCACCAGCTTACTACATTGTTGAGGCTAACGACATCTTTGCTGAGGATATGGCAAAGGATGGCAACGTAAAGTATAAGGACTATGTAGAGAAAGTTAAGAACCAGTATGCAAAGGCATACGAGGTTGTAGGCTTGACAGGTATTACTCCATACGAGAAGGCAAAGCTTTACTTTGACGCTCTCTTCAACTTGTATAAGAACAAGGATGTAAATGGCTATGTGAAAGCCATGGAGACCTATTTCGATAAGATGGAGAACAATCTCCGTTCAGCTGACTATGGTAAGGCTGCACAGAACCTCTACATGGCAGCAGGCAAGAGTCTGAAGGCTAAGGATCATGAGGTTGCTATCAAGTGGGCTGAGAAAGCTTTGGCACAGGAAGATGCTGTGATGGATCGTGTAAACTATATGGTAATGATCGGTGACTCTTATCGTGAGTTAAAGAACTATGGTAAGGCACGTGAATACTATAACCAGGCATTTGCTGAGACACTCCGTTTAGAGAATATGGAGATGCCACAAGCTATGTTGCAAGGTGCAATCAAGCAGAAGCTCTCTACGCTCGAACTCCTTGAAAAGTAAACAATGACTATGTTCAAGAATATTATTAAATGCCTATCGAGCGTGCCAGTGGCACTGCTCATAGGCTTTTTGCTTTTTCCCCTTAGTCCTGCTAATGCGCAGATGAAAGGACTTAAAAAGGGGAAACTGGCAAATGGGCTTACTTATTATATCTACAATGATGGCTCTGCAACTGGTGAGGCACAATACTACCTCTACCAGAACGTAGGTGCTATCTTGGAGAATGATGACGAAATGGGATTGGCACACGTGTTAGAGCATTTGGCTTTTAATACGACAGACCACTTCCCTAATGGTGTGATGAACTTCCTTCGCAGCAATAACCTTAATGACTTTGAGGCTTTCACGGGTGTTGATGATACGCGTTATGCTGTTCATAACGTACCTACAAATGATGCGAAGCTTAATGAAAATATGCTTTGGGTGCTCCGTGACTGGTGTCATGGCGTCAAGATGACCCCTAACGATATCGAAAAGGAACGTGGAATTATCCTTGAGGAATGGCGTCATCGTTCGGGAGTAGACCGTCGTCTGACTGATGCTATTGCACCTGTTGTTTATAATCATGCAGGTTATGCTACTCATAATGTGATTGGTTCACAGAAGATACTGGAAACCTTCCAGCAGAAGCAGGTAAAGCAGTTCTATGATAAGTGGTACCGTCCTAATATGCAGTTTGTTGCTGTTATTGGTGATGTGGATGTAGACCAGATGGAGAAGAATATCCAGACTGTCTTCAAGACATTACCAGCTAAGCAGGCCCCTGCTGTAAATCCACAGACAAGACAGATACCTGATAATACAACACCGCTCTATATGCGTTTCATTGACCCAGAGAACAAGAGTGCTTCTTTTGGTCTTTATCAACGCTATGAGGTGAAGGGCAATGCTCCAGAAGAGGACCGTGTGCGTCAGTTCATCTTCACTAAGTTCTTCAACACATTGGCTCCAAAGCGTTTTGTGATGTTGAAGAATGCTGATAAGGAGAGTTATATAGCAGCTGAGGTGAGTCTGTCTCCTTTGGTAAGAAACTATTATCAGATGGCATGGGATATGGTTCCATATCAGGGCAATGAACAGAAGGCTCTTCAGCAGATGTTGGCTGTACGTGATAATCTGCGTGACCAAGGCTTTACAGCTGCTGAGTTCAATGCTGAGAAGGAAAAGATGTACAATGGAATGAAGGATGTTCTTGAGGCACAAGGATTAGGTACGCCAGACAATGCTTTAATGCTTTTCCGTCAGAACTTCCTCTATGACATTCCTGTACAAGACTTCCGTGGACAGATTAACCGTAACCTTGAGACTTTGGTTGAGTTAGAGGTTGAGGATATGAATGCTTGGATGAAGTCATTACTTAATGACAATAATCTTGCTTTTGTCACCTATTCCAAGTCACAGAGTGAGATGAATATTACCGAGAACGACCTTATGGCTGCATTGAAGGAAAAGAGTTCATTCAGCGATATGGCTCGTGCTGATGGTATGAAGCCTATCAGTCAGTTGATTGACTTCCCTCTGACAGGAGGAAAGATTGTTTCTGAGAAGCAGTTGAAGACTTTGCAGGCAAAGGAGTGGACACTCTCTAATGGTGCAAAAGTTCTTTATCGTAATGTTCCAGAGTTGAGTGGTAAGTTCCTCTTTGCTGGTTCTGCAGAAGGTGGTAAGTCTATTGTTCCAGCACAGGATATTGCTAACTACACTGCAATGCGTTCGCTCTTGATGCAGTCTGGTGTCTATAATTATAATAGAAATCAGTTAGCACAGTGGTTGCAGGGTAAGAATATTAATCTTTCTCTCTCGTTAGAGGATTATAGTGATGGTGTGGGTGGTAATGCACCTGTTGACAATGCTGACGATTTCTTCAGCTATCTGTATTTGATTCTCTCACGTCAGAACTTCTCAAAGTCAGCCTTTGACAAGTACATCCAGCGTAACCTCTACGTCTATGAGAATCGTGCAACAACAGGTATGGCAGCCGTACAGGATTCTATCCAGCAGTTACTCTATCCGGTTAGTGCGATGAATCCACGTCAGGATGAGACTTTCTTCAAGTCTGTTCAGTACGATAAGTTACAGGAACAGTTCCAAGCACATCTTGGTGATGCGTCACGTTTTACCTATTGTCTTATTGGTGACATTCCAGAAGCAAAGGCAAAAGAGTTGGTTCTTCGCTATATTGGTTCTCTCAAGGGCGAAGGTAAGCCTGTGAAGACAGCTATTCAGCCATTGGACTTCTCTTCATCTACGCCAGTCATTAAGCGTACCTTCGAGACGGAAACAGAAGGTGGTATGGCTGAGATTGAGATTTCCTTTGCTAATAAGCAGAAACTTTCTGAGCGTGAGCAAGCTGCTTTGGAGGTGATGCGTGGAATCTTGGAGCGTCGTTATTTTGATGTATTGCGTGAGAAAGAGCATCTTACTTATACCGTAGGTGTACAAAGCAACTATACCTCACAGCCGGTAGCTGGCGAGAGTCTTAACATCCACCTCTCTACAGCAAAAGAGAATGCAGACAAAGCAGTCAGCCTTGTTTATAGTATTCTTGATGATGTAAAAGCTGGCCGTTTCACTGCTGATGAGTTCAAAGCAGCAATGGTTCCGTTGGCTGTTGATGAAGAACAGGCTGCTGCGGCACAGTCAAGCAGCGACCCATCAGTTTGGATGGCTTTATTGAACATCTATGCTGAAACAGGCAACGAACTATCACCAAATGACAGTGCCGCTTCTGCACCAGTATTCAAGACGCTCACACCACAAGATATCACTGCTGTGGCTATGAAGGTGATGACAAACGCTAAGCAGCGTGAGATTATTGTTAAGCCTGCTGCGCAAGAAGGTAAGCATACTTTTAAGTAATTAATGGTAAGTAAATATAATAAAACAGAGGTGTACCAAGAGTGCACCTCTGTTTTTTTTGACTTTGTTCAAGATGTATTGAAACTGTCAACTGTTTGCTCTATTGTCATTCTCCGAAAAAGAAAACCTTTTTATTTTAATACTTATAACATACAGCTATAGCTCTGAAAAATCATTACATATTTTCAATTAAAACATCTATAAATAACAACAAAAATATACATAAAGAGCAGGTTTGTAACCAATAGGAAATCAGTCTGTTATAAAGTAGTATAGGAAGAGATGCTTAATTGAATTTCAAAAGGACGTTAGTTAGACCTCAAAAGAGCACCTATTGCAAGTCAATTAGGCATTTTTTATAAGCCAAAAGAGCATGTATTGGTTTTGAGTCGAGTGAAAATAGTTTACAGATGTCGCTTTGTCTGAGAATAAATTGTTTGTAGAAGTCGGATAGACATAGTAACTATTTGCCTTTTTTGCATTTCATCTTGTAGTTTATCTTCCTTTTTTTTGACCATTTAATTTGGGATAGTTATACCATACAAGTGTATAGGTCTTTATCCAAATACCAATCTATCCATTTAGTGGAAGAAACCATTATTTCCCGTTGGATACCTTTCCCATTTTTCGATAAATAGGAGAAATGTTTATTTTCTATTGTGTCCAGCACTCCCCTCTCTCTCGGAGAGGGGTTGGGGGAGAGGTTTTTAATAATCTTCCTTATATTTATCTGTCTCAATATAGATGTAAATCTTGTAGTCAGGGAAAGCGGCACGCATATTCTTCTCAATGTCGTTAACCAACTGAGGTGCTTGCGCTTCGTATTCGTTCTTGACGTCAATCTTTGCAGTGACAAGGATGTCATTAGGACCGAGGTGGATAGTCTTGACGTTGATGAGGCGGTCGACTTCTGTTCTGTTAAATACCTCCTTAATACGTGATAGGTCTTTTTGTGTAACACTCTCTCCAATAAGCAGACTATAGAACTCACGTGCCAAGAAGAGGGCTGCAGCACAGAGGAGCACGCCAATCAGCACACCTGAGAGGGCATCATAGAAAGGATTTCCCGTGAAATGGGTGAGAAACGTACCGCCTAAGGCTATCAGCAAACCGAGAACAGCACAACTGTCTTCTGCGAAGATGATGAGGATTTCACTGTGACGGCTCTCTCGTAGGAAACGATAAAGTGAAAGATTGTCCTTATTCAGTTCCTTTATTTCCTTGAAGGCAATGCGCAGGCTGCCCAATTCTACTAAGAGTCCAAAGACAAGAATAGCGATGATAAGCCATGTATTCTCCAAACTGTGTTCTGGGTGAAACATTTTCTGTGTTGCTTCCATGATACCTAATGCACCACCAGCGAAGAACAACATCATTGCAACAACCAAGCTATAGAAATACTTAGCACGTGCCTGTCCGAACGGATGCTGCTCCGTTGCCTTTGCTGTCGACTGGCGGTTACCTACCAATAGCAGTATCTGATTGCCACAATCCACAACACTATGGATAGACTCATTCAACATCGCAGCTGAGCCAGACACTGCAAAACCAACAAACTTTGAAATCGCTACCAAGATGTTTGCACCTAAGGCAGCAATAACACTCGTCATTCCTTCACTTTTCTTTTCCTTTTCCATATCCTATTTTAAGCGTTTTGATATTGTTCTGTTATTACCAGACGTATTGTATAACTTGCTTACTACTATCTTGTTTGTTATTTTTATCTAATGTCATCAGCACTTCCTCAATGCGGGTGGGACGTCCTTCCTTATCATACTCCGTTGTTAGTTGTGCCTTGAAATCCCACTCTTTCTTTATTGAACTGAAGCTATAGCTGCTAATATCTCCTTTCGGAATAACACCCATATAGCCTAAGGTGATGAAAGGGATGGGTATGCTTAAGCCACTACCATACATCCACAAGAAATAGAAGTTGTGGTAGGCTGCCTTCTGTCCAGTCTCTCTGTAGGTAATATTAAATGGTTTATGAAGAAATATCTTCTCCCCCTTCCATTGGAAATCATAGGTTGTTCTCCCACAGCTAACATTAGGTGTGTCACGACAAACGAGTCTTCGCTTATTATCGTAGCTGTATGTATAATAGCTGGGAGCGTTATTCGCTTCTACGATAAGTCCGTTCTTAACTATATAATAGCCATCAAGGAGTTCGTCCAACTGGTCTTTAATATGCGTCTTATGAATGTGAATGGTATCACCAGTGTAGGAGTAAGTGTAATCATCCAAGCTGTCTGTACCCACACGCTCTATGATGAGCTGTCCTTTTTGATTACAATAATAGGTGATAGTGTCCTTACTCTTCTCCGCTTTCGATGTTACGTCTTTGATAATCGTCAGATAACGATGCAGTTGTTCTCCGTGATAAGTTATCTCTTCTGCTATTCCAGAAGGAACAGACGAACATGAGAAAAACAAATTAACAGCTATGATAGCTTGTAAGAGAAGTCTGATGTCTTTGTATAAGTCTTTCTTCATTTGTTCTTGATGGTTAAGGAGTTTGTTTGTATATGCGGAGTTTTGCAATGTTGAATAGGAAATAGTGAGTAGCAGTAAGGGGCACATACTTCTCTTTTAGAGGGAAAACGAGCTTGTTCAAGTCTTGTTCTTCGTACAGTTAGCCTTACTTCTTTGCCGCCTTCTGTGCCTCTTTCACCATCTTTAGACGTTCCTCGTAGATGGGGCGCCACTTGTTGATCATTGCTTGAAGGTCCTTACTTCTCTGCTCCAAGTCACGGTATTCGTCTGTATTAGTTTCGTTGTTCTGACTCTTCATAAGCATCTGTTGCAGCATTAGTTTCTGCTGTTCATCAGCCTTTTGAAGCTGTGCGCCAAGCTTTTCAAGATTCTCCATAAAAGCTAATGCACGGTCAATATGATTTTCTTTTTCCATCTTTTGACTATCTTTTAATGTCTTTTTTCTGTGTGCAAAGTTACGGAAAAAGTTCAGTATCACCACTACTTCCAAATTATTTTCACGAAGAAAAGAATTTCTTTTCATGCAATAAATACTAACATTCATTATATCAGCCATTTATGATTTTACGCACATTCTGAATATGTGGGAATAAGAACCAATATTAAGAACGTCCCCAAAAGGGAAAAAAGTGTGTAAAGTATGGAATTAAATCAATTAATTAGTGTTAATTTCAATTTGCGTAAACCAAAGAGCAGCACCCCAACCCCTTTATATATGGTGGTGTACTATGTTGATGACAAAGGAAAAGCAATTCAAGCAAAGATACCAACGAGAAGGAAAGTACACCCTTCTTTATGGGATAGCCGTAAACAGCAGCCAATAATGATTAATAAAGGTATTGACCTAACAACCAAGCAGTTACAAGAGCAGGCGGAATTAACCGCCTATATTGCTAATTGCCGTATTTTGGTATATTCAGAAAAAAATCTTAACTTTGACGAAATAAAAGAAAGTATAACCCAGCAAAGCAGTAATAACGATATGTCAGTAACACCGCAATTCAAGGCAGCCACACGAACAGCCAAGGCAACAAAGTTAATAAGTGAAGCACTAAAAAAATATACCAAAGACAGACAGAACAAGGCAAGCACCGCAAGCGAATATCAGAAAAATGTTAAAGTGTTCTATAATTGGATTGTAGAAACCAATCAAAGGGATAGCGCAAAGGCACTTAGTCAATCATCATTTAATGCTTTTGTAGAGTGGATGAAGGCAGCGGGGAACAGTCCCCAAAATGTTAATAAAATAGCCAGTGTTATAAGGCAGTTAATTAAATATATTGCAGGCAGTACACAAGGCAGCAAGTACGGAATAACCCCCGTTACGTACACACCAATTAAGCAGGTGAAGGAAGAAAAGAAATGCGAATTAACCAAAGAGGAAATAGAAGCATTCAAGGCGGTAAAGGTCAAAAATGATAAACAACAATATTACAAGGATGTGTTTTTATTACAATTACTTACGGGTCAGCGAATTAGCGACACGCTAAAGTTAATTAAAGGAGATTATAAGGTACAAAAAGGAACACCATGTAATACAATCATCTTAACTACTATTAAGCGTAATACAACATCATATATTACTGAAACAAAGGAAGTTACAGATTTATTGGAAAAGATAAGAAGTAATAAAGAAAATGAAACAGAAAATGAAAAAGATACATCATTAACACGTTATTTGAAGGTGTTTTTTACACGTGCCAATATAACACGATTAACACCAAGTGGCAAGCCGTTAAATGAAGTTATAAGCAGTCATTTTGCCCGTCATACGTTTGTAACTATCAAGTTAAGAGAAGGTTACAAATACGAACAAGTCGGTAAAATGATTGGGGATAGTGCATTAATGATTGAAAAAGTATACGGACACCCCACGGACACGGATATAATTGCTACATTGCAGTTGCAGCCAGCCAATACCCCAGCAATCCCAGCAGAACAGCCAGCAACAAAAGCAGCCCCACAAGTGGCAGCAGCCCCAGCAGTGGCAAAAGATAAAGATTTGGACTATTATAACGACTTGTCGGACGATGATAAATTACTGAACATCAAGAAGTTAAATGATTATAATGTGTTAAAAGATGATTTTTTCAAGTCATTAGAAAGACAAACAGACAAAAAGCGCAAAGCAACAGCAGAAGCAAAGATAAGGGAGATATTACAAGTATGGGGCTTTGAGGGTTATAACAATATGAATTACAATAAGTTATGTTTTTTATTGGACTTGATAAAGCATGATATTAACGACTTTATACTAACTTATAAGGTATACAATGAGAAAGCCCCACAAGGCAGTATATCAGCAATAAATGATTATGAACGATTGCTTATAAACATAGGCAAGTTAGCCCGTTATTGTCATTTGTAGGCAGCAAGCAAAGGGAAGTAACCAAATAACGGCTATTTCCCTTTTATTTTCTGTAGGGGTTGTTAGCATTATATCCCACCACCTTTAATTAGTGGTGGGGATATAATTTGGGTTGGTATGTTTATTTTTATTTTATTCTTTCCCTTTCTTTCTCCTTTCCCTTTTACCTACCTTCAGCAGCAGGGACAGACACAACAACACCCAGCACCCCACAAATACCCCCTTTATTAGCGTTCTAACGGCTTATCTTATTAATTCCCTTGTACTATACCAACCATAACATTATAACGGCTAATATCGCTTTTATTTTCTATATTAATAAGGTGTAATAAAAAATGTTTAGTAGGGGTAATAAATTACCCCCTATATAGTCATCTAATAGGAAGTATCTACATAGGTAATATAATACCTATCCCTTCATAGTTAAAAGTAACCCTATAACCAATTTTGGGTACAAAGATACATATATACAAGTATACCCTTAGGTACTATGACACCTAACTATATATGAAGTATACCCATAGGTATATTTATATGATGATATAAAAAAAACTACCTATACCCTTAGGTACTATAATACCTATACCCTTAGGTACTATAATACCTAACATAATATAATAGTAATAAAATAATAATAGATTATAGCATTATATCCCACCACCTTTAATTAGTGGTAGGGATATAATTTGGGTTGGTATTATATTTTATATGATATATTATGCTATTGTACTGATGAGTGTATAAGTGCAAGGGAATAACACAGCAAGGCAAGAAAGCGAAGCAATGAAATAAACAAACCAACCCAAGTTATATATAACAACCCCTTCAAGGGTTGGAATATATAACGCTATATCAACCCTATTACAACCATTATTACACCCAAGCCACTATATAAACGTATATATTGCGATTTAACGGCTTATTATCTCCTTTGCTTGCAACTTGCTACTACAGCAGCAAAAGCCCCTTATACGTGCTTATTTTGCCTTATTCCCAATATTACCACCACCAGCAACACAATACACCAAGCGAAAGGGAAAATAATACACCCCAGCCAGCAGCACCCCCAGCCACTTAATACACCAAATATCCCCTTATTTATCCTTAATATTCAAAACTGATTAGAAAACTCAAAATTATTTTCAATTATTTTTAAATTATTTTTCCTTTGTTTTAGCGGTTTTCAAGAAGATTTGTAGAAAACTTTATAAAATATACTTGACTTTCTCGAATTAAATTATACTTATTTATATAGAGGGGTACTTAAAATATACACTCCAATAATAACGATTTAGAAATATAAAGAAAATGGAAAAAGAAAAATATAGACATTCAGAAGAAACAAAGAGAAAGATAAGCGAGGCGCAAAAGAAAAGATATAAGAATATGACACCAGCCCAAGAGGAAAAGCGTATTAAATCAATTAAGGCAAAATGGGAGAAGATTAATGCAGCCCGTAAATTGTTAGAAATGAATGAATTATATAAAAAGTGTATGTTTGAAAATTAAGAAAAAGATATAAAATAAAGGTGGTATAAAAGGGGGCTTTTTGTTTGGGTTTGCCCCCACCACTTTTTTAATATAAAAACAACCCAACACAGATTAATAATAATAACTTTATAACCCAAACATTATGAGTTATCAAATAAATGAGTTTATTATACTCAATCAATTACAAGACCTAACAAGTGCAAACGAGATAATAACAATGTTGCACTTAATATCACAAGGTAAAAGAGAAATTCAGACCCAAAAGTCACACATTGCCACCCTTTGCGGACAAAGAGGAAAGGACAAAAATAATAACACAAAGTTAGTAAATAAGATTATAAAGGGGTTGACGGAAAAGGGCTATTTAACCAGCACCAACACCGATTATATTTTAATCAAGGGTATAAATAAAACTACTACTAAATGGGTGTTATCTGATAAATCAATGTCGATTATAAAGTCGTTGAATAGCAAGCAAAAGCAAGCGAAAGCAACAAGTAAAATAAAACCACCAACCCAAGCGTACCAAGCGACCACCAAGGAAGCGAAGGAAGCGACAAAGGAAACAGACACCAAGACAGAACAACAGCCAAGTTTGGCAGAACAAAGAAGACAATTAGAAGAAGCAATAAAAGATTAAGATTATGTACAATTTTATTACAACAAGCGATTTTATTACAAGCGCAAAAGCGTATAAATCTTTTGAAGGTTATCGTTGTGGACTGAAGGACTTTGATAATATAATGCGAATTGATAAGCAAACGTTAACTACCTTAGTATCAACACCTTGTAGCGGTAAGAGTACATTTACAAACTTTTACGGATATTCTATGGGGGTAACTCATAATTGGCGTACTTTATACCTTGCCACAGAAACAAACCGAAACGACCAAGCAAAGAAGTTAAGCACATTATACGCAAGTTACCAGCAGGCAAGCGAACACAGCATTATCTTAGAGGGTGCATTATCTAATTGGGAGGAATTGTTAGAAGCAATCAAGGTAGCCAAGGAAGCGTATAATATTGATTTAGTAATAGTTGATAACATGACAATGTTAAAAAAATTGATTAAGGGCAACGATACCGAGACGGAAAAAATCGGAAGGGCTTTGAGTGATTTAAAGCAGGCAAGTATAGATAACGATATAGCGGTTATTCTTGTTGCACACACGACTAAACTTGATGAAGGTCAGAAGGTTACGGCTTATTCGGTTAATGGTTCAGCCAATTATTACAATATTAGTGATTTTATGTTTTCAATCGAAATTACAGATTGCAAACAAAAGGAAACGACAATTAATGTGTTGAAATTGCGTGATGACGCAAAGGGTGTTATGAATGGAAAATGTACCCTTAAATACGATGACATTACAAGGAAGTACAGCGATGACAGCAGCACCGAGGACAACACCCCAAAGGGTATTAATTATGACATTGCAAGGGAAGTAATGGAGGAAATAATGGAGGAAAAAGCAAAGGAAGGCAGCCAGCCAGCAGCACAAGCAACCCCAACAGCAACACAGCCAGCAGGAACAACCAAAGCAGCCCCAGCAGTCAAAGAGGAAGTAACCAAGGAGAAAGCAAATACCGAGGAAGTAAAGAAAGAAAAGCAGGAGGAAGCAAAGGAGGAAGCAAAGCAGCATATAACCCCCGATTTTTTGCTTAATACTAAAGTGTCAATAATGAAACAACATAAAGTACTGAATAGCAATTCTTTATATAATGCTATAATAACGGGCAGAATTTGCAAAGAAGAAATAAAAGCGGTTAGACAGATAGACAGAAGCAAAGACGAAATAGCATACAAGAAAGCAAAAAGCAAAGTATTATCATTTACCCCTTCATGTTATTGCACTATAGGAGGAACAGCCAAGGACGTGGAACACGTTAACAACTTGATAGCCATAGATTTGGACGCTAAAGATAACGAAGGTGTAACAATAGAAGAAATGCGTAAAAGGATAAATTCACTACCTTATGTTATGTATAGTAGTATGTCAGTAGGAGGCAAAGGGATGTACGCTTTAATACCAATTTTGGAAAGTAATAAAAACGACTTTAAGGCGGTGTTTAAAGCGTTGGAGGAGGACTTTAAGGCGTTGGGATTAACTTTAGATAGTTCATGTATTAACGTCAATCGTGAAAGATATATGAGTTATGATGATAACGAATATTGGAACACACAATGCGAAATTTACGACAGAAAAATATCAAAACCAACCCAAGTTAACACCCACCCTTCAAAGGTGGGGGAGAACGCAAAAACAACCCTTACAGCAAGGGAGTTTAGCAAAGTCAGGGACATGGTAAAGGATATAAAAGAAAACCGCTTAATACTCACAAAAAATCATACTGATACGCTAATGATTGCGAATTGTTTAGCCAACATTTGGGGAGAAGAAGGACGGCAACTATTACACATAATCAGACAGCAAAGAAGCGGTTACGATGAGTTCAAGACAGACGAAAATTATACGTATGTGTTAGACCACTTAGATGAAGGCGAAAAATTTAATATTGGTTTCCTTTTCTCAAAATACAACCAAGCAAAGGGACACCAAACACAAGTAAATTAAAAGAAATAATATAATAAAGAAATAAAAAATATAATATGGAAAATATGGCTAATGAATTGACAGACAGAGAGTTTTATAAACTCAAAAATGGAATAATGCACCAGAATTTCAAAGGGTTTGACTTTAAATGGAATGAGAACCGAATATATTGCGCAAAGGTACTACAAAATGGTGAATATCAGTGGATAAGGTGGAATGATAACAACGGCTACGACCTCAACAGCATAAAAAGAGGGGACGTTATAATGCTGCAAAAAATGCACCATACCAAAAACAGAACAATAGATAAAATCTACTATAAGGTAATAAGCAGAACAAAAGATAAATTAGTGTGCGAATGGGCAAGCGGAGATAACGTTTACACCACATACAGAAAAGCGTTAAAAGCACCTTTACCAAAAGCAAAGGAGTGTAAAGAACTAATTAAAGAATAAAGATAAAAAGATAAGAATATGTTATTTTTAATTTTTATGATAATTGCCGTGTTTTGCGGTATATCATTATTCAGCATGGGAATAGATGTTGGCAAGGAGTTACAAAGAAAGGAAGACGAAAAGCAAAATAAAATATTAAAGGAAATTAGACAAAAAGGATATGATGTAAACTATTAATAATCAATAAACTAACCAATAATATAAGATATGATAAGTGAAAAACTTAACCTAAAGGAAATGAAGGAAATAGCGAGAAAGGAAGTTGAGAAAAGACGCAAAGAAGAAATAAATATATTAAAGGAAAAAACAGCGAAGGAAAGAAAGATAATAAATGAGAAATACGATACATTTATAAAGCAGATTAACGCACTTTAATTGAATTAATATACCAAATATATTCTTTTCAAATCAATATATAATCAAAAGGGAGATAACTAATAATGGTTATTTCCTTTTTTTGTGTTTGATACTAACCAAGCAGAAAGAAAAGATAAATAATAAAATAAACATACCAACCCAATAATACAATATAAGGAGATAACACACACTATCAAAGTGTTGTTATCGTATATGATACCAGCAACACCAAGGGGATAAATAGAAGCGATATAAAGCGGTATATATTAATTAGTGGTAAAGTTACAAGGTAACAAAGGAACAAGCCAGCAGGAACGAAATAAACAGCATATAGCCAATATCAACACCACGCACGACAATAGCAAATACAACACCACGCACACAGATAGCCAATATATAACACAGATTGAAGTAATAGTAAACACCAATACACCAAGCAAACATAACATCAAGTAGACAAGCAGGCAGGCAAGCAAACAACACTACCAATTAAAAGAGAGATAGAAAGATAAGGAGCAAAGTAATACACCACATCAACGTATTAGCCGTTTAATAGCGTTCTGTTGCGTTATAATGATGTCAGTAACACAACACACCACAACGAATAAAAGACACGCTTACAACGGCTTAGAATAGATATAATAACTTGATAATAAGATATTTAAAATAAATAACTTTTTCATGTATTTGTAAGTTTATTAGTTAATGTTAAGGAGAGAGTTAACCACCCTTTGAAGGTGGTAACTCTCGACTGACTTAATGAGTAGTTAAGTATTACCAACTGACTTAATTATGAATGAATTGTAAAAGGGTTGGTATTAGATTGATTGTATAATGATTAGTGACACCAAGGCAGAACAACATCAAGGGAATAACACACCAAGACAGCCAAAGAGGAAGTAAAGACACAATACTATTATATTACTTTATTAGTGGTTTATTTGCGTTATAACGTATTATAATAGTGATTATTAATACTATATCAATAGAACGGATATAAACGCTTATAAGCGTATTAAATGGGTTGTTTAGTGCTATTATAGTTAATTAGTAAGGCAGTAACACAGCAAGCAACTAAAGGACACACCAAGGCAAGTAAAGGACACAGACAGCACAACAGCCAGCAAGTAAGGAAGTAAGACACCAGCAAGACAGCAAGCAAGCAAGGAAAGCAACACAGCAAGGCAAGTAATGTAATTAATCAAGGCAGGCAGGGGGGGGAGCCCTTTTTTTTGGAGGGGGCCTTATTTTAAACCCCCCACTCCCTTTTTTTCTCGCAAGCGCAAATTTTCTGAATTATTGGAACGAGCACTATTTATTAGTATTTTTCTTTTTTCTGATTTTAGTAAAAAATCTATTTCAAAAATTATTTTTTCTATTATACTTTAAGAGGACAGCAGGAACACACGATTTAATTAACGTGTGTACGCTTGTAAGGGTTGGTATTTGTGTTTAGATAAAATATAAAGGTACAACAGCAGCAGGGAAACAATACAATCAAGCCAGTACAGACAGACACCAGCAACACAGCAAGGGACACAATACACCCCAGCAAGCACGGCAATAGTAAGCACAAGCCAGCAGCACAGACGGCAAACACAACATCAAGCACAACAGCCCCAAAGGGGAACTAAATTATAATACCAACCCAAGTTATTAATGTCACCCTTTATAATAGGGTGTCATTAATAACGCTACATAACATTAATATATAACACCCCCACACACCTATATTATAAGGTGGTGGGGGCTTTTCTTTTCTTATTCTATCCTTCTTTATCTTTTCCTTCCTTTAGTGGGTTGGTGTTTTTATTTGCTAATAAAAGTTAACGATTTGGAGGTTACACCGCAAAAACTTATCTTTGTACCATACATCAATAAGAACCACATTTAGAATATGTGCAAGCAATAAATGTAAAATGTGTTGATATTCAATGAATTGCATAAAATCGAAGAAAAGAATTTCTTTTCATGAAAAAAAATATTTTTCTTCACGTAAATAAATATTTCTTTTCATGAAAATAATTCGCAGTTGGTTGTTTTCTTTCGAATCTTCGTGTGTAAGACGGGATTTTATAGTATCTTTGCAAGTAGATAAAAGAACACATTTTAGATGGAAAAGAAGAAACAGATAGATTGCTTTCTACCGTATAGTACAGCTGCAATGATGCAGTCACTTGCTGCGCAGTTGTACGAGTCAGGTGTGGTAAAGAATATATATACGTTAGCTGCAGATGTCCTGCCTACTGAGGCATTGCCTCAGTACGTCCGTCAGCTACAAACAGGCGGCTTGCTATCCTTGGCAACCATGCGCCTTATTGCTACAACAGCAACAGCCGATTATGCTCTGCTTTATCTGAAGCAAGGGCCTGTCACGTTAGGCTATCATGCGCTTGAGCGAATGCTGCAGGTGGCTGAGGAAACTGGTGCAGCAATGGTTTATGCTGACCATTACTCAGTGGAAGCAGGCAAGACAGTGAAGCATCCTGTTACTGCTTATCAATTGGGTAGCATCCGTGATGACTTCGATTTTGGTTCTGTCGTACTTCTCAAGACTGAGTATCTGAAGGAGTATGCAACAAGAGAGGTGGAAAAGGACTATCAGTTTGCAGGCTGGTACGACCTTCGTCTCTTCCTTAGCCGTAAGGGAGAACTCTTTCATCTGAATGAATATCTCTATACAGAGGAAGAAGACGACCTACGTGCAAGTGGTGAGAAACAGTTTGATTATGTGAATCCTCGCAATCGTGAGGTACAGATTGAGATGGAGCAGGCAGCTACAGCACACCTCTCTGCTATCAAAGCTTTGGTAGATACAACGCAATATGCACAGCCTGACTTCTCTGGTGAGGCTTTCCCTGTAGAGGCTTCGGTGGTGATTCCAGTCTTTAATCGTGAGAAGACGGTGCGCGATGCGGTTGTTTCTGCTCTTTCGCAGAAGACAGACTTTCCTTTTAACGTTATCGTTGTCGACAACCATTCGACAGACGGAACAACGGAGATTCTCTCTTCTTTGGCTGCCGATGAGCGTCTTGTACATCTTATTCCTACACGTACAGACCTCGGTATAGGTGGCTGTTGGAATTATGCTATCAATGATGCACATTGTGGTCGCTTTGCAGTTCAGTTAGATAGTGACGACCTTTATTCTTCAGAGAATACCTTGCAGGCTATTGTCAATGCTTTCCATGAACAGAAGGCTGCAATGATTGTAGGCTCTTACCGTATGTGCGACTTCGATCTTAATACTCTTCCACCAGGCTTGATTAGCCATAATGAGTGGACAGAGGATAATGGTTGTAACAATGCCTTACGTATCAATGGACTCGGTGCACCACGTGCTTTCTTCACTCCTTTGGTTCGTCAGCATCAATTCCCTAACACAAGTTATGGCGAAGACTATGCAATGGGCTTGGCTTTCAGTCGTCGTTTCCGTATCGGACGAATCTATGATGAACTTTATCTGTGCCGTCGTTGGGGTGGAAACAGTGATGCCGTACTGAGCATTGATAAGGTAAATGCTAACAATCACTATAAAGATCAGCTGCGTACAGTTGAAATCTTAGCACGTCAGAAACAAAATCAAGATAGAGAGAAAGGGCTAACTGATTTTTTTCATAACCAGCTGAACCAATGGCAAGACGTTGGAAAACGTTTTGAAGAGTTGAAAGGTGTGCAGACGCGTGAGGTGGGTTCAGCCCTTGCGCAATTCAATCCTGCACGCTTGGTGAGTACAGGGGCAAAGATTGATAAGGCTACATTAGCTAAGCGTCCTTGCTTCCTTTGTGAGAAGAATCGCCCAGGAGAGCAGATTGTTCTGCCTTTTGGGAATGACTTCGATATCCTTGTCAATCCTTTCCCAATCCTTCCTGTTCATTTCACTATCCCTTCTCGTCATCATCAACTGCAGGCAATAGCAGAGAATTATGTACAGATACATCGTTTGTTGAGGACTTATCCACAGTTGATGGTGTTCTATAATGGACCGAAGTGTGGGGCCAGTGCACCTGACCACCTGCACTTTCAGGCTGGAACAAGCGGAATACTCCCTTTACAACGTGATTGGCAGCGACTCCGTGAGACTTCTATTCCTCTTTTAAAGCTGAATGGTGCAGAGGGAATCTATGAGATAAAAGACTATATTTGTCCAGCTTTCGCCATCGTGAGTCATACAGAGAAGCATGATAAAGAGTTGTTCAGCTATTTATATGAGTCATTGCCTTTGAAGGAAGATGAGATAGAGCCAATGATGAATATCGTTGCTTGGCGCAGCGAGGAAGGCTTTGTGTCGGTTGTGTTTCCACGTGAGAAGCATCGCCCCGATTGCTATTCGGCAGAAGGAGAGGCGCAGCGTCTGGTCAGTCCGGGCAGTTTAGATATGGCTGGATTGCTGATATTGCCTCGTCAGAGTGACTTTGAAGGGATGACAGCGGAACGCGCTGAGGCTATTTTACGTGAGGTGTCGCTGTCGAATGAAGCGATGGTCGAAGTCGTAAAGCGGATTTGCAATAGGGCTGTTGACCTTTCCTTTGATGATTGGAAACAGGAACCTGTGGTTTCAGTAGGTATTGTTAGTGGTGACGAAATACGTTTTCAGTTAAATGGTACTTATACGATAGCAAACAAGGAGGTGACAGGTAAGCAGACTGTAAAGTTCAAAGACGGACAGATTCTGTGGGATTCTGTGGCCTATCAGGAACTTTGTTTTACTCCGCAAAATGATGATATATCCTTCACTTTGGAGGATGTTACTATCGGTGTAGACTTCCATTGGGAGCGTAAAGAGGCACAGACCTTCCTCGGCAAGCTACGCTTTGTTGTCGATGGAGATAAGCTTTGGGCTATCAATGAACTACCTGTAGAACGTTATTTGGCAAGTGTAATTTCAAGTGAGATGAGTGCAACGTCTTCTCTTGAGCTTTTGAAGGCACATGCTGTAATCTCTCGTAGTTGGCTTTTGGTACAGATGAGACGACGAAAATCTATTGAAATGGGTGTTCAGACAGCATCTGCACCAGTAAAAGTATCGGATGAAGAGGGTGTTGTTTGGTATGATAGCGATGCACATACATTGTTTGATGTCTGTGCAGACGACCATTGTCAGCGTTATCAGGGTATTACAAAGGCAACAAGTCCACATGTTGAAGAGGCTATCAAGGCTACGCGTGGCCAGTTGTTGATGAATGGAAAAGAAATCTGTGATGCCCGTTTCAGTAAGTGTTGTGGCGGTGTTTCGGAGGAATATGAGTACTGTTGGGACAATACTCATAAGCCCTACCTGCTCTCGGTAGTAGACAATGCACCTTTGGGGACAACCCCTACAATAGATCTCACTGATGAGAAGACAGCACAGAAGTGGATTCTGTCTTCTCCAGAGGCGTTTTGTAATACAAAGGATGCGGTAGTCTTGGGGCAGGTGCTTAATAACTACGATCAAGAAACACAAGACTTTTATCGCTGGACAACAGACTTTACGCAAGCAAAACTTGCCGAACTAATCCGTCGTAAGAGTGGTCTTGATTTCGGAGAGATTATCGACCTTCAGCCTTTGGAGCGTGGTAAGAGCGGTCGTATCACTCGTTTGAAGATTGTAGGAACAAAGCTTACCCGTATTATTGGTAAGGAGTTAGAGATAAGACGTACGTTGAGCGAGAGCCATCTTTATAGCTCTGCTTTTGTCGTAGAACGTAGTGAGATAGTGAATGACGTCCCACAGCACTTCTGTCTTGTTGGTGCAGGATGGGGACATGGTGTAGGTTTGTGTCAGATTGGTGCCGCTGTGATGGGCGAGAAAGGCTATCGATATGACGAAATCCTCCATCATTATTACCAGACAGCAGCTATTCAAGCACAATACAAATAAAGCATAAGGAGATGCACGAGGAGCAAAAGATTATCAATGGAATACCAATTGTAGACCAGTGGCGCAGTCATTGGCTCTGCCTTCCTACGCTCTATTTGACACGTGGACTACCGTATGTTATCTTGTTGATGACTTCACTGGTCTATTTCAATAGAATGGGCTTAACGAACGGTGCTATCACACTGACTACATCGTGGTTTCTTCTACCGTTTATTCTTCGCCCTTTGTTGGGAAGATTTGTCGTTGGCTATTGGAGTAAGTATGCTTGGATTATCCTGACAGAGTTGGTGATGGCACTGAGTCTTGGTGGATTAGCGTATACTGCATCATCTGCAGACTGGTTTGAGTGGACAGTCTTCTTCTTAATGATAATCGCAACGATGGCTGCTTTACATGATGTGGCTATCGAAAGACTGTATAAGCGTGAAACGGCCTTGCATAATCGCCCTGCTTTCTTTGGAACTCGAGCCATTTCTTATATGCTTTCTATCATAGTGGGAATGGCTATTCCTATAACGATAGCGGGTAACTTAGAGGTTATTTATAGGACTGTTGCACCTTCATGGGCAACTATTTACAGGGTTCTGTCAGTTTTAATGACTTGCTTGATGATATTTCATGCAATTATACTTCCCAAAGATAATATTCATGCGAACCTCCCGATATGGACAGGGGTGACACGTCAATGGTGGCATGATGTCAAGGCAGCCTTTGTACGTCGTCCTCATTATGTGGCAAACTTGTTTTTCCTTTTTGCCTTTCTTATACCCGAAGGAATGTTCTTTAGAATTGCTCCTCTCTTCTTGGTTGACCCGGGAAGTAATGGAGGACTGGCTCTTTCACCACAGGAGTTAGGATTAGTGCTGGGTACAGTGGGTACATTCTCATTAATAGGCGGTAGTGCCTTAGGAGCAAGTTTGGTGCGTCGTGATGGCTTAAAGCGATGGTTGTGGCTTTTTGTCACGGCTTTGACTTTGCCAAAGTTTGTCTTTGTCTACCTCAGCTATTACTTTGTTTCCACCTTGTCAATCATCAATTTCTGTATGATTGTTGAACAGTTTGGAGCAGGTCTTGGATTGACGGTTTATGTTGTATGGCTTGCTCACTGTACGAAAGGGGAACACTCTACATTTACTTATTCTATAGGTACGGCAATAACAGCCTTCTCACTGGTGATGACAGGATGGTTTACAGGCTTCTTACAGGAGTATGTGGGCTATCGTCTGTTCTTCCTTCTTGTGGCTATGTTGGGTGTTATCAGCTTTATAGTAACCTACTTTATACCCGTAACAAAGGAGATAGGAAGACGAAAAAGGATGGTTTAATTATATTTGAAATGGCGGCTTAGATGTTTGTTTTCAGCCGTTAACCTTTATAAAAAAGTCATGATTTTGTTTGTGTCTCACGAAAAATGTTGTACTTTCGCAAATAGATAGTTATAGAAAACAGTAAATAAAATGAAGATTAAGTATTTCTTAATGGCAGCTGTTGTCGCTTTGATGACAGCTTGTGGTACGGCTTCAAAGGTTCCTTTGATAGGTCGTACACATCGTATCAGTATTTCTGATGCGCAGCTTCTTAGCCTCAGTAATCAGGAATATACAAAGTTTATGGCATCAGCAAAACGTTCTACTGATGCAAAGAATACTGCTATGGTTCAGCGTGTAGGTCGCAACCTTGCCAATGCGGTGGAGACTTACTTACGTAATAATGGTTATGCCAGTGAGATTAATAACTTCAAGTGGGAGTTTAATCTTGTTCAAGACAAGCAGGCTAACGCTTTTTGTATGCCTGGAGGTAAGATTGTTGTTTACGAAGGATTATTGCCTTACACACAGAATGAGGCAAGTCTGGCAATCGTTTTAGGTCATGAGATTGCGCATGCTGTAGCTAAGCACAGTGCTGAGCAGATTACAAAGCAGATGAATCAGCAGATGGGAACCAATATATTGGGTACTGTCTTGAACTCTGCTGTTGGTAGTGGAGTAGGCGATATCGCTTCACAGGTAGCGGGAGGATACTTCTCTTTCCGTAACTTGAAGTATAGTCGTGACAACGAGAGTGAAGCTGATTATATGGGACTTATCTTTGCTGCAATGGCTGGATATGACCCAGCAAATGCCGTAACATTCTGGCAACGAATGGCTGCAGCAACGAATAGTAGCCGTTCTGAGATTCTGAGCGATCACCCTTCAGATGCTCGTCGTATTGAGAATATCAAGAAGTGGCTGCCAGAAGCTGAAAAATATTATCGTGGTCGTGGCTCTAATCGTGTCTCTTCTGCGGGATATTCACAGTCGTCTGGGACATTACATATAGGCGGTTCTTCGTCTTCTAAACGTTCAAACAAACGTTGATAATTTGAACGACCATCATTTTATGATATCTTATTACGGCTATTTGCTTTTTTAAGAACGAAAGCAAATAGCCGTAATTTTTATATAGTCAATATTGTTTGATAAAAAATGTAATGACATTCTTTAGTATATGAAATTTCTATCAAATAAACTTAGTCGTTTTAGGCTCTGAAAAGTAATATTCTTCTGACCGAACAAGTCGTGCTGTTTTATGCTTGAATAACTTCCTTTTGACAACCGATTAATTCCATTTTGATGGTATATTATAAGCTGACGAGTACTCCGCACCATTGGTGCGAAGCGTTAACACGACATGTGCTAAGCCTCAACACATCATGTGCTAAGCACCAATACGTTGGTTGTATATATGCAGATAGAAGCATTATGGTCATCATAAAGGCTCTCAAAAGCACTAACGGAGAACATATACGTAATGTTTATTAGACGTTATGATTTGTATTATATCGTCATCTTATAAAGAAATACCTTTCTGATAGTTGGTAAGTAGCCGCTAAAGTGTTATTTTTTTCATTGAAAGATTTGATAGAATCATCTTTTTTTATTATCTTTACAAGCGGAATTAAACCTTTATAACGATGATGGATTATCTGATACAAAACCTGTGGTTAACATGGTTGTTAGTAGGTCTTGTTTGTCTAATTTTAGAGATGATGAACGGAGATTTCTACATTATGTGCTTTGCAATAGGTAGTTTCTGTGCTTCACTTTCTTCTGCATTCACTGATAGTATTGTTGTTCAAGTTATCGTGTTTGTAGTCTTCTCGGTATTGAGTATATTCTTGGTACGGCCGATAGCGTTGAAATACCTGCATCAAGGTGCGGATAACAGACTTAGCAATGCTGATGCATTGATTGGTCGTGAGGGAAAGGTAACAGATACGATAGAGGCTGGTGGATACGGCAGAGTAAAGATTGACGGTGACTCATGGAAGGCGCAGTCGGTTGACGGAATGGAAATAAGTTCGGGTGCTGCTGTGCGTATTTTACGACTTGACTCTATTATCGCAACGGTTGAACGTTGTTAAATAGTAATCAGAAAATAATTAAATAACAAATAATAACCTTCGGTTTCTCCCCCTCATTTAGGTAATAAAATACCTGGGCTGAGGAATTAAAAACTTTAATGCTTATGGATATGATAGCTTATGTGCTGATTGCAATTGTTGTGTTAGCACTCGTTTTTGCCAAGATGTCAATCGTGATTATTTCACAGAGTGAAACAAAGATTATCGAACGTCTTGGTAAGTATTATGCAACCCTTCAACCAGGTATTAATATTATTATACCTTTTATTGACCATGCAAAAGATATTGTTGCATTGCGTGCTGGACGTTATACCTATACAAATTCCATCGATTTGCGTGAGCAGGTGTATGACTTTGATCGCCAGAATGTAATTACAAAAGATAATATTCAGATGCAGATTAATGCGCTGCTTTATTTCCAAATCATCGATCCTTTCAAGGCTGTTTATGAGATTAACAACTTGCCAAATGCGATAGAAAAGTTGACACAGACTACACTTCGAAATATTATCGGTGAGATGGAACTTGACCAGACATTGACTTCTCGTGATACGATTAATACCAAACTGCGTGCCGTTCTTGATGATGCTACAAATAAGTGGGGTATCAAGGTGAACCGTGTCGAGCTTCAGGATATTACTCCTCCTGCAAGTGTTTCTGAGGCAATGGAGAAGCAGATGCAGGCTGAACGTAACAAACGAGCAACCATCCTTACCAGTGAAGGACAGAAGCAGTCGGCTATTCTTCAGTCAGAAGGTGAGAAGCAGGCAGCTATTAACCGTGCTGAAGCTAACAAACAGCAGCAGATTCTCATCGCAGAAGGTGAGGCTGAGGCTCGTATTCGTAAAGCTGAAGCTGAGGCAATTGCCATTCAGAAGATTACTGATGCTGTTGGAAAGAGCACGAATCCAGCAAACTATCTCATTGCACAGAAGTACATTCAGATGCTTACAGAACTCGCTCAGAATAACAATCAGAAGACTGTTTACCTGCCATTTGAGGCAAGTAACCTGATGGGTTCTATTGGTGGAATTAAAGACATGTTTAAGTAATACGCTTGTTAAGCGTCACTTCTGTTGCAAACAATAAATATAAACACTAAAATAGATGACTGCTCCGTAAGATTCTTTTGCTGTAGAGGAGCTTACGGAGTGAGTCTTTGAAGAAATGAAAAAACTTTGTATCTTTTGTGGTGCACGTCCTAACTTTATAAAGGTAGCACCAATTATCAGGGTAATCAATAGACTTTCTGATGAGAATAGTTCTCATAAGGTTTCTTATTCTTTGGTTTATGCAGGTAGCGAGAATGATCCTACACTCGAAGATCAGCTCTTTGAGAACCTTTCTATTCGTAGACCAGATGTTTATCTTGGTGTTGAATGTGAGAACTTGAATGAGCTTACGGGTCAGGTAATGTCTAAGTTTGAGAAGTATCTACAAGAGAATCCATCTGATGTGGTTATCGTTGTAGATGATCTTGCTTCTACAATGGCAGCCGCTATTGTGACTAAGAAGCAAGCAATTACCCTTGCTCATATTGCAGCTGGTACTCGTTCTTTTGATATTACTATGCCTAAGGAAATCAATCGATTAGTGATTGATGGTCTTTCAGACATACTCTTTACTGCTGGATTTAGTAATAACAGCATTGCTAACAAGGAAGGTGCAGAACTCTCGAAGGTTTATATGGTGGGTAATATCCTCATTGATAATATCCGCTATGACCGTGAACGAATTGAAGGAATGAAACTTTCAGATATCGATGAGTTGGCTGGTTTACCTTTGAAGGAGGGCAATTACCTTGTCTTTACACTGAATCGTAAGGCTTTATTAGCTGACCAAGAAAATCTTGAACGTATGTTACACGTGTTGAGTGAGACTGCTGGCGATATGCCTATTATTGCTCCTCTTCGTGAGTCTGCAGTGCAGGTTATCATGGCACTCAGCTTGAAGAAGAATATCAAACTCCACAACCTCCATATCGTAAAACCATTGGGTTATCTTGAATTTGCTTACCTTACAGCTCATGCTAAGGGTATCATTACTGACTCTGGTAATGTTGCAGAGGAGGCAACATTCAATGGTGTGCCATGTATTACGCTTAATAGCTATACAGAGCATATTGAAACAGCGAAAGTAGGTTCTAATGTTTTGGTTGGTGAAGACCCAGAACTGCTTCGTTCGGCGTTGTCTGATATGGTTTCAGGAACATGGAAGAAGTGTGGTGTTCCAGAACGTTGGGATGGCCGTTCAGCTGAGCGTGTTGTGCAGATTTTGCTCGAGCGTCATTAATTAGATTATATACTGCGAGGCATTTTTACGCTTTTAAGGCAGGGATAGATAAGCTTCTTGTTCGGCATAAATATGTTTTGTCGGGCACTGGGGAATATCTATCCCTGTAAAATTATAATCTTTGTACTCAGCATAATGACTTGACTAAAATCATAAATCTGGGTTTTGAGCTATGATTTTTGATTGAAGTCGAATTTGAAACTCATTTATATACTTATCTTTGTATTAAGGGAAAAGGATGAAAAGTTTATGCATGGACATACAGATAATTATACCTTCTTAACGCAAGCACCAGTTCATCGAGTCATTATCACTATGGCGATACCGACTATTATCTCAATGCTTGTGACGGGATTATACAATATTGCCGACACGTTCTTTGTTGGTAAGATTGATACACAAGCAACTGCAGCAGTGGGAATAGTATTCTCTCTAATGTTTTTTGTGCAAGCAATGGGCTTTTTCTTTGGGCATGGTTCGGGCAATTATATCTCTCGTGAGTTGGGCGCACGTCGCCATGAGAACGCTGTAAAAATGGCTTCAACAGGCTTTTTTAGCTCGTTCTTTTTCGGATTAGTTATCCTTGTTCTTGGTGAAATATTTCTTACACCACTCTCTCTGATGCTGGGTAGTACAGCTACCATCCTTCCTTACACAGAAGACTATATGCAAGTCATCCTACTTGGCGCACCTTTCTTGACCTCATCACTTACCTTGAACAATCAGATGCGATTGCAGGGAAACGCCAAGTTTGCAATGTTTGGAATTGTTACGGGCGCTATATTAAACGTTATTCTTGACCCAATCCTCATCTTTACTTGTGGTATGGGTGTCAGCGGTGCAGCATGGGCAACAGTGATAGGACAGGCAGTATCCTTCGTTATCCTTTTCTTAATGACGCGCAGGGGAGAGAATATTGCTATCAAGTTTCGCAATTTTTCGCCTTCAATACAGATGTATAAGGAAATCTTCTATGGGGGTAGTCCTTCTTTTATGAGGCAAGGTTTAGCTTGTATTGCCACAATGTCCTTAAACTTAGCAGCAGGTGTTTATGGCGATTCGGCTATTGCAGCGATGAGTATTGTTGGGCGTATTGCAATGCTTTCTTTTGCTGTTGTCATCGGATTGGGACAGGGCTTTCAGCCCGTCTGTGGCTTCTGCTATGGTGCAGGATTATATGAAAGACTGAAAGAGGCTTATAAGTTTACTGTAACTATTGGTACGATTTTTCTTATCGTGTTAGCTATTATCGGCTGGATGATAAGTGGAACGCTGATAGGTGTTTTCCGTGATGACCCCGAAGTAATTGCTATTGGTGTTGTAGCCTTGCGATGGCAGCTTTGTGTCTTCCCTGTTAATGCACTTATTTTGGCAAGCAATATGCTTGCTCAGACCTGCCGTAAGCCGTGGCGTGCAAACATCTTGGCAGCTGCCCGACAAGGTTTGTTTTTTATTCCGTTGATATTTATTCTTCCATCTTATTTTGGCCTGTTAGGTGTTGAGATGTGTCAAGCCGTCAGTGATGTGCTCTCTTTCATGCTTACAGTACCTATTGTTATTTACACCTTCCGTGAGTTTACACGTGAAGCAGCAGCAAGGAAAGTATCCGTATGAGTACACTTTATATTAAAAATATGGTTTGTGACCGCTGTAAAATGGCTGTTAGCCAAACTTTGCAGCAGCTTGACCTACACCCGACAAAGGTTGAATTGGGTGAGGTTAGTGTTGAAGAAGTCTTATCTTCATCCCAATTAGCTACCCTTCGGACAGCCCTTAAAGAACTGGGTTTCGAACTTCTTGACGACCGGCGTCAGCAAACCATCGACCATATCAAGTCTGCTTTAATTAGACTTGTACATTACCATGATAATCAGAGTTCAACTAATCTTAGCGATTATCTTTCATCTGAACTTCGTCAGGACTATAGTGCGCTTTCAAAACTCTTCTCTGAGGTTGAAGGAAAGACTATCGAAAGATATTATATCGAGTTGCGTATAGAGCGGGTGAAAGAGTTTATTCGTTATGATGAGTTGACCTTGACGCAGATAGCCCTTCGTATGAATTACTCTTCTGTGGCTTATCTTTCCAGTCAGTTTAAGTCAGTAACTGGTATGACTCCCAGTCAGTTCAAGGGGATGAAAGATAATCTTCGAACGTCCTTAGATAAACTTTAGACTGCAATTTAAAAAGTTAAGTCTACTGCTTATAGGTGGAATATAATTTTTGTTCTTACTTTCGGGATGGAAAATAGACAGATGTTAGGAGGAGAGTGAGTATATGTTTAATGATGCAAAGAAGAATCTTTTGTTGTAATATTTTACTCGTCATATTTTAATAGAGCACTAATAGCGTTTCAATTAAGCCTTAATTGTCTTCTTAAAGATGCCCTTTAGGAAGCGAACTAACGCCCTTTTGCACCCTTGTTAAGCACCTTTTGAAATACAATTTTGTAACTAATTGATTTGCTGTTGGTTATAAACTCGACTTTTATATCTATCTTTTAGCATTATTCTAAGGCTTTTATTCGAAATTATGTAATAATTTTTCAATACTTGGATGATGATATTTCAGACTCTTTTCTTACCATGTTATGAATGAACTTCTTGTAGAACTGATGCGAGAAATTATAATCTTTATCCATAATTCTATAAGGCTTGATAGATAATATATGTGTAACTTTGCAAACGATAAGAATAAAACAGAATAGTAATCACATAATATTAATAGAAAGGAAAGACTTATGGAGAAGAAAGTTTTTGCAGTAAGTGGTATGAAGTGTGTACATTGTAAGGCAAATGTTGAGAACGCCTTAAAAGCACTCAATGGTGTAGTGTCTGCTGAAGCTAATCTTGAAGATGCTAATGTCACAGTAGAATATGACGAAAGTAAGGTTAATCCTTCTGAAATCAAGGAAGCTGTAGACAACAGCGGACGCTATGAGCTGAGTTTATAACAGCTTATTTATAATCTTAAGAGCATATTTTTATGCTCTTTTCGTTTGTGAATTCTTTCTCCTTCTTATGTAAGGGGAATCAAAATATAGTATCATTATGAAACAAACAATTCCTGTTATAGGTATGGCTTGTTCGGCATGTTCAGCCAATGTTGAAAAGAAGTTGAATGAGCTTGATGGCATTAATGCAGCGTCTGTTTCGCTTCCAGGGCGTTCAGCTTTGGTGGATTTTGACCCTCAGGTGATTTCGCTTGAGAGGATGAAGGCTGAAATTAATGCGCTTGGATATGACTTAGTGATTGATAAGGAGACATCGGTCGAAGAGATAGAAAAGCGTGAGTATGTACTCTTAAAGCGTAAAACGGCATTATCATGGTTGTTCTCAATAGCTGTGATGTGTGTGTCTATGCGATGGGTAGACTTAGGTTCTCGTGATATTGCCAATCAGGTTGCATTATTGATAGCCTTGGCAAACATGCTTTATTGCGGTCGCCAGTTCTATGTATCATCGTTTAGACAATTACTTCATGGCAGTGCAAACATGGATACATTGGTGGCTTTATCTACGGGAATCGCCTTTCTGTTCAGTACGTTTAATACGTTTTGGGGCGATGCCGTATGGATGAGTCGGGGAGTTGTATGGCACACCTACTTTGATGCTTCAGTAATGATTATCACCTTTGTCTTGACTGGTAGACTATTAGAAGAGAAAGCCAAAGACGGTACAGCATCCTCTATTCGTCAGATGATGGGTATGGCTCCAAAGACAGCACATATCGTTGATGGCGACAAGATAGAGGAGGTTCCAATCTCAACCATTGAGGTTGGGGATGTTTTGGAGGTTCGCCCCGGTGAGAAGGTACCTGTGGATGGTGAAGTAATATGGGCAGAAAGCTTTATGACAGCTGATGCAGCCTACGTCGATGAGAGTATGATAACGGGTGAACCAACGCCTGCGGAGAAGAAAAAAGGCTCAAAGGTGTTGGCAGGAACGATACCGAGCCAGGGTAAGTTTCGCATGCGTGCTCGTCAAGTTGGTGAAGATACAGCCTTAGCACATATTATTCGAATGGTGCAAGAAGCACAAGGTTCAAAGGCACCTGTACAACGAATTGTGGATAAGGCAGCCTTGGTATTCGTCCCAGTAGTAGCTTGTATTGCTCTTGCTACCTTCCTTTTGTGGTGGTTGATAGGTGGGAATAGTGCTTTACCACAAGCTATTATGTCAGCTGTTGCAGTCTTAGTCATTGCGTGTCCATGTGCAATGGGGTTGGCAACACCAACAGCTCTGATGGTTGGTATTGGTAAAGCTGCTCTGAAACAAATACTCATTAAGGATGCTGCAGCCTTAGAGAGTCTGCGTAAGGTAGATGTGTTGGTGACCGATAAGACTGGTACATTGACCATTCCGAATAAGAATATCGATTTTACAAAGGCTGATAACCTTCCTTTTGAAGAGCGTGAAACATTAAAACCTAATGCTCGTGAGGCAATGGATGAGCTACAGAAGAAGGGGATTGAGGTCTATATGATGAGTGGAGATAAGGACGAGGCTGCTCGTTATTGGGCTGAAAAAGCTGGTATAAAACACTATCATAGTAAGGTGTTACCACAAGATAAGGAGAATCTTGTTAGACAGTTGCAAGCCGAAGGAAAACGTGTAGCAATGGTAGGTGACGGTATTAATGATACACAAGCCTTGGCTTTGGCAGATGTAAGTATTGCTATAGGTAAGGGAACGGACGTAGCTATGGATGTAGCACAGGTGACACTCATGGGAGATGATTTGTCTGCTATCCCTGAAGCAATACAGTTGAGCCGCAATACAGTACGTATGATTTGGGAGAATCTCTTCTGGGCTTTCATCTATAACATTGTCTGTATCCCATTAGCAGCAGGTATGCTTTACGCTTTCGGCATTGATTGGCAGATTACTCCATCATGGGCAAGTGCGCTGATGGCATTCTCCAGTGTTAGTGTTGTACTTAACAGTCTTCGCTTACGGTGGATGAAATAAGATGAATTTAGTATTATAAAAAATAGAGTTTACTAATTACTCGTTCAGCAATGTGCTGTAGTAATTGTAAACTCTATTTCCTTATCTAAACCTGTTGTTTCTTTATCTTACAGGATAATCGTATCGATTGCTATTATAGAAACCATTACGTTGCGAAGGGAGACGGTCAAACTCTACGCTAACAGAAATTGAATTCTGATTGTTTGAGCCCCATTGATAGGTCACACCACCACCAATTCTATCCATGTAGCGACTAACTCCGGTACCATAAGTCCAAGCCATTGGTCCATATCCGTATCCCATTGAAGCATAACCATAGCCGAAAGGCGAATAGCCAAAGCCACCATAGCCAGCCCAATAAGGTGAACCGTAACCTCCGTAGCCAAAGGCATCTCCGAAATTGTTAGATGTGAAAGCCTTCTGTACGAAGGCGTATGCACTCCAATGTTCATTGAACTGATAGCCAAAGACAGCATTGATACCACCCACGAAATAGTTATCACCACGGTAGGTAAGGTGGTTTACATATCCACCCACAGCCAATGTAGCCTTCTTTGATAGGTTTGTAACATACATTAATGATACATCCTGTGAGAAGCCTGCACCATGATTGCTTCCGTGACCAAAGCTTGCAAAGGCCGATGCACCAAGGTTGATGTTCAATCCTTTATGTAATCTCCAAGCTCCAACACCATAACCCCAAGCCGGATAATAGAAATCATTTGGTGTAACTGTTTGTCCGTTCTCTGTAATGAGGGGTAGGTTGTTATCTATCTGTGCCTGTTGTGCACGGTCTTCAGCCAATCGTCTGGCATACTCCTTCTCAGCCTCTGTGGCCTCGCGTGGGCCTTGTAGACGTGCCGATTCTATAGGTTCCACATTGGAAGTGTTCCCATTGTGGTCTCCATTTGTATTCTGTGCATACAATGGTATACAGAGAATAGCCGCTATTATGAAACTATATTTCCTCATTTGCTTGCAAATATAAATATTTGACAGTCAACTGCCAAGGATTTTAAAGATAATTAGTGCTTTTTCAAACTGGAGATATGAACGTCCGAGTAATACAGAAGTTCTTAACGCTTATCCTTTTACTTGGTGCGCATAATCAGTGGAGGATCAGTTGTGAAGAAGAAAACTGTGGCACCATGGAATACCTGTCCTGGGCGTAATTCGTTACTTACTTTCTCCATACCACTATTATATCCAGCATGAATTGGCTGTAATGAGATACCGTAACTCTCCTTACCGTATGTGTTAATATTGAGTGTTGGTTCACTTGAATAGACCGTCATAGCACGTCCACTCTGTGCATCAAAGAGAATTGCTGCCGCCTTCTGCATGTTGTCTGGATGTCGCAACTGATAGGCATTGTCATATCCCTTACTCGTACTCTTGATACGCTCACCAATCTCCCTTGGTTTGGTAAAGTCGAATGGTGTGTTCTTTATGCGTTGAAGCACACCAGTCAACTGTCTTTGAGCGTTATAAGTATTAATCTGGACAGCATCAACCCAAAGATGTTGTTTGAGGATAGAGCGGTGCATCTCTCCTGATAAGTTGAAACAAATACCATTTGTTACTTCCAACTTTGTTTCAGCTGTTGTTGCAACACGATAGTCTACATCAAGGGCGTTTTGGTCAGATAGGGTGTAAGTAACTGTGGCGTTTAACTTTCCATCTAATCCATTCTCTCCCTCTGAAGTCACATATCGCAGCGTAACTGATTGGTTGTCAGAACTAACAAGTTCCCACACTTTTCCAGATAGTGTCTCCTCATTATTTTTACCAAAGTAGATGAGCGTAGCACCTAAAGTTCTATCTTTCAAATATTCCTCCTTATTGGTATATCCTTTTACGACAGGCTCCAACCTACCATTCCAGTTGTGGGCAGTAAGCGAGACAAGGCGAGCACCATAGTTACTGATAACTGCCTCCATACCGTTTCCGTTCACAAGTCGTATTTGTACTTGCTCTTGTGCGTGTGAGCAGAGAACAACGCTAAGCATTGCTACTGTCAGTATTGCATATAACTGCTTCATAGATTTCTTTATATGTTTATGCAAAGATAGTACCAGCGAGTGCAATGAAAGTTTACTTTTATATTGCCGAGTGCAGCCTATCTTATGCAAAGATAATAAAAAAGATGATATGTTACTCAGAATTTCCTTATTTTAATAGAAAGGAATAATGTGTTTTAGTGATAGACACTGGTCACAGAAGCTGGTTATAAGTGTTTTTTAGTGTTTTATACATGTCTATATTGACTCTTTTTTACCATTTTCTATAATGGTATTGATGCCCCGCACATATTGTGCTGTTGGTAAGCACCAATGGTGTTGAGGGCAAGCACAAGGTGTGATGAGCGTTTAATGCCTTGAAGTATGTTGTAGAGAGACGTATGGTCGTCCGTTATGTGCGTATTTTTCTACGTCTAAAAGAGTAGTTGATGATGAAAGCATGCAATCAAATTGTATCTTTAGAATGGTAAAATAAGGTTTTATGCATGATTTGTATTACCTTTGGGGAACAATTAAGTAAATAAGGAATATAAGATATATGATGATGGAGTTAGAATTAGAGCCATTGCGACTTCCGAGCGACAAGGAACGTCCATTAGTCATTGCAGGGCCTTGTTCGGCAGAAACAGAAGAACAGGTGATGTCTACGGCACATAGTCTTGCAGCCAAGGGGTGCCATATCTTTCGTGCAGGCGTATGGAAACCGCGTACGAAACCAGGTGGTTTTGAGGGCAATGGAGAGATGGCTTTACCATGGATGCAGCGTGTAAAGGAAGAGACAGGCATGATGATTTCGACCGAGGTGGCGACGCCAGAGCATGTTGAATTAGCTCTGAAATATGGTATGGACATTCTTTGGGTAGGTGCAAGAACATCTGCTAACCCTTTTGCTATGCAGGCTTTGGCTGATGCTTTGCAAGGAATAGATATCCCAGTGTTGGTAAAGAACCCTGTGAATCCTGACCTTGAGCTGTGGATTGGTGCACTTCAACGTCTTAATCAGGCAGGCTTGAAACGTTTAGGAGTTATTCATCGTGGTTTCTCAAGCTATGATAAGAAAATCTATCGAAATGCTCCTATGTGGCAGATTCCTATTGAGTTGCGGAGAAGAATACCAGGACTTCCTATCATCTGTGACCCAAGTCATATCGGTGGTCGTCGCGATTTGATAGCACCACTATGTCAGCAGGCTATGGACTTAGGCTTTGATGGGTTGATCGTTGAGAGCCATTGTACGCCAGAGAAGGCGTGGAGCGATGCAGAACAGCAGGTAACTCCTGATATCCTTGATTATATTCTTTCGCTTTTGGTAGTACGCGATCACAGCTCTACAACTGAAGGATTAAGATTTCTTCGTGCCCAAATAGACGAGCTTGATAACTCCTTAATGGGACTTCTTGCCAAGCGTTTCCGCATTTGTCGTGAGATAGGAGCCTTTAAAAAAGAGCATAATATGACCATTCTTCAAGCTGGTAGATATGGTGAAATCCTCGAAAAGCGTGGCGCACAAGCAAGCCTATGCGGTATGGATGCCAACTTTGCTGCTCAGGTATTTGAATTAATACATGAGGAGAGTGTACGTCAGCAGTTGGAGGTTGTGAATAAGTAGGGTGATAGGTGGTGAGTGTAGATGAATAGTGATGAAGGAGGTTATTATGGTTTTATGTAGATATTGATGAAAAGGATACAGCTGACATGAGGCGTATTAGGCTAAAATATGTAATCATGTGGCACGAGAGATTGAGATAAAGAAATAATAACTTACTTATCTATAAACCTGAAACTTATGCGTATCTTGTTAACCTTTTTGTTCTTGTTGAGTTCTTTTTTATCTGAAGCTCAAACTCGTTTGACGATTGTTGAACTCAATACCGAGAACTTGTTTGATACTCGACACGATACTTTGAAGAATGATTATGAGTTCTTACCAGACTCTCCTCGCCATTGGACACGTACGAAGTATTGGCAGAAACTGAATAGAATAGGACAGACAATCATTGCTTGTGGCGAAGATAGTAGCGGTTGGACGCTACCTGATATTGTAGGTTTATGCGAGGTAGAGAACGATAGTGTGCTCTTTGACCTTACTCGTCGATCTTTGTTGCATAAGGCTCGTTATGAATATGTGATGACAGTTTCGAATGATGCGCGTGGTATTGATGTGGCGTTGTTATATTCCCCTTTTTCCTTCCGATTGATAAAAGCCGATACGATACGTGTCATACCCATGAAGGAAATGCGCCCAACTCGAGATATTCTATATGTAGAAGGTGAAATAGAAAGCGGTGATACGCTACACGTCTTCCTACTTCATGCACCAAGTCGAATGGGTGGTGAACTTTATTCTCGTCCTTTTAGAAAGCACGTGATGGAACAGTTGTGTAATGTAATAGATTCTCTTCGTAGGCAGTATGTTGAACCTAAATTGTTGGTGATGGGTGACTTTAATGATTATGCAGATAGTCCTTCACTACAACTTGCGTACGAACATGGATTGATAAATGTGTCTGCGGAAGCACATGGGTGTAATGGAGCAAAGGGAACTTATCGCTATCATGGAGAATGGGGAAGTCTGGATCAGATTCTTGTAAGTGAAAATCTACGTTCATGGGTGATAGACTGCCGTATTAATGATGCTCGATTTCTGTTAGAAGAAGATACAAAATACGGCGGAGTAAAGCCCCGCCGCAATTATAATGGTATGCGTTTTAATAATGGATTTAGCGACCATCTTCCACTTGTTCTGCGTCTCCAGCATTGATATTTGCACTTCTTCCCGTATTATTTTCATGAAAAAAAATATTTTTCTTCATGAAAATAAACATTTACTTTCATGAAAATAAATATTTATCTTCGTGAATAAAAAAAGAAAACACTACCCTTCTCGATAGGAAAGGTAGTGTTTAAATTTATGAATTAGTGCAGTCTTCGACTATTGGTTATTAACAAACTTGATGCGTTTGTTACAGTCATCAATCTTTGCCTGAAGCTTAGCAATCTTTCTTTCCATCTTGCTTAAGGTCTTCTGACTCTTAGCCAACTTCTTGTTGATAGACTTAGCTTCCTTCAGACGCTTGATAGTGGTCTTTGCATCCTTAACAGTGCTTGATGCGTTGGTTGTGCTGAATTCTGTTGTTGCTATATTTGCTTCAACATTGATGTCAGCAGCTTTCTTACTGAGTTCGACATTGTTTGCCTTCTCTTTCTCGTAATCTAACTGTAGTTTGTTCAACTCAGTAGTCATCTTAAGCACCTTCTGCTGCTCTTTCAGAGTGTCAATCTTTTCATTATTAAGAGAAGAGGCACAAGATACAAAAGACAACGTTATTAACGCTAAAAAAAATAATTTCTTCATACTTGTATTCTATTTAAATTAATTGTGCAAATGTATATAAAATATTGTTTACATGCAAAAGATAATATGTAAAACCTTTCCTTTTATGTAGAAATATTGTTTTTTAACAACTATCTTTTGCATTATTATCCATCTATAAGTCAGTTCTCTTGTTATCTGAAAGCCTAATATTTACTTAGATAGAATCAGCTTCCACTGTCTTTTTCTTACTATGTCTTGAGGGTTGATTGTCTAAACCGATTTCATCCAGAAGACCATCCATAGCACTTCCCAATAGTCCTTCGATGGCTGAGGTTGCAGGTGCAATGATGTTTTCCTGTAACATCTTCTGTGCTTTCTTCTTAAGTTGTTCCTTCATGTTGATTTCTTCTTTCTTGTAATACTGTTCTGCAGCTTCTTGAAGGTCATCTTCATCTACAGTAAAGATATGCCCGAAGACACCTAAAGATACGATATGATCTTTGCCATCATAGTGTACCTTACCCAATGAGCACACAACATAGTTGTCGACTGTGACGAGATTATCAACTGCAGTCTCAATAACCTTACCTGCAAAGGCATTGCTGACTGTTTTGAAAGCGTTGTCGATGAAAGTGTTGCCTGTAAGATTATCGTTGTCATTTACAGCATCGTTCACAGTAGTGGTGATAACGGTAGAGAGAACTTCCTTGTGTTGTTCCGTCTTAGGACAAGTAACAACCATTACTGCAACCAAGACTACGAGTGTGAGCAGAATACCGATAAGGCAGCCAGTATGGCTTTTCTTCTTAGGTGCTGGCTGCGCCTGCTGGGTTGCTTCTTGTGGTGCAGCTTGTATGATTGGTCTGGCTTCAACAAAAGGTATGTCTTCTGTTTTAACAGGATTATCAGTTGAATCTTTGCTATCAAAGAGTGTGCGAAGTTCCTCTATCTGGTTGGCAGGGATCCATTCTACACCATCTGTTGGCATAACCAATGACGTTTCATCCAACTTACGTTCAGCTAATTCGTTGAGGCTATAAGGACCTCTCTTTTCTTCGTTAATCTTGATATAGTATTCCATTTTTGTCTTTATTTTATGGTAAAGGGGAAGAATCCTCTTATTTAGGCATCTATTAATCACTCTACCAATTTGTTCGGTGCGAAGTTATATATTATTTCTGAACTGGCAAAGGAGTTGCTTTCTTTTTTAATTCTACAAGTGGCTTTATAGCTATATAAGACTTGTTTATAGGCTTTCTGTAAATAGAATTAATTGTTTCGTAGTGTATTTTTAGTCATGTTATTTGCGAGTTAAGTATAAAAGACGTATTTTTGTAGCATCAAAAAGAATAAAAAATGAATTTATAATTACGCCTTAAAACAACAAGAAATGATTGAATTTATTCAGCCTTATGTAGGCATTACCTTGAAACTTGTTACGGGTATGATTGGTATCTTGGCTTTTCTGCGTATTACAGGAAAAGCCCAAATGGCACAGCTTACGCCACTTGATACCGTGAGTGCCTTTGTGATTGGTGCATTAGTCGGTGGTGTCTTGTATAATCCTGATATGTCTATGTGGCATATTCTCTTTGCTTTGGCAGTGTGGACGGGCTTTAATATGCTTGTTCGTTTTGCTATGCGTTCTGCTCGTCTACGTCATATTATCAAAGGAGAGAGTGTTTTTCTTGTGAAGAATGGCGTTATTAACTTTAAGAATTTTAAGCGTAATAGTCTTGAAATGGAGCAGTTTCGTTTGCTTTTAAGGCAGAAAGGAATCTTCTCAATGTTTGAAGTTGAGGATGTTTTGTTTGAAGTAAATGGTGCGGTGACAGTCCTTCCAACAGGCAAGACATCAGAGTCTTTTTTATTGGTAAATAATGGTGAGTTCGTAGCAAGTGGTCTTATGCAGAGTGGTCGTTCACAGGCATGGGTATTACGCGTTATCAAGAAGAATGGGTTTAATAGTCCTGGAGAACTCTTCTGTATGGAGTGGACACCAGGTAAGGGTATTTACTTCGTTACTTACGATGGTCATGTTAAGCGTGGTGTTGTAGAGGTAGGAGCCGACGAGATCGAGTTGGATAACGCACAAGTATAAATATTCAAATATTAGATGGTGATACATGGTTTATGTGTCACTATTTTTATGTTGTTTTTGAAGGGTTCGGAAAATATCTATTACTTATTAACGTTAATAGTATAAAGCTACTATATAAACTCTGTTAGCTTTATGCTATAGAGAATGAAACTATTAGTTCTTAGTATTTAAAGGGACAATAAAATATGAAAAAGCTATTGTTAATAGTCGATCCACAAATCGACTTTATTACAGGAACACTTCCTGTAGCAGGTGCAGCAGAAGCAATGGATGCGCTGGCAACGTATGTAAAAGAACATGGTAATGAATATACTGTAAAGATAGTTACAGCAGATTGGCATCCTTATCATCATAGTTCGTTTGCTGATGAGGGTGGAGTGTGGCCACGCCATTGTGTGCAGCATTCTGTTGGTGCAGCTATTTGGGAATCATTATTGGTTGCTCTTAATGAATCAAAGGGCGGCTTTACCTTATTATATAAGGGTGATAGCATAGAAAAGGATGAGTATTCTATCATGCAAAATGAATCTTCTGCGGATGTTCTCAGCCAGTTGATTAAGGCTTTGAAGATAGAACAAATAGATGTTTGTGGCTTGGCTGGAGATATATGCGTTCTAAATACTGCAAAGGATTTAAAGGATGTTATTGGCAGTACAAAGCTTAATGTACTTGAAGATTATTCGCCTTCTTTGGATGGTGGAACGGCTTTAAGTGCTTTTATTGCAAGCCTATAACAAACGAGAAGAAGATTGGTTAGTTCTGTTTTCTTAAATGGGAATAGAGCTAAAACAAATTAGAAGGAGTTAAGTCCATGTCTGTCTCCGCTACTATCTATAGAATGTTAGCGTGAGAAGATAGGATTTAACTCCTTCTAATATATTGTTTTTTAACTGCTGTGGGGAGTAAGTCCTGACGAAAGATAATTGTCTAAAGTCTGTTAGTCTTACTTATCAGCAATGCGTCGAGTATTGTCATTGCAGCCATAGCCTCAACAATAGGGACGGCACGAGGTAAGACACAAGGATCATGTCGGCCACGTACATCCATCGTTGTTACTTCACCCTCCATGTTTACTGTCTGCTGTTCCATAAGCAGGGTTGCGACAGGCTTGAATGCAACACGGAAGTAAATATCCTCTCCGTTACTGATACCACCTTGTATACCACCGCTATGGTTAGTTTCTACATTGCATATTGGATATTGCATACTATCACCAGCAGGTAGGAAGGTATCATTCTGTTGGCTACCTCTCCATGAAGAACCAGCAAAGCCTTCGCCATATTCAAAACCCTTTACAGCATTGATACTAAGCATAGCAGCACCTAATTGTGCATGAAGTTTTCCAAATTCTGGTTCGCCTAAGCCCACTGGACAGCCTTTGATAACACAAGAAATAACACCGCCGATGGTGTCTCCTTCGTGCTTTACCTGTGCTATCAGATTCTCCATCTCCTTTGCCTTTAAAGGGTCAGGACAGCGAACAGGATTGGACTCAATAAGAGTTAAATCATATTTATGATAATCTCTTTCAAGTTGAATGTCACCCACTTGTGAGGTATAGGCTAAAATGCTGATACCTTGCTGACGTAATACAAGTTTGGCTAAGGCACCTGCTACGACACGTGAAAGAGTAATGCGAGCCGATGACCGACCGCCTCCACGATGGTCACGAATACCATACTTACTATAATAAGTATAATCAGCATGCGAAGGGCGGAATAAGTCACGGATATTATCATAGTCCTTTGAATGTTGATTGGTATTGCGGACAAGAAAGCCAATAGGCGCACCTGTTGACTTTCCCTCAAACACACCGCTCAGCAGTTCTATTTGGTCTGCTTCCTTTCTATCCGTTGTGATGTGGCTTTGTCCTGGTCGACGACGTGCCAGCTCACGCTGAATGAAGTCTATATCAATGGTTACGCCTGCAGGCATACCATCAACAATACCACCCACGGCAGCTCCATGGCTTTCGCCGAAGGTGGTAAGTGTGAAGAGTTTTCCGAATGTATTCATATCAAAGTTTCTATGAATGATTATCGTGAAGTGTGATGATTAGTTGAAAAGCCTGTAGCTTGTCTTACCCAATCACTTCTTTCGCGCTAACTCTCTCTTGTCATTAACAAACGGAAGAGTGCATGGGGTGACTCTTAATGGCAGCCGCAGCAGCCTCCTTCACCTTCCTCATGGCCTCCGCAACCACAGCCACCTCCGTTGTCGCTACCGCAGCCTCCGCCACATCCACCACCACAGTGGTGCTGATTCATCTGCTCAAAGAAGTCCTTTACTTCCTCTTCGCTTGCTTCGCGGTTTTCGAAAACATGACCATAGAACACAAGGTCCTTGCCAGCAAGAGGATGGTTGAGGTCGATGGTTACTTTATCATCTGATACTTCCAAGACCTTACCTAAGAAACGCTGACCATTTTCATTCTGCAAAGGAACGACGGCATCTTTGTAGATATTCTCTGCATCAAATACTCCGTTAGGAGAGAAGGTAGACTTGTCGAGTGCCAAAACACTATTGTCATCATGCTCACCATAAGCCTGCTCCTTTGTGAGAGAGAACTTAAAGTCTGCATCTTTCTCAAACTTAACAATCTCCTCCTCAAAGGCTGGTAACGCCATGTCGCAACCTGTATAGAGCTGCATGGGCTGCATATCCTCTGTCTTTTCGAGGAATTGCTCCTCACCATTTTCTATACTGTATAGTTCGTAGCTGACTACAACGAGTCGATGTGTATTATTCTCCATTGTTATTTTATTAATCTATATTTATTATACGTATTTGCAAAGGTAATGATTTTAAACGGAATAAAATCTGCTTAGTTACTGTTTTTTCCTTTTAGTAGTACTAATATATAGGGGCTATTATATAAGTCAGTGTTGAAACTTTACTTTTGTTACTGATATAAATCAAATGTATTGATGTGTATCAAAAATACACTAAAAAATAAATGATAAGTGTTGAATAGTTATATTGTGTGCGAATAAACTTGTATCTTTGCACTCGTAATAAGGAAATAAATTACAGAATATAAGATAATGATTAGTCTTTTAATAAGACTTTAAATAAATAAGAAAGGATAATGAATATGAAGAAGATTGTATTGACAGTAGCAGCGGTAATGAGTATGACAATGGCTTTCGCAGCGGGCGAGAACGATAACAACAACACAACTACAAACGCAAATGCATACAAGTTTAATTTAAGCACATACGCTTTGAGTCGCGCGCTGAACCTTAATTATGATCAGGTTGATATTGTTGAGGATATTAATCGCACTTTTGCTACAGATATGATGAATGCTTCTGTTGCTGATGGCTCAGAGCGTGAGGCAAAGGTACAGAGTGCTATTAAGAAGGATCTTTCTTACATGCGTTATGTTTTGAACGACCGTCAGTATCGTGAGTATGTAAAACTTCTCAACGTTACACTGAACAACCGTGGTTTGAACAAGTAATAGTTTAAGATACTCTCAGGTAGAAAAGGTTTTATATATGTTATTGGATGGCTATGAGTCAGATTCTGACTTGTAGCCTTTTTTTGTGTGTTTTTATTGCTGCCAGGTGAAAGTTTCTTGTATAAGTCAGTGTTTTTTCTTGTCGTATTAATGACATCTACAGAGTCGACTAATCAATTTTAATCTACGTACTATTGCTTAGCACATGTTGTGTTAGTGCTCCGCACATGTCGTGCTGGCGGTAAGCACAAATGGTGCTGATTACTAAGATGTCTTGCAAGAGTCAGTTTTTTTTTGTTCCTTTGTAGCAGAATATACGCCTTATAATACATTAATTGCAATTAGCCGATAAAGAAATGAACCGTTTAATAGTCTTTCTACTATTTATATTTATCTCTCTCAGCATGAATGCTCAGCGTCCTCGATATGAGAAGATGTCGTCCTTTGTGCGTGAAGCAATGGCTTCTTCTCTGGTCAATAAGCAGCTTACTCGTAGTAAGAGTGACAATAGATTGCTGACTGCTTTTGTGCGTATTGATGGTAATTCAGCAGAAGTGCTTAAACAATATGGCTGTAAAGAACTGGCACGTGTGGGAGATGTTAGTATTGCGGCTATCCCTCTTAACAAACTTGGGGCATTGTCTTGTGGTAAACAAGTAAAGCGGATAGAAACGGGTAGGCGATGCAGTGTACAGATGGATACGACTCGTTTGGTTGTTAATGCTGAGGCTGTTTATATGGGTGAGGGACTATCACAAACCTATACTGGACGTGGTGTAGTTGTTGGTGTACAAGACATAGGGTTTGATTTGACACATCCTAACTTTTATTCGGGAGATATGAGTCGTTATCGTATCAAAGCGATGTGGGATCAGTTGTCGCGTGATACGATAGGTTCAAATTTATATGTGGGGCGTGATTACGTGGGAAAAGATGTCTTGTTACAGTTGAGTCATCCTTTTGATGGTGAAACACAAACACATGGAACGCATACGGCTGGCATCGCAGCTGGTAGTGGGGCGGAAGGGAACAGAGTGATTTCTCCTTATCGAGGTGTGGCATGTGAAGCTGATTTGGTTTTGGTAGATAATGCTGCTGATAATATTTCTTTGATTGCCCCAAAGGATTATTATAAGTACACCTATGCTACTGATGCACTTGGTTTCAAATATATTTTTGATTACGCAGAACGTATGCATCAACCTTGTGTTATCAATTTTAGTGAGGGCAGTTCACAAGACTTTCATGGTGATGACCAGTTGTATTATGATTTACTTGCTAAACTGGTAGGACCGGGACGAATTATTGTGTCTTCTGCAGGTAACAATGGAGCAAGGAATTCGTATATACATAAAGGTTTTGGGAAGGAGCGAGCTGGAGCATTTATCATGAGTAGTGAGAAGCGATTCAGTTGTACGGCTAAGTCTAAGCAGCCTTTTACTTTCCGTGTTAGTGTATATGAGAATGCTACTTCTCCAACTATTGTTGATGTCTCAACAGTTAATATTTGTAGTGCTCAAGACTCACTTCTCACTGATACCTTATCAGTAGGAGGAAAGAAGTATATATGGCGTGTGTTGGCTTATCCTAATAGTTACGATGCGAGTGAGACGGCTTATGACTTTCAACTGAGTAGTCCATCAAAAGTAGGGGATAGTCCACAGGTTTCACTACAAGTTATAGGTAGGGATGCTGATATAGAACTTTATCGTATGTCGGGCTATATGTTTCCACACACACTTGACCCAGTATTGGATGCGGGTGATTGCAGATATACAATCTTTTCCCCTTCCAGTTCTCCTGATGTGATATGTGTTGGTTCAACAAGCTATCGTACACAGTTTGTCAATTATCTGGGTGAAAAGAAAGTATATGATAGCGGGCGGAATGGTATACGTTCTCCATTCTCCGCTATGGGACCAACGTTGGACGGGCGTATAAAGCCAGATGTAATGGCACCAGGTCAGAATATCGTTTCATCTTATAGTACTTTCTTTATCAACAATCCAGCGAATGTAAATGGTTCTGTACAGAGTGATGTTCGTCATTTTGATTATAATGGTCGTACCTATGCATGGAACGCTAACGCAGGGACATCCATGTCTGCACCAGTTGTAGCAGGTGCGATAGCACTTTGGTTGCAAGCAGATCCAACGTTGACACCAGCTGATTGTCTGGAGATATTCTCTAAGACTTGTACCCGCTATGATACTTCACTTAGTTATCCTAATAATCTTTATGGATATGGACAGATTGATGTTGCTGCAGGTCTGAGAGAAGTCTTACGTAGAACGACTTTAGGTATTAATACGATTGGTCAAAAGAAGGTGCCAACGCAAAATGATAATCGTATTTACCTCTTAGATGGTCGTTATGTAGGAATTTCTGAAACAAATCTACCTAAAGGTATATACATAAGAAATGGAAAGAAGTTTATAAAGTAAAACTAAGTACTCCCTAAAAGTAGGTATTTTGCACAAACCATCATTTTTAGGTATTGCAGGTAATAGTTTTTCATTGTATCTTTGCAACCGTAAAGATTAATAAAATCAGAAATTAAATCAGTAACAAAATATGAAGAAGACTATTGTTGTTTACGGTTCATCAACCGGTACATGCGAAAGCATTGCAAATACCATCGCTGAGAAACTCGGCGTTGAAGCTATTAACGTGTCTGATTTCTCTGCAGATGTTGTAGCAGAGAATGATAACCTTATCCTCGGTTCTTCAACATGGGGTGCAGGTGAGTTACAGGATGATTGGTATGATGGTATCAGCGTACTGAAGGGTACTGACCTCTCTGGCAAGACTGTTGCTATCTTTGGTTGCGGTGATAGCGAGAGCTATTCAGATACCTTCTGCAGTGCAATGAAGGAGATTTATGATGCAGCAGAGGGCGCAAATATCCTTCCTGGTGTATCAACAGATGGCTATACTTTTGATGACAGCGAGGCTGTTGTTGATGGTCAGTTCGTAGGTCTTGCTTTGGACGATGTAAATGAAGACGATCAGACAGAAGGTCGTATCGATGCATGGTTGGCAGCTATTAAGCCTGCATTGTAAGGTAAATTGAAACTTAGCGCTTACATTATAACTATTCACACAAAGGGATAACTATGATGACAGATATGATTACCGCCGACATGAAGGTGTTGATGAATCACATCTACGAGTTTCAGAAGGGCGTTCGACAGATGGTTTTGTATACTTGTAACAAGAAGTATGAGTCATTCGCTACGCTACGCCTTGAACGTCAGAATATCCCTTATATTATTCAGCCGGTGGGTCGTGACCGTATGAACCTGTTCTTTGGTCGACAGGAGTGCCTTGATGCTATCCGACTGATGATAACTAAACCACTCAACCAATTGTCACCAGAAGAGGATTTTATCCTCGGTGCAATGTTGGGTTATGACATTCGCGTGCAGTGCGAGCGGTACTGCGAACGCAAGTGTCGCACTTGTAAATGTGCGACATAAGCCATAATTATTAAATGATAATCTTGTTCGCGAAATAAATTATTTCATAATGTTTTTGTATTATAAATAGGTTTGTCGGGAGACAAGCCTTTTTATCTTTTATGTGGTTCTTACTTGCTGAAATATTAAACCCAGATTGGTCATTAGAGGCTAAACAAATTTTGTTTTCAGTTGCTGTCACTTTTAATATTTCTCGTAATATGCATATTATAAAGTGTTTATGTTATATGTTAGGCTGACAGTAGTGACAGTAACTTTAAACTCATGTCGTTTATTAGTGACTAAGGCTGTCTAATTTGATCGACAAATAAATGAAAGAAGTTAGGAATAATATGCAAAGAAGAAATGATGAGTATTATCGTCTACTAATCAATTAGGGTTAAATAAAAGTAGGTGTGTAAAAATACAAATATCTTTCAGTAATATTATAAACAGAAATAAACCAATCAAAAAAGACCATTTCAATAGTCGTTTTATAATAAAGAAATAGTCTTTTCTTTTCGGAGAATCCTACTAATAGTTCTAAAACTTGTCAAACTGTAAATTTATATTTTGACACATCCTCTTTTTTACTATTTTATTATTCTACCTTTAATGTTGTATTTGCTGCAACATTTGCTTGTATTTCATATCCAGCTTGCATTTCAGCTTTTGAACCACAAATAAAGCATGCTGGCCATACGACAAAAGTAAATAGTACAACAGACAAGGCTGTTCTATTTTTACCTTGAATTTGTACCATACCATTTTCCAATGGAATAACTGTACCATTTGGCATAACCAATTCTGTAACATTAAGACTTAGTCTTCCTTTTGTACCCCACCAAGAAGATTTCTTTGCTAATGTAATTATTCCTGAGACAGAAGTTCCATAGGGGATAGCTGTCACGCCATCAATATTGACATCACGTGCTACTGTAAATAAAACTTTGTCACCAGCCTTCACATCAGCAGCAGCTACTGTGTTTGTAGCTCTTAAAGGAATAATTGTTCCTGCTTTTACTTGAACTTCTTTCTGCGCAAAAGCAGATACACACATCAAACTCATAATGAGTGAAAATAAGAACTTTTTCATAGTTTTGTTCTTTATGCAAACTTGACTCCCCAAAGTAAGCAGTTTGAAAATTAAGTTAAATAGAGAAGCGTGGGGGCAATGACGTTTATCCCCTTTGTCTGTTCGTTTATCTATTACTAAAAATAAAGTAGTTCTTTACCCTACGCATACAGAAAAATCATTCCTTTAAAGGACTTGGTTAAGCGCAGTTACTATCATTCAGAATAGATGAATTTTCAGGTGAGGGTTGGTCAAACGCTCTTTAATTCAGGTGAAATCTTTATAGCGTAAATCTACACATAGATCTGCTTGATATTCGGCTGCAAAGGTAAATAAAATTTATTATATAATGTTTGGTTTCTTTAAAATATTATATACATTTTCTTTATATATTTTTTAATCCCTCCTAAATATATCTCTTGTGTACACTTTTTCTTTTACATCATCAAGGCACTTATCGTATCGGTTGGCAATGATGGCATGGCAACGCTGTTTGAAGTCAGCAAGGTTGTTGACAACAAGGCTACCGAAGAAGGTTGCGCCATCTTCAAGCGTAGGCTCATAGATGATGACTTGTGCACCCTTTGCCTTAATTCGTTTCATTACTCCTTGAATTGAACTTTGGCGGAAGTTGTCACTATTAGATTTCATAGTAAGTCGATAGACACCGATGATGCACTCTTTCTCATCTTCAGGGCTATAGTCGCCACGGTCGTAATAGTTGTAATAACCAGCTTTGTGCAATACTTGGTCAGCTATGAAGTCCTTGCGTGTACGATTGCTCTCAACGATGGCTTGGATAAGATTTTCAGGTACATCGGCATAGTTAGCAAGCAGCTGCTTAGTGTCCTTAGGCAAACAATAGCCGCCATAACCGAAAGAAGGATTGTTATAAAAAGAGCCGATACGTGGGTCAAGGCATACACCTTGAATGATATTAGACGTATCAAGCCCTTTTACCTCTGCATAAGTGTCTAACTCATTGAAATAACTTACGCGCAGGGCAAGATAAGTATTCGCAAATAGCTTCACTGCTTCTGCCTCTGTTAATCCCATAAATAGGGTAGGGATATTCTCTTCAATAGCTCCTTCTTGCAATAACTGAGCAAATAACTGGGCTGCTTGTTCCAAGCGTTCGTCACCTTCAGGACGACCAATGATAATACGACTTGGATAAAGATTGTCGTAAAGTGCTTTACTTTCGCGTAAGAATTCTGGAGCAAAGAGAATATTATTGCAGTTGTATTTTGCTCTGATATTCTCTGTGTAGCCAACAGGGATAGTAGACTTAATGACCATGATAGCCTCTGGGTTCACCTTCATTACGATTTCGATAACTTCCTCAACACGACGTGTATCAAAGTAGTTCTTCACTGGATCGTAATTTGTTGGCGTAGCGATGACTACAAAGTCAGCACCTCTATAAGCAGTCTCTGCATCCAAAGTAGCAGTGAGTTTTAAGTCTTTCTCTGCCAAATACTGCTCAATATAATCATCTTGAATAGGCGAACGTCTATTATTTATCAGGTCAACCTTTTCTTTTACTACGTCAACAGCCGTTACATGATGGTGCTGACTCAGTAATGTTGCAATGCTGAGTCCTACATAGCCAGTTCCGGCTACAGCTATCTTTAAGTCTTTAATATCCTTATCCATTGTCTTGTTCAGATTCTTTGCAAAGATACGTATTTCTATTTGAATAAGACAATGGATAAGGACAAAATCCTTACTAAACTCTTTCTTATCTCTTTTTCGCTTTTCTATGTGTTCCCCCTATTACTTAGAGTGATCATAGCCCAGTAAAGGTAATTAACAGGATAGTGCCTAAACCAAGTGATAGGTTTCCTCAAATGGACGGCGATAACGATCTCCCCACACACCATTTGGCATACGAACCCCACAGGTAATAACCATGTTTATTTCTGTATTGTAAGGTAGATTCAGTGCCTTCTTTACCAATAGACTGTCGAAACCTTCAAGTGGACAGGTGTCATAGCCAGCCTCACTCATAGCTAACATAAAAGTCTGAACAGCCAAAGCACAACTTTTGTGTACATTAACTCGCATATCACCTTCGCTCACTTGGCGCATGATTGGGCGGAAAAGACCAATTGTTTGTGCTAAGACCTTACGAACAAGTCCCCATAATCCAAAGCAACGCGAATAGAGAAGCGGCATTACTTTCGCATAATATAGTTCTAACTTTTTAATGCGCTTTTCCTTCTTCTCTGTTGGACTATAATTATTAATATTTTCCTTTTCAAATGCAAGTGCCGCCTGTGCATGTTTCTTGTAGAGGTCTTGACGGGTTACAAACACAACTATCTGTTGGGCAGAACGCGCTGTTAACTGGTCTAAGCATGCTGGTGCCAATTTCTCTAAAACCTTCTTGTCAGTTACATGATAAGCCTCCCAAAGTTGTAAGTTAGAACTTGTAGGGGCTAAGGTTGCCTGCTCAATACATTTCTTTACAACAGTGCTATCAAGTGGCTTGTTAGAGTCAAAAAGCCTAACAGCCCTTCTATGGTCTAATATTTCTTGTAAACTCATAATTTCTTAATCTTTAATAGATTTAAAAGTAGCAAAGTGTATGCCATTAATTCTCTTCAGATAGGTTTGTATGATAGTCTTGTAATAATATGTTAAGTATGAGATTAGATATATAAAACTAAGTAAAACTTTTATGTTTGAAAAATCCCAGACAACCTTTTCGTTGCCTGGGATTTTATATTTGGACTACTATTAGTCACACTTTAAAATGATATTTTGCTTTATCCGCAGTGGAAGTATTGGCGAACAAGTTTCTCCATCATCATTTCCTTGCTCTCAACCTCTTGGCGAAGTGTACGGTCGTTGAAAGAACGGAGCTGTTTGATTATACCATCAATCATAGCAGGAGAGAAGACACCATGCTCTTCATATACCTTACGTTGACGCTCTAAACAGTCAGCCGAAGCGGCACAACTGTCAGGTAACTGAGCTAATGTGGCATAGCGTTCTGCATTCTTTGGATCGTGGATATCACCATCAGCAAAGGTTCTTTCTGCCTCAGCCTCCGCATTCTCCATCTCAAATCCATGGCGACAAGCTACGCAAAGACCAGCTAAAAGCTGATAGATATCAGCTGAAGCGTCTGGGGAACGCATCTCAACGGTCTGCTTGATTGTGTAGTCACGTGCTGTGAGTGGCTCTATGTCATTAGCTTTGTGACACATATCTTCGCCAGAAGTCCAACCTAATGGTACGCGAACAAGTACAGAACGGTTGCTCATACCCCAGCATACATTTGTTGGTGCTTCCTGATGCGGAACAAGACGGAAGTAAGAGGTTGGGTTCTTATTGCCAAAGGCTGTGATACTTTCTGCTAAGTCCATCATACCTGCAATAGCACGGCGCGCATCCTTAGAGAGCTTTCCTCCATCGAGCATCATGTTTTTACCATCTTTCATTATACGCATGTGGATGTGCATACCAGAACCAGCTTTGCCCACAGTAATCTTTGGAGCGAAAGTAACATCGAGTCCTTCTTCATAACCTAAGCTACGGATAACCCATTTGGCAATGAGTAACTGTTCTGCACATTCATTTGCAGGAACAGGCAGGAACTCAATTTCGTTCTGCTCATAACAGCGTCCATTCTCGATGAAATTACCCACTTCAGAATGTCCATACTTAATCTTTCCGCCACACTCAGCAATCAACTGCATAGAGCGCATACGGAAGTCATTACCCTTAGAGAAAGGAGAACTCTCGTGATATCCATGCTGGTCGTCTGCAGGGAACACTCCTTCGTCCTCTCTGATAACATAGTATTCTAACTCACCCATGGCATGAAACTCCATTCCTGTCACTTTCTTAAAGGCATCCATAGCCTTGTGGAGTGTGTACTCTGGAGACGAAGCTAACGGATTTCCATCTCGGTCGAAGAAAGAGCAGAGCATACAGAGCGTTGGAATCTCAGAGAAAGGATCGATAAACGCTGTAGAGAAACGTGGCATGACGTAGAGATCACTACTTGCTGCAGCAATAAAGCTGAAAAGCGAAGAACCATCAACGCGCTCGCCACTTGTAAGTATTGTTTCCAAGTAGTCGGGTGTGTGAAGCATGAAGTTTAGTGTCTTCAATCGTCCGTCACCAGCAGGATACATGAAGTTGATCATTCTGATATTCAAGTCACTAACAACTTGCTTGATATCATCTTTTGTAAACTCATGTGAATCTTTGCCCAAGTGTGCTTCCAGTCTATTGGCTGAATGCTTAAAAAGGTTATTCTCCATTGTTGTAGTTTTTTATAAGATTAGTATTTGATTATGATGACAAAAATACATATTAATTTCTTTATTCGCAATTATTTTTTGTACATTTTTTCTTCATCTCATTATCAGCGAGATACTCATTATTTTTCGTTTTGTCCAACTTTCTTTTATATCAAGAACTTGATGTTAGGTTTTCTTTGTATTTTTGCATCGTAGGAAAAACAAAAGTAGCATTCTTATGACAAAGGAGAAAACAATCAATCCGTCATCTGGTCGTACTATCTGCAGAGCATCAATAGATGATTTATCTATTGTGATGGGACTTATTGAGCAAGGGAAAGCAAAGATGATTAAGGCAGGTAATCCTAATCAATGGTCAGCAAGTTATCCTGCTGAGAGTACTATAAGGCGTGACATCACACAAGGTGTTTGTTATCTAATTCATGAGTGTGGAAAACCTATAGCAACATTTGTAGCTAAGGAGGGACCAGAGCCTAATTACCACCATATTGATAATGGTAGTTGGCTTGATGATCAACCTTATTATGTCATTCATCGTGTGGCTTCTGTGGAAGGTGTACATGGTGTAATGGCTGATATTATCAAGTATTGTTCGGCACTAACCTCATCTATTCGTATAGATACTCATGCAGATAATCGTCCAATGCAGACCTCTTTGGCTCGGTTAGGTTTTGTTTATTGTGGTATTATTTATGTTGAGAATGGAGATAGTCGACAGGCTTATCAACGTGTCTTTTAGTTGTTTTTCATCGTATAACCTTGTTTTTATTTTATAATAAAGAGCTTATTTTGTCTTTAATCGTATAACTTTTTATCCTTCATTGTGGGCTCTTTTATATGGACCTAAGTTCTATGTCCGAATTATTTTCGTGAAAAGAAGAATTTATTTACGTGAAAAAAAATAATTTTCTTCATGAACAAAAATATTTTTTTTCATGAAAATAATTTGTAGTTAGTAGTCGGAATGGTCATATATAATTGGTTATACGAGTCTTATATTGCTATTCTTCTATAGCTTAAAAGCATGCTTTAGGAGTATAATAAGTTATGCTTGATAAAACTCTAAATTTATCCTTTGCCTTTATCAAAATGTAAGGAAGCAATAAGGGCACACGTTTCATACTTCTGTGTTAAGAGTTTGTTTACAGCTGTGTGAAAGGTGTGCCCCTTATTATGATGCTTCTATTTACTCCATAGTTTCGACGGTTACGTTTTCAAATTCAGCCATAAAGTTGAGGAGGTGGTTCTTATAACGCTTCCGCTTGAACTTCATTTCCATCGTTACAACGTAGTAATAGCCTGATGACGTGTCTTTGCGCTTCATCTCGTAGGAGTCAATGATAATTTCCTTATCACGTAATCGCTGCAGAACAAGTTGGATATTTTCTTCTTTTGGTGTGCTGAACGTAACTGTTATATTGCGTGTGCCAAAGTGTAGGAGAATAAAATAAAGTGCTTCCAAACAGAGCAAGACAAGGACCGTTGTAGCAATAGATAGAACATACATTCCTGCACCTGCCGTCATACCGATAGCCGATGTGACCCATAGACCTGCCGCTGTCGTCAGTCCGCGTACCACATGTTTTTGGAATATGATAGTTCCTGCACCAATGAAACCAATACCCGTTACTACCTGTGAGGCTATACGGCTGGGGTCGAGTGAAACCAGTTCGTAATGTCCGAGTACATCGTCAAAGCCAAATTGTGATAGAATCATAAACAGACCGCTACCTAAAGCAACGAGAAAGTGAGTTCTGAAACCTGCTTCCTTCGCACGATATTCACGTTCCAAACCAATTACACCACCGAGAATTGCTGCAACGAAAAGTCTCAATAAAAATTCGTATGTTATCGTATTCATGTTTTTTCTTTATTAAGTTATTAATAGATTGTAGTCGCAAAAATACAAAAAACTTCACGCATCTCGGCCTTTTCTTCCTTAAAAATATATTTTTCGTGAATGAAAATCTCTGTTTCTTAGAAATTGATTTGTATCTTTGTGAGCATAAACGTTAAAGTCAAGATTATGACAGAGAAGGAGAAACAGCAGAAAGGGATGCTTTATCAGGCAAACGACCCAGAGGTTTTGAGTGATCTATACAACTGCGAGAATGAATGTTTTGAAATCAATCAAATTCCGCCTTCACGTAGGGAGGAACGCATGGAACGCCTTAGAAAGTTGTTTGGTAAGGCTGGCGAGGGAATGTTTATTGTTGCTCCGTTCTTTTGTGACTATGGTTATAATATTGAAGTAGGTGAGAATTTCTTTGCTAATACTAATTGCGTGATCCTCGATGAGGCTAAGGTGACATTTGGCGATAATGTTTTTATTGCGCCTAATTGTGCCTTCTATACAGCTGGACATCCACTTGATGTTGAGCAGCGAAACAAGAAGTTAGAGTATGCGTTGCCTATTCATGTAGGAAATAATGTGTGGATTGGTGGTAATGTCGTAGTTGTTCCGGGTGTGACAATAGGCGATAATACAACTATCGGTGCTGGTTCTGTCGTGACACATGATATACCAAGTGGCGTTGTGGCTGCTGGTAACCCTTGTAGGGTGATTCGGAAACTGGAAGAGTAAGGTGCTTCCTTAATTACGATCAAGAGCATGAAGTTGAAGATATGAAAGAATTTTATAGTACTTATGTCATTAAGGTTTTGTTGCTTTCATTGCTACTCTTTATGGCGATAGCCTCGGTGGCACAGAACCGTCTTTCCCCTTGTAATAAGCAGGATTATGAACTCTATGCGCCTGTACTTAAGGAGTTGTATAATCCTCTCGCCTCACAACAGTATATTGTTGTAGACGGGGAGTCTGAGAAGTACGCTTTGCAAGTAATCAAGGGTTCACACTTCTCAGAACGAACATACATACTTGCTTACAAGGACTTAAAAGGCAATAAGAAAGAAATCACTGATAGTCTTTGTCAAATGAAAATAGCATCATTGCTGCGTTATGCTGTGTTTTCTTCTACAACTTTTGTACGTAAGAAGCTTGGTATTCAATTAAAGACTTGTTTCTTCTTTGACTTGCAAGATGGGGCTGAATACTCTTCACGTAAGGTAGATGTTGGGCGAGGAAGTTTGATTGATATTTTGGAAATATCATGTAATGCTGTGAAGAATAATAAGCCAGAAGTTATTCAACAGCTCATCCCTCAAATTGATTCTTTGACACGACACTTTAAGACATTTGAGTTGGCGGAGAGTTGGAATGTCTCTACGTCTGAGGGTTATGCGTATAGTTCCCCTTGTACACAATTATCTACACACTATAACGGATTTCATGTGTGTTTTCTTCGACCAGCGATGACGCCCGATGAACTCAGTAATAAATATGGGAACTTGACACAAACAGTTGCAAAGTGGTTGTTCCTAAATTCAAATATATTAGACTTCACGAGGAGTGTATATATCAATGTGTGCCGTGATAAACCTGATAAGAACAAAAGATTTTCATATAGTTATGGGCATTACTATATAAATGTAACAGAGGATGAACTGACGGAAGAAACTCTGATAGCTCTATTCAAGTTATATTTATTAAAATAGCTCCATGTGGTTTTGAAAAGTATCTTTGTCTATTAATTAATGTATAATCTTGATAGTAGTAGAATCAGTCTCTTTTTTCTCGATTGAGCTTCCTTTGTTGAATAGCATGTTATCCATGTGCCTGAAAGAGTCGCTGTCAGGTCTTGTTTAATGTAGAAAAGTGCAAAAGAATGTATGAATTGTGGTTGTTTTTATTACAATAAACTAAACAAAGCGTATCTTTAACGTTTTTTATCATTGATATTGTAGAATGGACGTTTAAAATGATTTAACTTTGCGATAAATAAACCTAAAAGTATTTTTTAACCTAAGTATACTTAAAGCCTATGTACCTAAAAAGAAAAAGGACTACGAGCTTGTTAATGGTGGCTTTGTTCAGTACAAGTTTACTGCATGCCAACATTACGTATGAAGCGAATGCAGCTGTTGTTCAACAGCAGTCTGTATGTAAAGGAACAGTTGTCGACAATAATGGAGATCCTGTCGTAGGAGCATCTGTCTTTGTCGTAAGTAATGGACAGAAAAAGGGAAGTGTAACTGACCTTGATGGTAATTTTGAGATTGCAGGCGTTGCTTCTGGATCTTCACTTACTATTTCTTATGTTGGTTACAAGACCCAGCAGGTAACTTGGAGTGGTAAGGACCTTAAGGTTACTCTCCAAGAGAACAGTGAGATGCTCGAGAACGTTGTTGTTGTCGGTTATGGTACTCAGAAGAAGGTCAACCTTACTGGTGCTGTCTCTGTTGTAAACTCAAAGCAACTTGAGTCTCGTCCTGTAACGAGTGTTGCACAGGCATTGCAGGGTGAGGTTCCTGGTTTGAACTTCAGCGTAGGTAATGCGGGTGGTTCATTGAAGAGCCGCATGGGACTTAACATTCGTGGTATAGGAACTATCGGTCAAGGTTCTAATGCTGCTCCACTCGTACTTATCGATGGTTCTGAGGGTGATTTGTACTCTATTTCTCCAAATGACATCGAGAGTATCTCTGTATTGAAGGATGCTTCATCAAGTGCAATCTATGGTTCACGTGCTGCGTTTGGTGTTATTCTCGTTACAACCAAGAGTGGTAAGGAAGGTCGTATGAACGTTTCTTATAATGGTAACGTACGTTTCTCTACAGCAACTCAGATTCCTGAGATGCCTAACTCATACGATTTCGCACGCTATTGGAATGATGCTGCTGCTAATAGTGGTGGTAATGCTCCATTCAGCCAGGATATGCTGAACAAGATTAAGAATCATATCAATGGCACACCTGCACCAGGTGAAGAGGTTACTACAACATGGCAGGGTACTGCTGCTAATGAGCCTTGGAGTATGTACACAGGTTCTTGGGACAATACCAACTGGTTCAAGGAGATGTATAGATCTGCCGTACCTTCAACAGAACATAATATTTCTGTAAGTGGAGGCGGTAATAAGGTGAACTACTATATCAGTGGAGCTATCTTAAGTCAGCGTGGATTGATCCGTCATGGTAAGGATAAGTTGAAGAGATATAACTTCTCTTCTAAGGTTACAGCAAATCTCACTGATTGGGCAACAGTTACCTATAACTCTAAGTGGATTCGTGAAGACTATAGCAGACCATCTTATATGACTGGACTCTTCTTCCATAATATCGCACGCCGCTGGCCTACCAACCCTGTTTACGATCCAAACGGACACTATGTTCATGGTAATGAGATTCTACAGATGGAAAATGGTGGTATTGATGCAACCCAAGAGGATAAGCTCTTCCAGCAGCTTGCTCTTGAGTTCCGACCAATCAAGGGTTGGAAGATTAGATTAGAAGGTAACTATAATACAACTAACTACCACAACCATTGGGATGTGTTGCCTATCTACTACTATGACCCAGATCAGCATCCAGTAGCTGCAGCATGGAGTGGAGACTATGCAGCAGGAAAGTCTAATGTTGGTGAAGCAATGTCAAAGAATAATTACTACAATGGACGTTTCTTCACTGAGTATAATATGACACTCAATGACAAGCATGAATTTAAGTTCCTTGCTGGTTTGGACATGGAGTCTAATCTTTATACTTACCTCAGTGCTTCACAAGCTGACCTTGTAACACCATTAGTGCCAACCCTTAACAATGCAACTAATAAAGTTGTTGGACGTGGCTTCTCTAATACACAATGGTCAACGATGGGTATGTTTGGTCGTATCAACTATGCTTACGACTCACGTTATTTGGCTGAGTTCTCTATCCGTAGAGACGGCTCTTCACGTTTCATTGGTGACAAGACATGGGGTACTTTCCCATCTATTGCACTCGGTTGGAATATTGCCAACGAACAGTTTTTCAAGCCTCTTACTAAGACTATTAATACTCTTAAGTTGAGATTGACATATGGTTCACTTGGTAATACTAATACAGTACAACTCTACCCTTGGTTCCTCAGTCAGCCTATCAGCTCAAACTCTTCTGCATGGATTATCAATGGCGAACGCGTCAATACTTCAAATGTTCCTGGACTTGTTTCACCTTTCCTCACATGGGAGAGAGTACAGTCATGGAACATCGGTCTTGACTTCGGTATGTTCAACAACAGATTGCAGGGTACTTTCGACTACTTCGTTCGTACAACAAAGGATATGGTAGGTCCTGCTCCTGTTAAGCCTTCTATCTTGGGTGCAAAACAGCCAGCTGAGAATAATAGTGATATGCGTTCTAATGGTTGGGACTTAGAAGTAAGATGGAGAGATAGAGTTGGACAAGTAAACTATGGTATTAAGGTTGTTCTCTCTGATGATTACCAGACTATTACGAACTTCTATAATCCAAATAGACTGCTTTCTCAATGGTGCGCAGGTAAGCGTATGGGCGATATCTATGGTTATAAAGTAGAAGGTATAGCACAGACTGATCAGCAGATGAACGAATGGTTAGTTAATAACAAACCATCTTGGGGTTCTAACTGGGCTGCCGGTGATGTTATGTACAAAGACCTTGATGGTGATAAGAAAGTGAACTCTGGTAAGAGCACATACGATGATATGGGTGACTTGACCAAGATTGGTAACTCTTTGCCACGTTATCGTTTCGGTATTACTTTGGATGCTAACTGGAAGGGCTTTGACTTCCTCATCTTTATGCAGGGTGTTGGTAAGCGTGACTTCTGGGATGCTTCTCCTTATAGCGTTGGTGCTAATACTGGTTTGTGGCAGAGTGCAGCATTTAAGGATCACCTTGACTACTGGCGTCCAGCTACCGATACCAACTTCGGTCCTAATCCAAATGCTTTCTATCCAAGACCTCTCTTCGGCGCGGGTTCTAAGAACTTCCAGACAAGCGACAGATATCTACAGAATGCAGCATACATGAGAATCAAGAATATTCAGCTTGGTTATACTCTCCCTGCTGCTATTGCAAGCAAAATTGGTGCAAGCCGCGTTCGTTTCTATTTCTCTGCTGAGAACCTTGCTACATTCACTAAGATGAATAAGATTTTCGACCCTGAAGCAACAGGAGGAGACTGGGGACCTGGAAAGATTTATCCTCTTCAGAGAACTGTTTCATTCGGTTTGAATCTTAACTTCTAAACATAACGGAATTATGAAAAAGATTATTTCAGATATACTAAAAGGTGGTCTACCATTGCTGTGCCTTGGCATGACTGTTACTTCATGTAATGATTTCCTTGATAGAAAACCTCTTGATCAGGTTTCACCAAGCGAATACTTCAAAACTGCGGATCAACTTGGTACATTCACCATCAACTACTATACAAGTATTTTCCCTAATAATAGTGGCTGGTTTGGAGGTGTTGCTACATTTGATAATGGTACAGATAACCAAGCTGCAAGAGATGGAAACTCTGGAATGTACCTACAGGACCAGTGGAAAGTCCCAACATCAGGAGGTCTTGATGTGTATGCTATCAGAAATGTAGATAAATTCATTAATGAAAGTGAAGCAAAGATTGCCAAAGGAGAAGTAACTGGTACACCAGAACTCATCAATCAATACATGGGTGAAGCTTACTTCATCAGAGCTATGCTCTACTTTGATAAGTTGAAGACTTACGGTGACTTCCCTATCATGCTTGAGGAGTTAAACATTGATAAAGACCTCGTAGCAGCAAGTAAGCGTCAGCCTCGTAACCTTGTTGCACGTCAGATTCTTTCTGATATGGATAAGGCTATTGATAAGTTGCAGGTGAACTTTGCTAATAAGGTTCGCATCAATAAGAATGCTGCTTTGGCTATGAAGTCAAGAATGGCACTCTATGAAGCAACCTTCGAGAAGTATCACAGAGGAACAGGTCGTGTACCAGGTGATGCTAACTGGCCAGGTAAGAATAAGGAGTGGAACAAGAACTTCACTATCAATCAGGATGATGAGGTAAACTTCTTCCTTGATCAAGCCATTGATGCTGCTAAGAAGGTGTGTGATGCTGTACCTTTGTCTACTCAGAATAGTCATGTGATGAACCCAAGTACTATTGGACAGTATAATGGTTGGAATCCATACTATGATATGTTTGCAAGTCCAAACTTGGCAAAGTATCCAGAAGTTCTGTTGTGGAGAGAATTCAATACTGATATCAATGTAGCTCACCTTACATCAAACAAACTGCGTGGTGGTTTGTCTTCAGGTTGGACACGTGGTCTCGTAGAGTCATTCCTTATGAAGAATGGTTTGCCTATCTACGCATCTGGTTCAGGCTATCACGGTGATACTACTGTTGACTTGGCTAAGACTGATCGTGATGAGCGTCTGCAGCTCTTCATGTTTGGTGAGTCTGATGTTCTTGGTATTGATCAGAAGAGTATTGACTTGGCTAACGAAAAGTTGGCTGCAGGAGCAACTCCACTTACTAAGATCTTGTTTAATGCTGCAACACTTTTTGCAACAGACCAGGCAAGTAGAGACGTAACTGGTTATCGCCAGCGTAAGTTCTACAACTACGACCCTGCAATGCAGTTAGGTCAGACTTTCTCTGATGTTGATGGTCAGATTATCATCCGTGTTGAGGAAGCTATGCTCAACTACATTGAGGCTTCTTACCTCCGTACTGGTTCTTTGGATGCAACAGCAACAGGTTATTGGACAGCTTTGCGTGCACGTGCAGGTATCACTGCTCCAATCTCAACAACTATTGCTGCTACTGATATGAGTAAGGAGGCTGATGTGAATCGTCCATCATACGATTGGGCAGCATTCTCAGCTGGTCATCCAGTAGATGCAACACTCTATTCTATCCGTCGTGAGCGTCGTAGCGAGTTTGCAGGTGAGGGTCTTCGTGACGATGACTTGATTCGTTGGGCAGCTTTGGATCAGGTGAAGAAGTATCAGATTGAGGGTGTTAACTTCTGGGATCAGATCTATCAGAATCCTTCTTTTGTAAATGATAAGGGTGTGAGTCTGATTATTGCTGATGGTGAGTCTAAGGCTACGATGTCAGCTAAGACACTTTCAAAGTATATTCGTCCTTACCAGATTCAGAAGACTAACAACATTCTCTATAATGGTTACACCTTCTATCAGGCACACTACTTGTCTCCATTCTCTTATCAGGAGATGCAGCTCTGTTCACCTGATGGTAATGCAGAGAACTCTAACTTGTACCAGAATATCTATTGGCCAGTTGAGGCAAATGGTGAAGCTATCAAGTAAGTTTAGACTGAACGAAGTATAATCAAATAGATTACAAATAATGTTTGAGGGTGTGTCAAGTGATTGATACACCCTCTTTCTATAACATGTTGCAAGGAGTTTAACAATCAACGCTATGTGTGACGAGTTACAATATATACATGATAAAACTTTCTTGTAAGTTATTGAAGTCATTTCTTTATAGATGCTTCACTTGTATATGTGAGAATAAAAGGATATCTTTGCAAGAGGTCTTTCTTGTTATTTATACGGTCGGCTTTTCTGGCACAATAAATTAATTATGATTGCATTTACTATCATTATACTAATTTGTATTCTTGCTCTTGGTGTATCACTATTAGTGAGTCATTGGAATAATGGTGCGAAGAGTGGGGAAGCGGTAAAAATAGAAACGCTTTATAAAAAGAATTGGCTCTCCTTTTTTTGGATATCCCTACGTGTGCTGGCGTTTGCTTTGGTTACTGCCTTTCTGTTCTTAACATTATACGCTTCGTTTGCAGGTGATGATGCAGGCGAATGTTGCTTTTGGATCATGATATTTGTTGTTGGAAGTTGGTTTATTTCAATACCTCTTATTATTATTTATTTTTGCTCGCTGGTTCAAGCTATTCGACATCGTGATAATACGAATAAAGTTTTTCTTGTTTTTCATTGTTTTAATGCTCTCCAGCTACTTTGTGTTGTGATATTGGGTAGTTTACCTATTTCTTCCTGAAATCAAATTTGCTGTCACTGCTGTCATTCTTTGTAAAGAGGTAATAAACTGTTACACAGTGAGTTCTCTTTAAATGTTAAAATGACAGCAACTTGAAAATAAAAAAAACATTATACCGATGTGTAATAAATGGCTTCTTAGTTAAGTGAGATTTAGCCTATTTATTAATGAACATATTTTAGCTTGTTCTCTTGTAATTAAGGAGATAAATAAGTATCTTTGTCCAATAATGTCCTGAAAGTTTAATCAACATATAATATGATTATTTTTACTGTTAACATTTTCCTCTTCTTAATAGTTCTTGGAGTTTGGCTATTGATGAATCAAGGGAAGAGGAATAAACAAAAACAAGATGTAAGTAGTATGGATGTGACTTGCGTAAGTAATTATCACTTCTCTTGCTGGTTGTTATTACGTTTTTTGATGCTTGTTTTTATAACAATTTTGTTGTTAATAATCATGTATGTCATCTATGAAGAGGACGATATAGCTGGCTCCTTTTCCTTGCTTATCTTTTTTGTGAAGCTTGGGTGGTTTATTTCAATACCGATTGCTATTGTTTATATCAGTTCTGTTGTACAGTCAGTTTGGTATCGTAATTATGTGAACAATATCTTTCTTGGGCTCCATTGCTTTAATATCTTACAGATGTTGTGTATTACGGTATTTGCTGTTGTTCCACAAAAAGAATGTACCCCTGAGACGATGGAGGCATCATACAAGGCTAATCAACAGAATATAGAGAGACTTATTAAGGTTACAAGAAGTTGGCTGCCAGATAGTACAGGCTTCTTTGTAGAATATTCGAAGCATGGAAAACTGACGCACTGGGGAGTCTCTTCAAATCAAGAAATCAATTTTCATGGCGTTGATATTGGGTCCCAAAAGGAACAAGAGAAGGAGTTACGAAAGATAGGGTTAAGTTTAGAGCGGCTTGATTCAGTTCGTTTAGCCTTGCAGAAGATGGGCTATCGAAGCTTGTCTATCAATAGAGATGGTCCAATAAGTGACTATACAGAAATCGTTTATGGGAAGACAGGAAATAAAGAATTTAATTATAGAATCTATGATAAACCGCTTACAGACTCGCTTGTGTATAAGTTAAATAGGTGTTATGACCTGATAGTTTACAATCGATATGTGGTATTTAGTTGTGTAGAGGATTTTGATTATGATAGCCCTTTCCCTGGTAAATATGATTATTTGGAGAAACGTACAAAGTCAAAGGAAAAGTAGTAGAGTATAGGGAAGTATGAGCACAATAAGTTTGTGAGCTTTATTTTATATTGATAAAGAAAAGAAGTTGCAGTAAAAATAAGAAAACGCTGATAGAGCCTCTATCTTTTACTGCAACTTCTTTGTTTGAGTTAAGAGTGAAATTGTTAAATCTTTAAGTATATCTGCATGTAATTTCTGCAGCTCTACTTATCAGTCTTCTATTCCGTTTATTGTTCAGAGTGCTCAAGAACATATTTTGGTGACTCACCATACTTGTTTGCTTCTGGCTGGCTGTCTTGGAGAAGGAAAATCAAGATTATAATGGCTAAAGCCATGTTTAAAAGATAGAAAACAATGGCTAAAAGCCCTGTTGTACTTGTGATTGCAGTTGTAAGGACATTAATTGCACCTTGAACATCTTGTGATCTTAAGGCTTCAAAGTAGGCACTGAAATCAATTGAAACGATGAAAAGTGTAATAGCAGTGAAGCCTACACAAGTCTGAGCTGCCCACCACCAGCCACTTCGCCCAGTGTCATGTAAGCGACGAAACTGCATAGATACGCCTGCAAGTCCTAAAACAAATACTCCAAGTATTCCGACAAATGGAATTAATGAAACCACAATGGATGCGAGGAAGATTGTAAGAACGCCCCACCAATATTCAGAGCGACGAATACGTCCATTGAACTGGATGATTTTTTTGAATGCATTCTGTGCAGCTACTTCAAACCCAACTTGTGGAAGTTCCTTAAACTGTGACATAGTTATTATTATTTTAAAAGTATGCGTTTGTCTTATTCTTTCAATAGGTCAGGACGTAGGCGTTTGGTGCGTTCCATTGCTTGATCAAATTCCCATTGTCTAATCTTTGCCTCGTTTCCACTGAGTAGAATCTCAGGAACATCCCAACCATTATAGCTGCGTGGACGTGTGTAGATCGGTGCTGAGAGCATATCATCCATAAAGCAGTCGGAGAGTGCACTTTGTTCGTCACTGATAACACCTGGAACTAATCGTACAACAGCATCGGCAATGATGGCTGCTGGTAATTCTCCACCTGTTAGAACGAAATCACCAACAGAAATCTCACGCGTAATAAGGTGATCGCGTACACGTTGATCAACACCTTTATAATGTCCTGCAAGAATAATGAAGTTACCTCCCAATGAGAGGTCATTAGCAATCTTCTGATTGAATTGTTCACCATCTGGTGACGTGAAGATAACTTCATCATAGTCACGTTCTTCCTTCAAAGCAGCGATACAACGATCGATTGGCTCAATCTGCATGACCATACCAGCCTGTCCACCAAAAGGATAGTCGTCGACACGACGCCATTTATCCTTTGTGTAGTCACGAAGATTATGCAGACGAATCTCTGCCAACCCTTTCTTTTCAGCTCTGGCAAGGATACTCTCGTGTACGAATCCCTCCAGCATCTCTGGTAATACGGTGATGATATCTATTCTCATATAGGCACAAAGTTAACTAATCTTTTGCTATTACGTTGATAGTTTAGGATTTTTTTGTAACTTTGCCGTAGATTCTAATATATAAACTAAGAACAGTTATGAAGAGATTCTTTACCCTCGCTATCTGTATGGTAGCAGCTTTTTGTTGTGCAAATGCACAAGATGTCCAGTTACATTATGACTTGGGTCATAGTCTTTGCAAGGACCTTAATTCACGTACGTCAGTAACAACGACGGTTGAAATGTTTAAACCTGACACTTGGGGTTCTACCTTCATGTTCACAGATCTTGATTACAAGAGCGATGGAGTAATGGGTGCTTATTGGGAGATTTCACGTGAGTTTAATCTTACGAAGAATAAGCAGTGGGCTGCACATATAGAGTATAATGGTGGTTTAGGCTCTGGTAAAACTATGGATAGCTATTATGGTAATCGTTATCAGCATGCTGTTCTTCTTGGTGGAGCATGGAATTGGGCTTCAAAAGACTTTTCAAAAACGTTTAGTCTTCAGCTAATGTATAAGTATCAGTTCAAGAATGGTCACACTGGTGCACATCCTTTCAGTGGTTTTCAGCTGACAGAGGTGTGGGGTACAACCTTCGCTAAGGGTCTTTGTACATTCTCTGGCTTCTGTGACCTTTGGTATGATCCAAATGTTAATGGTAAAATGATTCTTCTCTCTGAACCTCAGTTCTGGTTTAATCTCAATACGCTAAAGGGAATGAAGGATGTAAACCTCTCTTTGGGTACAGAGGTTGAGATTAGCAACAACTTTGTTTGGAATGATAAAGGTCAGAACAACCGCTTCTATGCTATCCCTACTGTAGCTGCTAAGTGGACCTTCTAAATTAGCGAATAAGACTTTTATTATTATAATACAACAAAAGGAGATGATGTGTATATCATCTCCTTTTGTTGTATATAGTTTTTTCTTTTATCATTAGAATAAACTTCCTTCTGTTGGTTGTGAGGGAGAATCTGGGGCTGTGGACTGTGCAAAGCGAGCGATGAACTCATCTTCAGAGATAATTGGAATAGAAAGTTCCTTTGCTTTCTGATTCTTTCCAGAAGAGCTTTCTACATCATTATTAATAAGAAAATTCGTTGATTTAGAAACAGAACCAGTTACTTTACCTCCCTGACTTTCAATGTATGCTTTCAGTTCGTTACGGTTCTTATAATGATGAACATCACCTGTAACAACAAAGGTTAATCCCTGGCAACTATCACCAGTTGGTGCTGATGAAGGTTGACTAATATTTAGCTCAACCAGCAGATGTTGTAGCATAGACTGATTATCAGTATCTTTCATCCAGCGCACAAAACTTGCACTCTTCTCTGGTCCAATACCAGCAATGGTCGAGAAGACATCTTCTGCAGCACTTTCTGTAGCCGTTTTAATAAGTTCCTCCAATGGATATGCTGATAACAAACGATTGCAGACATCTTGACCTACAAGTGGAATGTTTAAAGCAAAGAGTAGACGACGTGCCTCTACGTTGCGAGCCTTTTCAATGGCCGCCAACAACTTGGTGACACTCTTATTACCGAAGCCTTCCATTGTACGCAGCTCATTAGCATGGTCATTGAGGTGGAAGAGGTCAGCATATTCACGAATCCAACCAAGATTGATAAACTTCTGCACGGTTTGTTCAGAGAGTCCGTCAATGTTTACACCTTCTTTTGATACAAATCTACCAAACTTCTTCAGCTGTTTAGCTGGACAATGTGTATTGGTACAGTGTAGTGTGCGTGTTCCACTAACCTCGCTTTCACTAACTTCTGTAGCAGAATGGCATACTGGGCAAGTCGTAGGAATATGGAAAGTACCAACGCTTTCAATAACGTTAATAACCTTCGGAATAATCTTATTTGCCTTTATAACAGCTATCTTTGTTCCTTTATCACCAATCCCTAATCGTTCACATTCGGAGATATTGCAGAGTGAAGCACGCTTAACGGTTGTTCCTTCTAAGTCTACAGGACGAAAAACAGCTACTGGAGAGATAGTTGAAGCAGCACATGACCATTCTATATAGTTTAATTCTGTTTCAGCACTCTCGTCTTGCCATTTGAAGGCATAGCCTGCACGTGTGGCATGATGCCCTGTGACAGAACCTGTTGCAGCATAAACGGTATCGTCGTAAGTGATGACTAAGCCATCAACAGGGTAGGGGAAAGGCGATGAACTTGCGCCTGTTACCCTTTCTGTCCAATGATGTATGACAGTTTCTATATTGTCAACGGTTGGTTGTTCGATAACCTCTCTGTCTATAACTTTGAACCCTTGTTGTTCAAGCCACTCCATTCTTTTTCCCCAAGAAGTTATTTCTTCCTCTGTATAAACGAGTGTAAAAGGAATCCAACGCAAGTGGCGAGCTTTTACTTCATTGATGTCTTTCAGTGTGAGTGAGCCTGATGCGAGGTTGCGAGGATTAGCATATTCTTCCTCTGCTTCCATGTTAAACTGTTCAAAGTCAGGATAACTGATGACAGCTTCACCACGGATAACAAGATGTCCCTTGTAAGGAATGGTTTGCAAGATACCATCAATAGCCGTAGAAAGATGAGTAATATTGGTACCAATATGACCATTACCACGTGTGACAACCTTTGTCAGTTTACCATTATCGTATGTAACAACAAGTGTCAATCCATCCAACTTCCATGAAAGCCATATAGGTCTATTCTCTGCCCATTTGGCAAGGTCCTCTACCTTCTTGGTCTTTGCTAAAGATAGTGCAGAGAATTCATGTTCTTCCTTTTTACCAGCAACATTATCAGCAGATACGTTTTGTGTTGGAGAATTCGGGAGTATAATACCTGTTTCTTCTTCTAACTTCTTTAACTTATCAAAGGCTGCGTCCCATTCATAGTCAGTCATAAGTTCATCACGACCATTGTAATATGCATCGGAAGCAGCATTAAGTTGATTGACAAGTGATTGTATTTCTGTGTTCATTGTTTTGTTTGATGATTGACGATGACAAATCGTATTAAATGATTAAAAGTAAAAATAGGTAAAGGCAAACTCCTTACTATTATTTCCAAAGCTTTTTGATAAGTGCGGCGTCAGCTTCAGTCCAGTTGAGTTTTGAGAACTCTTCAGGCTTTAGCCAGCAAGAGTCAATATGCGCAAGCAACTTAAAGTTATTGTCATGTGCCATACAGTCGTAGGCTGTAAGGGTGATGGTAAAGTCTGGATAGTCATATTCAATAGTTCCCAACTTTGCCCCGACATAGATACTCCAATCCATCTCTTCAAGCAGTTCACGACGCAAAGCCTCATGATCACTTTCTCCCTCATTGACTTTCCCGCCAGGAAACTCCCAGTGTTCAGCAATATAATTAGGACCTTTACGCAATCGCTGTGTACAAAGAATTCTGTCACCGTCATGGATAACAGCACAGACAACGTTGAGATGTTTCTTTTCCATAATCTTATCTATTGTTCGGTTATTTCTTCCCTTTTATTTCTTGCTTTACATGCAAATATACTACAATTTGGTGAATGATTCCATCTTTCTTAGAATTTATTTGATTTCTTTATGTGCAACTCATATCTTTTGCGTATCTTTGTACATTAAATAAGATATTAGAAATTATAATCATTTATGTCTACACTAACAATTGCGATTATTGTAGTCTTCGTGCTGGGCTATGCGCTCATAGCAATGGAGAGCCTTACTAAGGTTAACAAGGCAGCAGTTGCCTTGTTGATGTTTGTTTTCTGCTGGACACTTTACATGTTTGATCCAGCACCGTTTGTACAGCTAATGCACCCAGACTTTGAGGGAACAGGTGATAAGGTTGTGTCGTTTGTAAATGCTTTGATAACGGAGCATTTAGGCGATACTGCTACCACACTCTTCTTCCTTATGGGAGCTATGACGATTGTGGAAATCGTCGATCAGAACGGAGGATTCAACTGGGTGAAGAATGTGATGCAGTCTAAAACAAAGCGTAGTCTTTTGTGGAAGATTGCTTTCATGACCTTCTTCCTTTCTGCTATCCTTGATAACCTGACAACAAGTATTGTTATGGTTATGATTTTGCGTAAGCTTGTGCAGGATAAGCATGACAGAATGATTTATGCTTCGTTAGTTATCATTGCTGCTAATTCTGGTGGAGCTTTCTCTCCAATTGGCGACGTAACCACGATTATGTTGTGGAACGCAGGTATGATAACTGCAGGTGGTGTAATTAGTGAGATATTTATTCCTTCATTAGTTTCAATGTTGATACCAGCATTCTTGCTTCAGATGCTTTTGAAAGGTAATATCCAGTATGATGATATGACAAGTGATATGTCAGGTGATCGTGAAGTCTTGGAGTTTAATGGGTTCCAGCGTAAGATAGTCTTTGCTATCGGTGTAGGTGGTCTTTGCTCTGTTCCTTTGTTCCACTTCTTTACTGATTTACCTCCTTTTGCTGGTATTTTGCTCGTATTGGGTATTTTATGGACAGTGACAGAAGTATTCTATCGTAATCTTCATAAGAAAAGAGGTGATGAGATTCAATTCTCAAAGCGTGTAAGCAGTTTGCTAAGTCGTATTGATATGTCTACTATCCTTTTCTTCCTTGGTATTTTGATGGCTGTGGCTTGTTTGGAAGAAGTAGGTGTGTTGAAGGAGTTAGGTCGTGGTCTGAACACAACCTTTAATGGTAATCATTATGCTGTGACTGGTATTATTGGTGTACTTTCAGCTATTGTTGACAACGTTCCACTCGTAGCTGGTAGTATGGGTATGTATCCTATCGGAATAGAGCCAGATATGGCAGTGGATGGTATCTTCTGGCAGTTGCTTGCTTATTGTGCTGGTGTGGGCGGTTCAATGCTCATCGTTGGTTCTGCAGCAGGTGTTGTTGTTATGGGTCTTGAGAAGATTACCTTTGGCTGGTATATGAAGCGTATTACGTGGATTGCTTTCTTAGGTTACATTGCAGGTATCCTTTCATACTGGGTTATCCGTACATGTATTTTTACCACTCCGCTTTAATCGCTAATTCTCAAAATACTATATTTTAAGTAGGAGTATAAACCCTCGTCTGTCCAATCTGAATATTATCATGTGGATAGGTGAGGGCTTATTCTATTCTTTAGGAAATGAGAGGTAAGGTAAGAAGTAGCTTCTTTTCCATCTTACGAAAATGCAACAAAGTAGTTTTATTTTTGTTTTGCTGTCACTTTTAACACTTTGTTTAAATGTGTTGTAAATCAGTAGGTTGCATGGTTAAATTAGATGATAGGAATGACAGGAAAACTTATTTTGTAGAAATTGCTTTGTTATAAGAAAGCAGAGAAACGGAATGAAAGAGGATAGAATATTACAAATACAGAATTGTCTTTGGTGAACAGTGTTAAGGGTTATCTTTTACATTGAAAGCATGCCTTATCATTATGCTTATTTCTCTATATGAAAAGAAATCTATCATTAAGCTTTCTTCCCTTTCTTTATTATTGTGTGGAGGCTCAGCACCAATTGTGCGGAGGCTTAACACTAATTGTGCGAAGGCTTAACACTAATTGTGCGAAGGCTTAACACCAATCATTTGGATGGTTTATAGCCTTGAAATCTTTCTCTTATATTTAGAATAAAAAGAGCAGTTAGCATGTTTATTACGATTAAAAATATAGGAGATGCACAAGTCATGCACCTCCTATTTATCGTTTATAGCGAGTTTTATACAGCCTTGACCTTATTGTGTTTGTGTATTATATAAAACTTTATGATTATTTTGACTCTTTATAAAAGTCGTAAAGTCAAGCTGTATAGTTTATCTTAGTTGGCAAAACGAACGTTCTGTGCGCTATAGCCTACCTGAATATTGCCCTGAATAAGTTTACCCTCTGGAGAGTAATAGAAGACTTCACTTGGTACTGTATAGCTTGGGATATCTATAACATAGATGTTACCATAGCGGTCAACATTAACCTGTGATGGATTATGGAGGCCTGTCATATCAAGGTCGGTTTCCTTTCCAGTTGCGAGATCATAAATAAAGAAACGCTTGTTCGTATCATAGTAGGTAGCATATAGACATACAAGTGCGTTCTTTTTAGCACTGTATGCAATTGAACTTGCCTTGAAGAGTTTTTTAACCTCATCATTTTTAGCATTAATCTTCTGTACAAGTGCATCGTCGTTCTTGAACATTGATACAAAGTAAACATCATTACCAACAGCAATACTTTGGTTATAAGGATTTTTCCCTACGGTAAGTGTCTTTGTCTTCTTAAATGAGTTACAGTCAACAACAGCAACAGTATTTCCTTTACCATAACCTGAGATGTTTGCATAAAGTTTACCATTAGCAACAGAAAGTGCCTCTGGATGATCGCCTACTTCTACAGAGTCAACTAATGGTTTCTGTGCGTTGTTAGGGTTCATCTTGTATACCTTACCATTGTAAGCAGAGAAGTAAACATAATTACCATCTGTTGCCAAATAGCGTGGGCTGGCGTTATGCAACTTAATTGTCTGTTCTTTCTTACCCATTCTATTCAAAACTTCAACCTTTGAAGAGGTTGTACAGGTAACGACAAGCTTAGTTCCAAAGACAATTAAGTCCTGTGCATCACCGATTCCGATACCATTCTGAGTTCTATAAGCATCACTGTAGATGTATGGTGCAGTTGGACGTGACTCGCTGTTATAGTCGAGAATACCCACTGTACCATCATTTGCATTCCAATTACCAGCACAAGCAACATATACATCTGTGTTAGATACTGCTGGCTGTGTGTAAGTAAAGTCATTATCATCACTACAAGCCGTAAATGTAAGTGCTGACATAAGAATAACACCAAGTGTAAGAAGATTCTTTTTCATTTTTTCTTGTTGTTTTGTTTATAATTTATTGTTATCTTGTTTTGTTCTCTTTCTTATTATTTTTGCACATTCCTCTTTTGCTTTTTTGCTACTTTTTCCTCAGAGTTTCCAACTTACTGTGAGTCGCCAGTTTGTTCCTGGCATAGGATAAAAGCGTACCACCTCATAGTTCTTGTTGCCAAGGTTGCGTAAGTCTAATTGTAGGCGCAGTTGTTGTTTGAAGATGTTGATATCCTTTGAAACCGTAATACTATGGTCGGTGAAGGCTGTCATGCGGTTGTCAGGAATATTATATCCCAATGAATAGCGTTCGCCCATCAACAATAGGTTGTAGCTTAAATCCAGCCACGGAGTGTGTAGTAGCGAACTAACTGACCCCGAGTGGCGTGGAGTATAAGCTATCTGGTGTCCATAGTAAATATAGGTTGGATTAGTTTTATCGGTTGCGTTGAGCATACTATAGCTTCCTGTCACACTGAGTGACCAGTCATTCCTCCATCGTTTCTCCGCATTAGCGGAGATATCAAGTCCTATTTGTCGCACTTTACCCGCATTCATCATTTGCCAATAGAACATCTTTGGCACTGCAATAATCTTATCGGTGACATTCCCGAAGTATCCATCTGCCGTCAATGAGAGCTGAAGTGTACGGTTGAAGGTATGAGAATAGGTTGCGCCGAGATTCCACTGGCGTGACTTCTCAGGATTTAAGCGACGATTTCCAATACCTGTATAATAAAGTTCATTAAGTGTTGGTGTGCGGAAGATGTCCTTATATCCAAAGCGGAAACGGAGGTCTTGTAATGCTCTCCATTGTAGGCTGAAGGCAGGGGAGAGGCGATGGAAACCATCAGAGGCATTACCTATCTTTACATGCTCCGTGATATTCGTTGCAAGGAGTGAGGCATTGAAAGTGAACTGACCTATACGATAGTTTGCTGCCAATGCTGTCCATAGGGAGTTGCGTGTAGGGTTTGCAGCCTGTGAAAGCGACATTGATAGATGATTATGCGCATAGTCTTGTGCCAAAGAGAGGTGAAGCCCTTGTAAAGGCTCACTCCATAAAGTTGCTGTCAGATATGCCTCCTGCTGTCTGTAGATATCTTCTTTATAACCACTGGCAGGTACATCTGAATAGCGTGACCATGAATAATTCCACTTAGCAGCAGCTTTCAACTTGATATGCTGGCTGAATTTATTCTCATAGAAAAGCTGTGTGAAGACATTCTTGTCAACTAATCGCTCAGCAGAGTAGGTGTTATCGTAGATGACTGCACCCGGTAAGCCTCGATGAGAGGTGAAACCGTATGTCTTCCACTTCAGTATTTGCTTATCATTGAGCTGATAATCAAGGTTAATTTCTCCTCTCCAAGTCTCAATGTCACTATTGTTACGTCGTTCATTGATAGTCTTGATACCATTTTTCAACTTGAATGCGTAAACGCCATCAGCCCTTTCATAGCTTCCGTATGCTCCAATGCCAAGCCGTGAGAACTGCTGGTGAAAGAGTAGGGAAGGTGAAAAAAGTCCGTAACTACCCGTGCGGATGGTTGTGGAAAGTTCTGTCTTCTTTCTTGTTGACTCGCTATCACGGTCTGTATAGCTTTGCAGTGTATTAATATTAATCATTCCCGCAGAAGCGTATGACTTTGCACTCTGATAAATATTATCGTCTTGACCAATCTGAAGACTGATGAGTGAAATGTTATCGAGGGTAAAGCGAGATAAATCTACTTGTCCGCTTTGACAGTCATCCACCTGTACACCATCATAGATAACCCCTGTATGAGCAGCACCAAGACCACGAATGTTGACCGTCTTCATACCGCCCACACCGCCATAGTCCTTCACCTGCACGCCTGCAAAACGTTTTAAGGCATCACCCATATCGTGGATGCCAAGTCGTTCCATATCAGCATGTGAAAGTGTCTGTACTGGCGAACTTGCCAATACATTTCCAGAAATGCGGAAACCATTGACCACAACCTCATCTATGGTTTGTGTTGTGTCAGTACCAAGGGGCTGTGCAGTTGTACCGAGCGGGCACAATAATAGCAAGAAAGAAGCCAATTGCCTCATATCTCATTCAGTAATCAAAGGGTTCTATGCAGGGCCCTTCCTCGAGGGGTGCAATGACTTGCAATGGCAGGTCTTCTGACTTGTTGTTTAAAGTGAGGTAAGCGCCTTCCCAGTTTAATATGAGCCAGTGGCATTAGCTTACCTTTGACAAACAACTTACAGCTGCGGGACAGTAGCGGACTCCCACCGCTTTCCCTTTTTAATCATGATGGTAATGAACCTATTGCATTTGCAAAGATACGATAAAGGTGAGAGATAGGCAAATAAAGGTGTACTTTTCTACTTACAGCGTAATGGTTATCACTTATTGAAAAGTGATTTTAGAGGGGTTTTTGTAGGTGTTTCATCTTATGACCACCCCATTGGTTGTCATCTACGTAAACGAAACCTACTCGATGATAAAGTCGTTCTGCTTGTGGGTTGCTTGTGTCAACAAGTAATCCAGTAGGGAGGTTCATCTTTCTACCTTTCTCAATTGTTGCTTCAAGCAGTTGCTTTGCAAGACCTCTTCCACGGAAAGAATTGTCAACACAAAGCGAATCAATATATAGTTCACCAGCTGTTGTCTCGTCATCCATATCAGAAAAGTCACGACCGAAAGCCTCCAAAGCTCCTTCAACGAAAGCCTTTCTTAGTTCTTTAAGTTTGGCTCCATCGTAGCTGACACAGACACCAGCAATCTTATTTGTTTCCGTTATTGCTACAAGTGTATTAAGATAGGAGTATTGCGAGTCTTCACGTTCTACCAACTTTGTTATGAGTTGATGAAAGTCTTTTAAACTATGGTTGGGGCCTGCAAACCACTGACAACACTCATGGTTCATAGCCTCCATTATCAGATGGGCTATCACCGTAGCCTGCTCTTTTTGTGCATCTTCAATCCTAATCATAATGCGAAGATACGAAAACTATTTGATTTAATATGTTTATCGTGGATGTTATCTATCGAATAAGGTGTGTTTTTCAAAATATCCCCAACTCTTTTTCAAACTGAAAAGGGTTGGGGATAAACGTTAATTTATTGGAGACCTAAGTCCTTCATTGCCTTCTGTGCAGCCTCGCCAGTCTTGCCCTGCATCTTTTCTGCAGCTTCCTTGGCAGCCTTCTTTGCAGCTTCTACCTGCTCAGGTGAAGCAGACTCAACAGCTTCCTTAGCCTTTGACATACCCTCAGTGATAGCCTTTGGATCAGCCTTTGAGGCAGCGTCGATAGCAGCACCTACTGCGTTTGCTGCAGCCTCATTGCCAGAAGACTTCAATGCAGCCTGAATATTCTCAGAGTTACTCTGCATCCACTGCTGAAGCTTTGCAACATAAGCCTGTGCCTCTTTTGGATCTTTCTGTGCCAATTCAGCCATCTTTGTCTGTGCTGCTGTAAGCAATGCAGCTACACCCTTATCGTCCTTAGCCTTTACTTTCTCGTTGAGCTGCTCGATAAGCTGGTCTGGTGAAGCAGGAGCCTCTGCTGTTACAGCTGAGTCACCAGCAACTGCTTCTGTTGTAGCTGAGTCAGCATTAGCCTTTGGAGCGTTGGTCTTACAGTTGTTACAGCAACTTGTGAAGGTCATTGCTGCTACAGCAATTGCCATGATAAATACTTTCTTCATAATTTTTTTAGCTTAAGTGATTAAAATCTTAACTATAATAATTGCCAAAGATAGGTATTATTTTGTTTATTCGTTCCCCTTTTTAGTATGTTTTAACTATAAAGATGAAAAAAGTACTAATACTACCTTCTTCTAAAGGTGATCTGTTTACTTTCTTAAGGTATAGTATAAATAATAAGATTGATAGGTGTTGTAGGAATGATATTTGTTTTTACATAAAGTCCAATAACACACTCTTTTATGATATAATGTATGCCTATTTCTTTTAGAGTAGAACAGAGTAGTAACTCGAATATAGTAGATAAAACGAATTGTTTTTCGTGAAAATAATTCTGAAATGATTGATATTTTGGATAGGGTAGAGAGAAGACTACTTCTCTATTTTATATTAATGGGGGTTATTCCACCTGTGTTTTCGGCCAGTTTACGAGGTATAAATGCTCTGTAGCACGAGTGAAGGCCGTGTAAAGCCAATGGATGTAGTCGGGTGTGAGCATTTCATCTGTCATATATCCTTGGTCAAGATAGATGTGTGCCCACTGTCCGCCTTGTGCTTTGTGACAAGTGATAGCATAGCCAAACTTTACTTGTAGGGCATTGTAATATTCATCTTCGCGCACCTTCTTCATACGATCAGCCTTTAATGGGATATCTTCGTAATCCTCTAATACACGTTGGAAGAGTTGTTCGTTCTGCTCTTGTGTCAAGGCTGGGGCTTCCGTCATCAGTGCATCAAGGATAACTGTCATCTCCTCTTCTGCATTATCATAATCAGGAAACTCCAAAGATACATCGGCAAAGCGGAATCCATAGAACTCTCGAAGATTACGAACACGGCGTACAACTGCGCGGTCACCGTTGGCAATAAAAGTAAGTGCTGGTTGCTTCTCCTTCCCATGCTCCGAGGGGAGGGGGGATAGAGCATTCTTGTACTTATTCTTCACCACCATCAGCATGTCGCCTGTTGTCAGTTCTTCCTCACGTCCAAGAACCATGTTTCGAATGCCTTGATTGAAGACATTTGCACGTTTGTTAGAGCGGGTGATGACCATTGTTTCGTCTATTCCTACCTCTGAATAGCTGGAAGCAAGTCGTTCGATAAGTTCATCACCTGGTACGATGGAGATGTCAGCAAAACCTTTGAAGCGAATCTTTGGTAGTTGCGTTACCTCATCATGGGTTATCATTTGACGAATAACAGTGGCATTATAGAGGATACCAGAGTCTTGACTCTGTCGGAGAACTTCGTTCAGATCACATTCATAGACTGTTAATCCATAGGCACGAAGGACATCTGAACGCAGGGCCGGACTCTCTTCTTCACCAATAGGGGGAAGCTGTGCCTTGTCGCCAACGAGCAACATACGGCAGTTACGGTCGTTGTAAACAAATTGGATAAGGTCGTCGAGAAGGCAACCGCTGCCGAAAGTGCTATTATTTGATGACAAACTAATCATTGATGCTTCATCAACCATAAACAAACGGTCATGGAAGAGATTGATATTTAGATTAAATTTTCCATCAAGTCCTGTAAATGCTTTTTCCCGATAGATTGCGCGATGAATCGTTGCTGCAGGCTGATTGGCATTTAATGAGAATACCTTTGCGGCACGCCCCGTCGGAGCCAGTAGCGAAACCTTTTGTCGTAATTCCAGCATTGTGCGCACAATCGCACCTGCTAAGGAGGTTTTACCCGTACCAGCACTTCCACGGAGAATCATTACAGCACGCTCATCACGGTCGGTCATAAAGCGTGCAAAGAGGTCTACAGCATACATCTGGTCGACTGTTGGTTCAAAGCCGAAGTTCTGTAATATTCTGTATTTTAGTTCCTCATTTATCATTGCTTAATGTCTTATATATCTTATTAATTCCACTCTTTAATGTCTGCTTGACCTTCTATCTGTTGTTCGATATCATCTGGAAGTTGTGAGAAGAAATCCATTCCCGTGATTCGTTCTACCTCGTCAACAGTATTGACGTAGTCGGTCTTCTTATGTCCTTTGGCAGATGCGTTCCTACATATAAAACCAATAGCCTTCGGTTCGTCTTTCAAACGGAGGACAACCTTGAAGAAAGCCTCAGGTACTTGTACTTTGTTCTTTCCAATAGTCTTATGCTTTTGATTGAAATAGATAGGTCCACAGACGATATAGACATCGCTATACTCTTGTGCCCATGTACGGCATTGTTTCTCTATTGTGTTCCACAAGCCACTGTTTAGAGCTGGTATTTGCGGACAAATATTTGTCATTAGGAAACTCTGTTCCATTGCTTTTTGGCTCCAATGGTTATCACCAGCAGGACACATGTGTCCACGATCATATCCAGAGCGCATATAATCGTAGGTGTCAACGCGTGGTTCTGGAACCTCTTCGTCTGCTTGAAAGTTAATACCATTACGCTTAACTGGTCCGTTGGTATGGTTTGCTGTAAGGTGCCATGCCACCCAGTTAGGCGTACGTGTGTCGACATTATACGAAGTGGTATAACCTTCACGATAGAGTAGTAAAGATGGAACATTAGCTTTACTTATAGGAATTTCTAAACCTTGTTTTACCTCAAAACTACTCTTTTGAGTTGTCTTCTTTTTCCCATTTGTCTTTTGGGGAGAATCAGACTTATCGCTGTTATAGGATTCTACAAAGGGTTTGTCTAATGTTGAGAAATCTCCCTTCTTCTTCACTCCTTGGCAAGCAATAGCCATAAAGGATAGAGAGAGTATGATAATCTTAAAGAATATACGATTCATCTATTGATTTTCTTACTATAATCCCTCTTGAAACAGGTGCTTTGCTCTCTTATTTTATATTACTCTTAATGAAAGATGATAATAGTTTCCATATCAAATAACTGAATAGGAATAAATTAAAAGAAGCATATTTTGCTGTTAAGGGTTCAAACTTAAAGTAAATTGATTATGTTTACAAAGTTACTATTTTCTTGTTATTTAATTGGTGCTTTTCATTAAAGACTTTACTTAAAATCTGTCTTTTATTTGCTTTTTGGGGGTTTAGCGTATGGTTAAGAGTTTGTTCTTTGATTGAATATTTTATCCTTTAAGGTATGAAATATATTTACATAATTTCTTATTTTTAAGCCTTTTGAAATGTATAAAAGTGGGTTTTATGTTGTCTTTGTAACTTCTTTATATTCTGATAGTTATAAGGTTGTATTTTAAAAGGTGCTTACTTGGCTCCTTAAAGGGCGTTAGTTAGACCTCAAAAGGGCATCTTTTGAAAGCCAATTAAGGCTTAATTCAAACGCTGCTGAGCATGAATTGAAAATGAAGCAATGAAAAAATATTACAAAATATGTTTTATAGTTGTTACTCTATTCTATTTATACCTTATTTATATATGGTTATCTTTTTTCGTAGAAAACCTATAGAATATGATTGTTAAGTTGAGGTTAGTCATAAGAAAATGATTATCTTTTCATCACTTTTTTACTAAAATACTTGCAAGTATTGATTTTTAATCTTACTTTTGCAGTGTACTATTATAGTAGTACACTTAGGTTAAAAAAAATGAGAATAAAAAATGCAATCAAAGAAAACAATCTATTAAAAAGAAAAGCCTTATGATTCAAGTAAATGAACTGACTTTCAGCTATCCTAAAAGCAAGCACAACGTGTTTGAGGGGCTGAATCTACAACTCAATGAGAACCGAATTTACGGTCTCTTAGGAAAGAATGGTATGGGAAAGAGTACGCTGCTATACCTTATAGCTGGACTTCTGAAACCTAAGAAGGGTAGTGTTATCGTTGATGGTTACACCGCTTCATGCCGTTATCCAGAAATGTTAGAGGAACTGTATATTGTACCTGAGGAGTATGACTTGCCTAACATGTCACTCAGTAAGTATGCAAAGATTCATGAAGACTTCTATCCTCGATTCAGTGAGGAGGTTCTTGAGAAGTGCTTGACAGACTTTGAGATGTCCGTTGATATTGACTTTAAGCAACTCTCTATGGGACAGAAAAAGAAGGTGTATATGAGTTTTGCACTTGCTACTGGTTGTCGCCTTCTTCTGATGGATGAGCCAACTAATGGTCTTGATATTCCATCAAAGGCTCTCTTCCGTAAGGTTGTGGCAGGCAATATGGCAGAAGATTCATCGCTGATTATCTCTACCCATCAGGTACACGACGTTGAGCAGCTGCTTGATCATATCATCATCCTTGACAATTCACAAGTGATTGTGAACGCATCAACTGAGGATATAACAAATGATTACACCTTCGGTATTCGTCAACCTAACGAGATGGATGACAGCGTACTCTATGCAGAGCCATCCATTCAAGGCAACAACGTGATTGCACGACGTCAGACGGGTGACAATGAGACTACTATCAATCTTGAATTGTTGTTCAATGCAGCAACAACAGGTAAACTTAAATAAAACGAGGAGGAAGAGAATTATGAAGACAACATTTGCAAAAATCATTAATATCAGCCTAATCTCTGTAGCTTGCTTACTTGCTTTAAGTTCTTGCTACATCCGAAAAATTGACTACGGAAAGATGGTGACAGAGGAGGCCTCTGTTGATTCGTTTGACACGATAGACATCCGTGGAGCTGCTACTGTTTATATATCACAAGGTAAGAAGTACAGCTTAAAGTTTAAAGGGGAGGAGAAGCGACTTGATGTATTAAGTTTTGTCAATCCACAGAATAGACTGGTAATTGACATGAAAAACCTGATTCGCCACATAGGTTTTTTTAATGTGAGACCTTCAGATATGGTAACGCAAAGTATTGATATTTATATCACTACGCCAACACTCTCAAAGCTAAGTTGGAACAATTCTGCTACTGTTATTCTTTCAGATTCTTTTAAACTTGATAAGCTCAGCATTGATGCTCCTTTAGGTGGTAATCTGAAGATAAATAAGATGAATATCAATCAGTTGGAAGTCTCTATGGTGGGTTTTGGGGCTGTTGATGTTAAAAGCCTAACTGCTAAAAAGGTAATCTTTGATACCTATGGCGATATAGGCTTAGGTGTAAATTTCTATCGAACTGATACGGCAATTATCTCTGCGAAGGGTGAACCAAAGATCAATACTACGGGAACAACGCGCTTACCTTTGACCATGGTTACAAAGAAGGGAGCCGTTATTAAAGATAAAACAACAAGAATAAAATAGAATCAAGGAGGACATAAATTATGACAAAGTTTGATTTAGACCGTTTCGGTAATGTAATGAGCAGACTCTTGGTTATGTGCCAGCGCAAGATAAATGTAATCTTTATTACTTTTCTTATTATATTCTTAGCTCTTGCAATGTTCACTATACCTATGTTTTCTGGAAAGACGATGGATGATATTAGTTACAGGCAACTCGTCATTGACCTCGTACCTCTTAGGGGTTTTTCTCCAGTTGTCTTCTTCATGTTAGGTACATTTTTTATTCAAGACCTTGAAGGACGTCAGCAACGTATCAATGAATTGATGCTACCAGCTACTAATCTTGAGAAATTTGTTGCCCGTGTACTATTGGTTGCAGTGATTTATCCATTAGCTATTTGTGCATCTTTTATTGTTGCAGACGGATTACAGCAGTTGATTTCAATGATTATTGCACACGGAGAAAGGATGTCTATGGTGGTAGCCTACTTTGATGCTGATACGTATGTAAGTGCAGACTCACCCCTATGGACCAAGGCTTTGTCGACACTTTCGAACTATTCAATTGCTATCTTTGGAGGTTTACTCTTCCGCAAGTTAGCTTGGCTGAAGTCGATAGTTATTTATTTTGTAGTGATTATTCTTTCTTTTATAGGTTTTATCTACTTAAAGTTGTACCTTTACGAAAATACAGACTATGAGATTGTTTTTATAGAGAATCCTTATGCTTCTCTTATCTCGATTGGAGTAAGCCTATTGATGTTCTGGTCTTCCTACAAGATTTTCACGCATCTGCAGGTTATTAATAACCGATGGAGAAACTTTTAGTAAAGAGCTGATTAAATATTAAGGCTTATGAATTTTGAAAATAATAAGGCTATCTATGAGCAAATGGCTGACCGCCTTTGCGATGAGATCATAGCTGGAACCTATAAAGCTGACGACCGAATACCGTCTGTCCGGGAGTATGCGGTTATGCTGCAGGTGAATACGAACACTGCAGTGAAGGCCTATGAGCTACTTTCTCGTGAGGAGATTATATACAATCGGCGTGGACTTGGCTACTTCGTTTCAGCTGGTGCACGTGAGCAAATTATAATAGCTCGGCGTAAAACATTCCTTACACAGTCTCTTCCCTCTGTCTTTCGTGAGATGAAACTATTAGGAATAACAATAGAAGATATAGAGAAAGAGTGGGAAAAAGCGCAACAATGACAGCCTCTTTCTAAATGGATAATAAGTAAGAGGGTTCTCTCTCTATCATGATCTGATAATAAAACTGAGGGATGCACAGGCTGAAGTGCATCCCTCACTTTATCAACACTTACGGATATATAGGTTTAAGATTTTGTGTTTGCTGTCATTCCTGTCATGCAGAATTAAACGTTAAGAAATTGATTATAAGTCTGTTATAAGCAAATGTTAAAATGACAGTAAACTATTCTTAAACATATAATAGAGATAAAAACCTATGGTATCAGAAATGTACTTGTATGAAAGAGTTACATTCAAGTTACCATAGGTTTGTGCTTATTACTTCGTCTGCTCAATGATAGCATTTTTAATCAAGCCCTCCAACTCTTCTGCAAGTTCTGGATTATCCTTGATCATAGTCTTAGTTGCATCACGTCCCTGTGCGAGTTTGGTTCCATTGTAGCTAAACCAGCTACCACTCTTCTGGATAATACCATACTGAACACCCAAGTCAACAATCTCGCCAATCTTTGAAATACCCTCACCAAAGGTAATCTCAAACTCTGCCTTGCGGAAAGGAGGAGCAACCTTGTTCTTTACAATCTTCACACGAACCTGATTACCGATAACCTGATCGCCATCCTTGATAGATGTAACACGGCGGATGTCAAGGCGTACAGAGCTATAGAACTTCAGCGCGTTACCACCAGTCGTTGTCTCAGGGTTACCAAACATCACACCAATCTTCTCACGTAGCTGGTTGATGAAGATACAGCATGTATTGGTCTTTGAGATGGTTGAGGTGAGTTTACGCAATGCCTGACTCATCAGTCGTGCTTGCAGACCTACGGCAGAGTCGCCCATATCGCCCTCAATCTCTTTCTTTGGAGTCAATGCTGCAACTGAGTCGACAACGAGGATGTCAATAGCAGAAGAGCGAATCAGCTGGTCGGCAATCTCTAAAGCCTGCTCACCATTGTCTGGCTGTGAAACCCAAAGATTATCAACATCCACACCTAATTTCTCTGCATAGAAACGATCGAAGGCGTGCTCAGCATCAATGAAGGCTGCAATACCGCCCTGCTTCTGTGCCTCTGCAATAGCGTGAATGGCCAATGTAGTCTTACCAGAACTTTCTGGACCATAAATCTCAATGATTCTACCACGTGGATAACCACCCACTCCGAGTGCAGTGTCAAGTGCAACACTACCTGTCGGGATAACCTCCACCTGTTCTATTTGTTCGTCGCCCATACGCATGATGGACCCTTTACCAAAGTCTTTTTCTATCTTAGACATTGCTGCCTGCAAGGCTTTCAGTTTTCCTTCAGCTGACGATGTCGTACCTGTATCTTCTTTTGCCATATACTATTATCTTGTTTTTGATTGATAAAACATTATTTATTCTTCTTTCTACTCTTTGGATAAGGCAATACCTCTGCCAAGATCTTAACGACCTTGACAGCAAAATCAGATCTTGAAACATCTAACACATAGTGTTCCTTAGCTCCTTCATAAGGGAATCCACGTTCGGCAGATAACATCATTGATTTAATTGCCTCGTGTTCTTTGACATAAGGAATATTGTCACAGACTATGATAACAGGCTTTTCGTCAACATAAACCATGTATTCACCAAACATCTTCCTACATCTCACAGTCCCTGCAGCAGCTATCTGACTACTGACAAATTCAATAAAGTCTAAAGAGCAAGCCATCTTCTTATAGTTCTAAATCACCACCAAACTCTTCATGCCAAGGTAAGCCCTGCTTATTGAGTACCTCCAAGAATGGATCTGGGTCGAAGTCTTCCACATTCCATACACCTGGTTTTCTCCAAAGTCCCTTGAAGAACATCATTGCACCAGCCATTGCCGGTACGCCAGTAGTATAGCTCACTCCCTGCATACCTGTTTCGTTGTAAGCATCTTGATGCTTGCAGTTATTATAGATGTAATAAGTCTGCTCCTTACCATCCTTGATACCACGAATACGGCAGCCGATAGAAGTCTCACCATCATAGTTCTCACCGAGGTCCTGTGGGTTAGGCAACACAGCCTTCAAGAACTGTAAAGGTACAATATTAACCTTCACTGTCTTACCAGAACCGTCTGCCAATGGTGCTTCATACTCAATCTCGTCGATACGGCTCATACCAAGATTCTGGATACAATCGAGGTAAGTGAGGTACTGCTGACCAAAGGTCATCCAGAAACGTGCACGCTTAATCGTAGGATAGTTCTTAACCAATGACTCCAACTCTTCGTGGTGCATCAAGTATGAGTCACGAGGTCCGATATTTGGATAGGTTATGTCCTGATGTACTACCAATGGGTCAGTCTCAATCCATTTGCCATTCTCGTAATAAAGACCCTTCTGGGTAATCTCACGGATATTGATTTCTGGGTTGAAGTTAGTTGCAAACGCCTTGTGGTGGTTACCTGCATTACAGTCAACAATATCAAGATAATGAATCTCATCAAAGTGATGCTTTGCTGCGTATGCGGTATAAGCCTGTGACACTCCAGGGTCGAAACCACAGCCGAGGATTGCTGTCAAGCCAGCCTGCTCGAACTTATCTTTATAAGCCCACTGCCAACTGTACTCGAAGTGTGCCTCATCTTTTGGCTCATAGTTTGCGGTGTCAAGATAGTTGCAACCGCAAGCTAAGCAGGCATCCATGATAGTGAGGTCCTGATAAGGGAGTGCAAGATTGATAACCAGCTCTGGCTTGAATGAGTTGAAGAGTGCCTTCAACTGCTCAACATCGTCTGCATCAACTTGTGCAGTCTTGATGTCAGCCTTGTAGCCCTTATCATGAATTGCCTTAACCAGTTCGTCACATTTCTCCTTACGACGGCTGGCAATCATGAACTCTGTAAACACGTCCTGATTCTGGACAATCTTAAAAGCGGCTACAGTAGCTACGCCACCTGCGCCAATCATTAAAACTTTTCCCATAGTTCAATTCAATTCCCTATCATTTATTCCTATTTCTCTCTCCGAAGAAGAGAGTAAAAGAATGTTATGTTGGGAATCCTTGTTTATTATTATTATTTTATTTTTTACTTAATCTTTTGTTCAATCTCTGATGAGGAAATACCCATTGCGTTAAGGAGCGAATAACCTAAAATCTGCTGTTTGAAGTTACCTCCTTCGAGTGGTTGCATTGCAAACAATGTAATATGCTTTAATTCATCATCTGCATCGCGAAGGGTAGAACGAAGTGTACTCATTAAATGGCTGTCCTCAGCATTTGGTACAAGCATAATACGCTTAATCTCTTCATGACTAAGAACCGTTTTTAGAAGGTCGAGAAGAACGTTGTTTTTTTCAGCTACTTCATCGCTTGTAACAATAGAATTGATAATGAATTCGCCAAGCTGTGGGTCCTTGAATGCCTGCCCATTCAGTTCTTTCACATAATCCGCTGGAGCAAAATTCTCAAGTTTTGGATTCTTTTTATCATGTAAAAGCACCACTTGTGTCTCGTGATTTCCAGGCTTCAAACGTCCATCAAGGGCAATGTTAACAGCCCACTGACTGAAATCAGCAGCGGGAATACGACGGTTCAACATTCGCTCAAAGTTGACAATGAGGTCGAAAGCGACATGGTCTATGTAATCACCATCCACAATGATGATGTTCTCACTCCATTTAATGTTCTGTGCTTCTTGTGCATTCATAGCTACAAAGATACATTAAATCAAGCGAAATGCAAAATAAATAAGGTCGTTTTTATTGCTTTATTGACTTGCGTGATTTATAGATAAATAGAATTATAGCAATAATAATAAGAGAGAATGGTACTATTGATGACATGATAATTAATTTGACAGAACATACTGTAATATACAATATAGCCAACAATAGGATTGGCATTATATCACGAAGAGCTTTAGGATTCCTGTTCTTTCGAGATTTTTCGCTCATAAGACTTGTGTCGTATGGATGCTTTTCTTGGTTGACAATCAGCAAGAATATGATTAATGAAATAACTGGGAGTGTCAGTATAAGATACTTAGAACCATAGCTTTCTGCTTCTCCACCAATGTTCCAATGTAGGATAATAGTCTCAGGTCCACTCAGAACACAATATAATGCAATTATTGTAATTGCAATGATAATGGCTAATGATAGAATTTTACTTTTCATATTATGATTGTTGTTGATGTTAGAAGAGTCAGTTCTTATGACAAAAATACAATTTATTTTGTAAAATACAAAGCAAATACACTTTTTATTATATAAGCCACAATATTGTATTTGCTTCTGAAAACCAGGGCCCTAAGCACATCGGTTGAGATTGTTTTTAGTAGTATAGCTTGTTCTTAATAATAAGTTGAATTTATTTCGGTAGTATATTCCAATGTGTTTATTACTCCACACCAATGGTGCTCACCATTAACACCATTGGTGCGAAGCCTTAGCACGGCATGTGTTGGATAGTGATACATTGGTTAATGATATTGAAAGAGAGGTATTAAGGTTGTTGTTTTGATGGGAGTATGACGCTAATACATATATAATAAAGTTTAGTAAGTTGCACGAATAGGTATAAAAAAAGAGGCTCCTCCATAATGAAGAAGCCTCTTTGCGTATGTTATATAGTGTTTTAACTATATCTTTTTAATCTGTACGTTAGGCGATTATGCCTCCTCGCTCCAGTCTTCCTGAGTCTTGCGAACATAGCTCTTGTAACGGAGCTTAGCCATATCCTCACAAGCCTTGAAGAGCTCCTCACCCTCATTTGGATAAGCCTTGAGGACAGAGAGGAAACGAACCTCACTATGAAGGAAGTCTTGGAACTTATCCCATTCTGGTTCCTTAGAATCGAGTGAGAATGGGTTCTTACCCTCTTCAGCCAACAGTGGGTTGTAACGCCAGAGCTGCCAGTAACCACAAGCAACAGCATTTGCTTCCTGAGCCTGGCTACGACCCATACCACCCTTCACCTTCAAACCATGGTTGATACATGGAGAGTAAGCGATGATGAGTGATGGTCCAGGATATGCCTCAGCCTCACGGATAGCCTTCAATGTCTGTGCATTGTCAGCACCCATAGCAATCTGAGCTACGTAAACATAACCGTATGTAGTTGCCATCAAACCGAGGTCCTTCTTGCGGATACGCTTACCCTTAGCTGCGAACTGAGCAATAGCACCGAGTGGAGTAGCCTTAGAACTCTGACCACCAGTGTTAGAGTAAACCTCAGTATCGAGAACCAAGATGTTAACGTCCTCACCAGAAGCGATAACGTGGTCGAGACCACCATAACCGATATCGTATGAAGCACCGTCACCACCGATAATCCACTGGCTACGCTTAACGAGATAGTGGTCGAGAGTCTTCAGTTCTGCGCATACAGGGCAACCCTTCTCTGCACCAGCAGCGATCAATGGCTTCAACTTAGCAGCAGCAACCTTTGATGCATCAGCATCCTCCATGTTGTCGAGCCACTCCTGTGCAGCCTCCTTGAACTCAGCAGGTGTATGGTCGTTAGCCATAGATTCGTTAAGAAGTACAGCGATACGCTCGCGCATCTTCTTGTTACCCATAGCCATACCCATACCAAACTCACAGAAGTCCTCGAACAGTGAGTTATTGAATGCAGGACCATGACCATCCTCGTTAGTTGTGTAAGGAGTTGATGGTACTGAAGCTGAGTAAATTGAAGAACAACCAGTAGCGTTTGCAATCATCTCACGATCACCGAAGAGCTGTGAAACGAGCTTAACGTATGGAGTCTCACCACAACCAGCACAAGCACCAGAGAACTCGAATAATGGCTGAGCAAACTGAGAGTTCTTAGCGTTAGACTTGATATCAACGAGATGCTGCTTAGTCTTAACGTTCTTAACGAGGTAGTCCCAGTTAGCTGCACGGTGGTTAGCCTCTTCCTCGCCAGCAACGAACTGTGTCATAGAGAGAGCCTTGTTACCCTTCTTACCTGGACAAACATCAGCACAGTTGCTACAACCTGTACAGTCGAGAACTGATACCTCAATGCGGAACTGCATTCCCTTGAGCTGCTTTGGAGCGATGATGTCGAGAGTCTCCTCATTGAAGTTAGCCTTCTCTGCCTCATCCAATACGAATGGACGGATACAAGCGTGAGGACAAACGTATGAACACTTGTTACACTGGATACAGTTCTCTGCATCCCACTTTGGAACGAAGGTAGCAACACCGCGCTTGTCGAAAGCTGCTGTACCTACTGACCAAGTACCGTCAACAGTACCATGATTAACGAAGTCAGAAACCTTCAAGAGGTCACCTGCCTGTGCATTCATTGGGCGAACAAGCTCCTTAACGAATGCTGGTGCATCGTCTGCTTTAGCATCGTCATCAGAGAGGTTAGCCCAAGCTGGATCAACAGCCAACTGCTTGTACTCGTTACCACGGTCAACAGCAGCAAAGTTCTTGTCTACAACGTCCTGACCCTTCTTACTGTAACTCTTAACGATAAACTTCTTCATCTGGTCAACTGCAAGGTCGAGAGGAATAACCTCTGTAATACGGAAGAATGCAGACTGGAGGATAGTATTGGTACGGTTACCGAGGCCAATCTCTTGTGCAATCTTTGTAGCGTTGATATAGTAAACGCTGATATTGTTCTTAGCGAAGTAGCGCTTTACCTTATTAGGAATGAAGTGTACAAGCTCCTCACCATCAAAGATTGTGTTCAACAAGAATGTACCGTTCTTACGCAAACCACGTGTAACGTCGTACATGTTCAAGTAAGCCTGAACGTGACAAGCCACGAAGTTTGGAGTATTTACCTGATAAGTAGAACGGATTGGATTATCACCGAAACGGAGGTGAGAACATGTGAAACCACCAGACTTCTTAGAGTCGTATGAGAAGTAAGCCTGACAGTACTTATTGGTGTTGTCACCGATAATCTTTACTGAGTTCTTGTTAGCACCAACGGTACCGTCAGCACCAAGACCGTAGAACTTAGCCTCGTAAGTACTTTCACCACCCAATGGAATCTCCTCAACCTCTGGGAGAGAAGTGAAGGTAACGTCATCAACGATACCTACTGTGAAGTGGTTCTTTGGCTCTGGCAACTCGAGGTTGTCATAAACAGCGATAATCTTAGCTGGTGTTGTATCTGAAGAACCGAGACCATAACGACCACCAACGATCAATGGCTTGTTCTCAACATCGTAGAATGCGCTCTTAACATCGAGGTACAATGGCTCACCCTCTGCACCTGGCTCCTTAGTACGGTCAAGAACAGCGATGCGCTTAACAGACTTTGGAACTGCAGCGAGCAAGTGCTTAACAGAGAATGGACGATAAAGGTGTACAGCAACCATACCAACCTTCTTACCCTGAGACATCAAGTAGTCGATAGCTTCACGAGCTGCCTCAGTAGCTGAACCCATCAAGATGATGATGTTCTCTGCATCCTTAGCACCATAGTAATCGAAGAGATGATACTCACGACCAGTAATCTTTGATACTTCGCCGAGATAGTGCTCAACAACCTCTGCTACATTCTCGTATGCACTATTAGATGCCTCACGATGTGTGAAGAATGTCTCAGGGTTCTCAGCTGTACCACGTACAACTGGACGCTCTGGTGACATAGCACGGTCACGGAAACGCTTGATATCCTCCTCGTCAACTAATGGGCGAATATCCTCTGCATCGATGCACTCAATCTTATGATACTCGTGTGATGTACGGAAACCGTCGAAGAAGTTGATGAATGGTACTGATGTCTTCAATGTAGCAAGGTGAGGAACTGCAGAGAGGTCCATAACCTCCTGAACAGAACCTGAACAGAACATTGCGAAGCCTGTCTGACGGCAAGCCATTACGTCCTGGTGGTCACCGAAGATACAAAGAGCGTGACTTGCGAGTGTACGTGCTGAAACGTTGAATACACATGGCAAAAGTTCACCAGCGATCTTGTACATGTTAGGAATCATCAAGAGAAGACCCTGTGATGCGGTGAAGGTTGTTGTGAGAGCACCAGACTGCAGTGAACCGTGTACGGCACCTGCTGCGCCACCCTCTGACTGCATCTCCTGAACGCTTACAGTCTGACCCCAAAGGTTCTTACGTCCGCGTGCTGACCACTCGTCTACGTGCTCAGCCATTGGAGATGATGGAGTGATAGGATAGATAGCTGCTACCTCAGAGAACATGTAGCTCACATGAGCAGCGGCCTCGTTACCATCACAAGTGATAAACTTCTTTTCTTTAGCCATTTTGAAATTTATTAAATGAATATTTTATAATGTTTTTGGTCTTGCCTAATAAAGGAAACCCATTAGCCAAAGTGGTACTTGATTGTCTTTACCCACTTCGGTGTTGTATATAGTATAGGTTGTGTCACTGCTAAAACGTTTTTTAGCCTTTCCAGTATCACATACCTTAAACTTTTCTTTTTGATTGATAATATATGTACCTTGTTTATTACCTTCATTTACCGAGCATACTTCTTGTAACGCATTTACAAAGAATGTCTCCATAAGCTGCTGTTCATCAAGTTGGATAGGATAGATGGCATATATCAAGTTTGAGTTTTGCAACATAACCTTTGCAGGTTTCTTTGGAAACTCCTGCCCAACAGGATAAACAAGGTTGATAAGCCGTGCGTCAGCAAGATTCTTGATATAATTCATCACCGTAGCACGGCTGGTATTGATATCTTTAGCAAGGTTGCTGATGTTTGGAGCCTTAGGACCTTCCAAGGCGAGAAGGTAAAATAACTTTTTAATCTTGGTCAGATATTTCAAGTCAATTTGCTTGATGAGAAGGATATCTACCTCAGTCATCATGTTCATCGTCTTCAGTAGATTCTCTGAGAAGTTGCGATGCTCTAAGAAGAAAGGGTAAAAGCCGTGATGAATATAGTCCGCAAAGAACTTCATCGGACTTACCTTTGAGAGGATCTCTCTTGTAATCTCCTCATGGTTGTTTATGATATCCTTTAGTGTGTAAGGCTCAAACTGTTGGTTGGTTTGTAAGTTCAAGTACTCACGGAAAGAGAAGCCTCGAAGGTTATAGCTCTTAACAATGCCATTAAGTTCGGGATTTTCTTCTTTCAGTCTCATGACGCTTGAACCAGTGAAGACAATCTTCAACTCTGGATAATTGTCATAACATTGACGAAGCTCATGACTCCAGTCTGGCTGTTTAAATACTTGATCAATCAACAAGACTTTTCCTCCGTGACGATAAAACTCGCCAGCGAAGTCTGCTATACCTCTGCCTTGGAAGTAAAAGTTATTCATGTTTACATAAAGGCATTGGCGATCAGTAGAGCCATAACGCTCTTTGGCATATTGTAGGAGGAAGGTCGTTTTGCCTACGCCTCGCGTACCCTTGATGCCGATGAGCCGGTCGTCCCAATTAATTTCATCCATGAGACGACGACGCACTGGGGCATTTACATGCTCCACCAAGTAAGTATGCGTGCGAAAGAATGCGTCCATCTTGTTCTCGTTATATAATGTTATGCAAATGCAAAGTTACTGTTTTTTTCTCTAATTTGCAAACTATAGATAGCAAAAAATGATTTTTTTGTTTTTATTTTGTGTTACATTTGCTTTGATGTACCTTTGCACAGCATTAACAAAAGAATTCAATGACATTACACGTATTTAACCCCGAACATGATATAGCATTAGCTTATGATAACAAATACTTTACAGCTCCACACGCAGGTAGGCAGCTGCGTCATGATTTAGATTATCTGCCAGTCCTCTGGGCAGAGGAAGGCGACTTTGTGCTTGTAGAAAACGTGAACTCTGCTCAGCAGCATGCGCTCCGGCTTCAACGTTATGGTAAGCAAGTGCAATTTGTAGATAGAAATGATGTGGAACGTCTGTCAGAACAGATAGATAGAGTCTTGCCGTGGGGGTGGGACTCTTCTGTTAAGTTTCAGTTGGAACAGATGGGTGTTAGTGGTTCGGTACTACCTGATGATGAGGTGCTTGCTGACATTCGTAAACTTAGTAATCGTCAGTTTTCTTCTGATGTTTTAAAGGAGTTACAGGGGTGTCTTAATCATCCAATACTGCTGGGTAAGGCTTTCTATGTTGATAGCCTTTCTGATTTAGAAAATATTCTTAAAGAAAAAGGAAAGATTGTTATTAAGGCTCCTTGGAGTAGTAGTGGGCGAGGAGTGCGCTATATTGATACTGTTTTGGATGCTGCTTTAGCTAATTGGGCTAAGAATGTAATAAAGACGCAAGGCGGTATTATGATAGAACCTTATTATAATAAGGTGAAGGACTTTGGTGTGGAATTTTATTCTGATAATGAAGGAGTTCACTATGCAGGCCTATCAGTCTTTCATACTGTTAATGGAGCGTATATCGGTAATAGTCTTGCTGACGAGGAAGAGAAGCAATCAATTTTGTCAACCTATATATCGAATGAATTATTGATTAAGGTGATATCAACCTTAGAACAGTTGCTTACTGTAAAGTTGAGAGGAGTTTATACTGGTGCGTTAGGTGTTGATATGATGATTGTAGCTGCTGACGAGGACTTTATGCTTCACCCAGTTGTGGAAATCAATCTAAGGCGTACAATGGGGCATGTTGCCTTGGGTTTGTCTGCTTGGGAAGAACTCCATGACAGAATGATGCGAATAGATTATGATGGATCGCATTATTACCTTCATATAGTCCATAAGGATAGATAGTGTTTGCAATCAAACAATTGTTTACAACAAGGGTATATGAGGTGAAATTAACTCTTGTTTTGCAATGTGTTAATCTATAGCACGAATGGTGTTTGCCCTTAGCACGAGTGGTGTTAACCCTTAGCACCACATGTGCTGGGCTACAGAATTTTATTAATAAAGGGGATAAAAGGCTTTTGACTGTCATTAATCATACTTATAGTAATATACTAATGACAATCTAATGTGAGAAATGTTTACCAAGCGGTAGTATTATACAATAATATTTCCGTAGCGTTGTAAGCTTGTAATTTACTCGCAAACTCATTCTTATTCAGCTATATGTAGCCGAATAAGATGTGAAATATTGTACTTTAGTTCGTTAAGAGTTTAATAGCCTTAGTTGTTATACAACCAATAAGCCAATCCTACAACTGCTAAGGCGAAGAATGTCATTACAATCTTCATTACCTTGTTTAATACCTTACGGCGGCGTGCTGCCGATGAAGAAGAAGGTTTGATACCTCCAGTCTGATAGTCGATGTGCTGATGTCTTGTCATGTTTTAGAGTTTGTACGAGGAGGTCTTTCCGTGAATGGTGTAAAACCTTCGTTTGTTAATATATATTTACATTAGTTGTGGCAAAGATACAAAAAATCACGGATACAACCTAATGTATCCGTGATTTTTTAATTTTAATTTATTTTAGAATCGGAAACTTAATTCTAAGTCAAACATTGAGTAGTTTGGTTTTCCGTTAGGACCATTCATTGAGCGATCGTGAACATGAGAATAAATACCACTTAATGCAAGGGTTTTGGTGAATTCATAATCAAGGCCTATGTCGTACTGTGTACGCTGTTTTGCTGCACCATCAGATGGCTGATACATATCGTAACGTGCCTTTGCGTGTAGCTTATTAGGAATAATAGGCGCAATCACGAGTGCATAAACACCTTGAGCCTTGTCGCCATCTGCGCTGAGATTACAGTCAGTTGCAGCAGCTGCGTCTGTATTGCTAAGTGACTTTGCAAAGGCGTAACCTGTTGAATGAACATACTCAGAACGAATTGTCCAGTCTTTTACTTTGTACTCTGCTGATATGGCATAGCGACGCTGTTGTAAGCTGCGAACACCATTTATAGTTGCACCTGCGTCATCAAGCCATGAACCCTTACGTGCATAAGAACCAGTCCATCCAAACCAACCTAAGCGCATACCTTCTACAGGCATAATCCAAATACCACCAATGATATTCTTCTGTTGGTCAGCATCTCTTACGTTGATACCCTGACCATTAAATACACCTACTTGATAGTGAACAAGATTTCTACCTGCATTGGTTTTTAGGAAATCACCTTGTATCTGTACACCGATATCACGGCCATTAGAAGGGTGTGCACCTGCTCGATCAGAGAAGCTTGCCAACTTCAGAACACTTTGAGCTACACTCATAAAGCCTTGGTCGATAGGGTGGATAGGATTGTCAAAGGTAAATGGGTTCTTGAACTGACCTGCCTTAATACGGAAAAAATCATACTTCTGCCATTCAATGAAGAGGTCAAGTAAACGTGGCGATGCGCCCAGTGTCGATGTGTTACCATTGAATTGTAGCTGTGCTTTCCAAGCCCAGTCATTAAGAATACGGCCATCAAGTGAAACACGACCTAAGCGGAGGTTGAACGTGTTTGACTTATTGTTGTTCATACCATTGTATTGGTACTGAGCAATACCGAAGCCAGACAGTTTTACGTTATTAATCCACTTGGGTACTTCCTGTGCTTCTTGTGCTTTGCCGAGGAGTGAGCATAGCATCATTGCTGATAGGATAATTGTTTTTCTCATAACTTTATGAATTTAGGTAATGATAATATTTTTAGGTTGATAACTCGGCTGTTAACGATGCAAAGATAGTATTTTATCAAATACTAACAAAATATTATGCTGTTTTTGTCATGCCTTTTTCTTGGTAATAGCTGGTGATATGGACTGTCTATATATATAAGGTGGAATTGCCTACTATATCAGTCGTAGGGAAGGATAATCCTTTGGGCTGGTATAGCAGGCAATCTTAAAAAATATAGTTAATTAGTTTTTATCGTTTCTCCAATAAGACAACGTTTTCAACGTGCGGAGTATGTGGGAACATGTCTACTGGTTGAACAGCAGAAACCTTATAATCAACGTCAAGTAAAGCAAGGTCGCGTGCCTGTGTTGCAGGATTACAACTGACATAAACGATTCGCTTTGGACTTGCGCCAAGGATAACGTTTACAACGTCTGGGTGCATACCTGCACGTGGAGGATCGGTGATGATAACATCTGGACGGCCATGCTCGCTGATAAAGTCTTCTGTCAGAATGTCTTTCATGTCGCCTGCATAGAAGAGCGTATTATCAATCTTGTTAACCTCAGAGTTTACTTTTGCATCTTCTATCGCCTCTGGAACGTATTCAATACCAATGACTTTCTGTGCCTTCTTAGCTACGAAGTTAGCAATAGTTCCTGTACCAGTGTAGAGGTCATATACGAGTTCGTTGCCTGTAAGGTTTGCAAATTCTCGTGCAACAGAATAGAGATGATATGCCTGTTCAGTATTGGTCTGATAAAAACTCTTTGGACCTACCTTGAACCTCAAGTCTTCCATCGTCTCAAAGATATGATCATTACCTTTGAAAAGTGTAAGCTCAAGGTCGTTAAAAGTATCGTTACCTTTCTGATTGTCAACGTAGAAGAGCGAAGTGATTTGTGGGAATCGGTCTGCAATATGCTGCATCAAAGCCTTTGCACGCTCGTCGTCTCCCTCCTCGTCATAATGGAACTGTACAAGTACCATCCATTCGCCAGTGTTAGAGTTGCGCACCATAATATGACGTAATAAGCCATGCTGTGCACGGATATCGTAGAACTTCATGCCAGTGCTGAGTGCATAGTCACGAATATCTTTGCGAATCTCGTTGCAAAGGTCATCCATCAACCAGCATTTCTCAATAGGATATACCTTGTCGAAGGCTCCTGTAATATGGAAGCCAATTGCTCCTTCTGCCAAACCAACACCTTCTGGAAGAGCCTTTAACTCCTCTTCTGTATACCAACGCTTATTAGCACAGCCGAATTCGAGTTTATTTCGGTATTCTCTGGTGTGTACCGAACCCATAATTGGGCGAAACTCAGGAAGTTCCACCTTTCCAATACGGCTGAGTTGGTCATATACCTGCTGCTGCTTTGCTTTCAGTTGCTCATCGTAAGGAAGGTTTTGCCACTTACATCCACCGCAGATGCCAAAGTGTTCGCACATAGGCTCCTGGCGTACAGTGCTTTTGCTGATGAAACGGATAACTGTAGCCTCGCAATAACTACGCTTCTTCTTGCGTACCTGAAGATCAACTACATCCCCTGGTACAACAAAATGAACAAAGATAACTTTATCGTCAACGTGTGCAACACATTTACCTTCGGCAGCCACAGCTTCTATTGTGACATTCTCCAGAATGGGTAATGGCTTTCTTTTTCTACTCATAATCTGTTTTGTATTTCGGTGCAAAGTTACTAATTTTTTCCCGTTTGCAGTCTGCTTGATAGTTTTTATCAGGTCTGTGTTCGCCAACAAAGTGAAAATGTAAGGTGAGGATAGCAATTTTTATAGAAAAGTTTGCTACTTTGCCTATTTATTGGTATATTTGCACTATAGAAAATAACTAAAATTCATTATCATTTTTAACTTATGAGCGAAAAGAGAGTTTATACCTTTGGTAATGGTACGGCTGAAGGTAAGGCCGACATGAGAAATCTCCTTGGTGGCAAGGGTGCCAATCTGGCTGAGATGAATCTTATCGGTGTTCCTGTTCCTCCAGGCTTTACAATTACCACTGATGTATGTACTGAGTATTATGAGAAAGGTAAAGAGACTGTAGTAGGCTTGCTGAAGGCAGAAGTAGAGAATAGTGTTAAGCACGTAGAAAGCTTGATGAATTCAACCTTTGGTGATCCAGCTAATCCTCTCCTGATGAGTGTACGTTCTGGTGCACGTGCTTCAATGCCAGGTATGATGGATACAATTCTCAATCTTGGTCTTAATGATGCTGTGGTTGCAGGATTAATTGAAAAGACGGGTAACGAGCGTTTTGCTTACGATAGCTACCGTCGTTTTGTACAGATGTACGGTGATGTTGTTTTGGGTATGAAGCCTGTAAACAAGGAAGACATTGATCCATTTGAGGCAATTATTCAGCAGGTTAAGGCTGAGCGTGGCATTAAGCTCGACAGCGAGATGACTGTTGAAGATTTGAAGCAGCTTGTAGCTCTTTTCAAGAAGGCTATCAAGGAGCAGACAGGTAAGGACTTCCCAGATGATCCAATGGAACAGTTGTGGGGTGCTATTTGTGCTGTGTTCGATTCATGGATGAACGAGCGTGCTATCCTCTATCGTAAGATGGAAGGTATTCCACAGGAGTGGGGTACAGCAGTAACCGTTCAGGCAATGGTATTTGGTAACATGGGTGAGTCATCTGCGACTGGTGTTTGCTTCTCTCGTGATGCTGGTACTGGTGAGAACCTCTTCAATGGTGAGTACCTTATCAATGCGCAGGGTGAGGACGTTGTTGCAGGTATCCGTACACCACAGCAGATTACAAAGGAGGGTTCACTTCGTTGGGCTGCACAGCAGAATATTGATGAGGAGACTCGTGCTACTAAGTATCCTTCAATGGAAGAGGCTATGCCAGAGTTGTACAAGCAGCTTTATGCAGTACAGGATAAGTTAGAGAAGCACTACCATGATATGCAGGATATGGAGTTCACTGTACAGGAAGGTAAGCTTTGGTTCCTCCAGACTCGTAATGGTAAGCGTACAGGTACTGCAATGGTTAAGATTGCTATGGATCTGCTCCATGAGTGTGAGATTGATGAGAAGACAGCGCTTATGCGTTGTGAGCCAAACAAGCTCGATGAACTTCTCCACCCAGTATTTGATAAGGAAGCATTGGCACAGGCTCATGTCTTGACACGTGGTTTGCCAGCTTCTCCTGGTGCTGCAAGCGGTCAGGTAGTATTCTTTGCTGATGACGCTACAAAGTGGCATGAGGATGGCCGTCAGGTTATCATGGTTCGTATCGAAACATCTCCAGAGGACCTCGCAGGTATGTCTGCTGCTGAGGGTATCTTGACAGCTCGTGGCGGTATGACTTCACACGCAGCCGTTGTGGCACGTGGTATGGGTAAGTGTTGTGTCAGTGGTGCTGGTGCTATCATGATCGACTACAAGGCACGTACTTTGGAGATTGACGGAACAATTATCCGTGAGGGTGACTATATCTCATTGAACGGTTCTACAGGTGAGGTTTATCTTGGTGAGGTGAAGACTCGCCCTGCTGAGGTGACAGGTGACTTCGCTGAGCTGATGGATCTTTGTAAGAAGTATAGTAAGTTGGTTGTTCGTACCAACGCAGATACTCCACACGATGCAGAGGTAGCAAGTAACTTTGGTGCTGTTGGTATTGGTCTTTGTCGTACAGAGCACATGTTCTTCGAGAACGAGAAGATTAAGGCTATGCGTGAGATGATTCTCGCAAACAGCACAGAGGAGCGTGAGAAGGCTCTTGATAAGCTCTTGCCTTATCAGAAGCAGGATTTCTATGGTATCTTGAAGTGTATGGACGGTATGCCAGTTAACATCCGTCTGCTCGATCCTCCTTTGCATGAGTTTGTTCCACACGATCTTAAGGGTCAGGAGGTAATGGCTGAGGAAATGGGCGTAAGCGTTCACTTTATCCAGAGCCGTGTAAGCGCACTTTCTGAGAGCAACCCAATGTTGGGTCTTCGTGGTTGCCGTTTGGGTAACACATTCCCAGAGATTACTGCTATGCAGACTAAGGCTATCCTCGGTGCTGCTGTTCAGTTGAAGAAGGAAGGCTTTAATCCTAAGCCAGAGATTATGGTACCATTGGTAGGTATTGTTAATGAGCTTGACATTCAGGAGAGCATCATTCGCAAGACTGCAAATAAACTCTTCAAGAAGGAAGGTGTCGAGGTTGAGTTCAAGGTGGGTACAATGATTGAGATTCCTCGTGCTGCTTTGACAGCTGATGTTATTGCACAGAAGGCAGAATACTTTAGCTTCGGTACAAATGACTTGACTCAGATGACCTTCGGTTATAGCCGTGACGATATCGCAAGCTTCTTGCCAAGCTACTTGGAGAAGAAGATTCTCGATGTTGACCCATTTCAGGTTCTCGACCAGAAGGGTGTTGGTCAGTTAATTCAAATGGGTGTTGAGAAGGGCCGCAAGACTCGCAAGAACCTAAAGTGTGGTATCTGTGGTGAGCATGGCGGTGAGCCAAGTTCTGTTAAGTTCTGCCATCGTGTAGGTCTTAACTACGTGAGCTGCTCTCCATTCCGCGTGCCTATCGCAAGACTTGCGGCGGCACAAGCAGTGGTTGAAGAAATGAAGTAATTTCTTAGAAATATAGTATATTAGGCGGTGTATCACGTGTTTACGTAGGTATACCGCCTATTTGTTTACGTAAATCTTTATTAAAAAGTCTTTTGTGTAAGTTGACACAAATAGTTTAAAAAGTGAAATATAAACTTACCAACTATTGATGTCCGGTAAACCTTTTTCAGATATAAAAGTTAAGGGCTGAGATCCTCTCTCGGATTTCAGTTTTTTTGTGGTTCTTTCGTTAAATGCGTGGATGCTTTTCGTATAGCTTTAACGGAAAAACCGAGGTTATTCATTAAACAAAAATATAGTTAAGACTGTCAATTGTCTATTCTATTATCACCTTCCAACACCGCCATCTTTTTTCATTTTAATACTTCAAAAATGTAGATAAGGCTCTGAAAAATCATTACATAATTCAGAATGAAATATCTATAAATAAAGATAAAAACACGTGTAAAAAGCAAGTTTGCAACTAGCAGAAAATCAGTTGGTTATATAGATGTGAAAGAAAAGGTGCTTAATTGGTCTTCAAAAGGGCGTTAGTAACACTCCAGAAGAGCATCTTTTGCAAGTCAATTAGGTGTCTTTTCGCAGGCAAAAGAGCATGTGTTGGTTTTGAGTCGCATGAAAATAGTTTACAGATATTGATTGATAAGAAAATAAACTGTTTGTAGAAGACAACAAGACGTGCTAATGGATAGACATATTTTAATTTGTCTTTTCTACATTATATCTTGTAGTTTATCCCTTTTATATAAACCTAATGGGATATAATCTATCCATTTAGCGGAATAACAAAAAAGTGCTGCGGAATTAAGATGTTAGCTTACCAATGTTTGATTTGATATTAATATTTTTGAGCGATACTACTTTCAAGCCATAGAAACTTATTCCTTTACGTGTGATATAGAACCAAAATTGCGTTAAATTCCAGCTCTTTATATAGTCTTTTTCCTTTTTTTGAGTTATCTTTGTAAATTAAATTAAGAGAAAGCAAAAAAAGAAATGACAGATAATATTTCAGGGAAGAAAGAGCGTGTAAATCCTTTCTTCCTACCTTACGATACACCGCATAACACGGTACCTTTCGACCGTATTACTCTTGCTGATTATGAAGAGGCAATGATGGAAGGTATTCGTCGTGAGGACGAGCAGATTGAGAAGATTATTAATAACCCTGATGAACCTACCTTTGAGAATACAATCATACCAGAGGATGAGGTCAAGGGGCGTAAGCACTACTATGATCTTCTGAGTCGTGTGGAGAGTGTGTTCTTTAATATGCTCAGTGCCGAAACCAATGACGACATGGATGCTTTGGCACAGAAGATGAGTCCTATTCTCACTAAGCATAGTAATGATATTAGCTTAAATCCAAAGATATTCGAGCGTGTTAAGTATGTTTACGAGCATCATCGTGAGTTAACTCTAGAGGAAAACTGTCTGTTGGAGAAAAGTTATGAGGGCTTTGTACGTAGTGGTGCGTTATTGGATGAAGCTGGGAAAGACCGTTTGCGTAAGCTTACCGAGGAGGCATCTATGCTTTCACTGCAGTTTTCACAGAATGTATTGAAAGAAAATAAAGCATATACTCTGCACATTACAGATGAGCAACAACTTGACGGTCTACCTGATACAGCACGTGATGCAGCACAAGAAGCTGCTAAAGAGCATGAGTTAGAGGGTTGGGTGTTTACTTTGGATGCTCCGAGTTATGGCCCATTTATGATGTATAGTACACAGCGTGAATTGCGTAAAGACCTCTATATGGCACGCAATACGCTCTGTATAAAAGATAACGATACAAACAACCTTGAACTTTGCAAGCGTCTGATAAATCTTCGTAGAGAGATGGCACAACTTCTTGGTTATGATACCTTTGCTGACTATGTGATGAAACATCGCATGGCTACGAAGGTTGAGAATGTGTATAAACTTCTTAATGACCTTATTGAGGCTTATAAACCAAAGGCTATTCAGGAACGTGAAGAAGTTGAAACTTTAGCTAAAGAGGAAGAGGGTGTAGCCTTTAAGATGGAGCCTTGGGACTTAGCTTATTATAGTCAGTTGCTAAAGAAGAAGAAATACGACCTTGATCCCGAGATGCTTCGTCCTTACTTAGAGTTAGGCAATGTTATTAAGGGTGTCTTTGGTTTGGCTACACGCCTTTATGGTATTACATTCAAAGAGAACAAGGATATACCAGTTTATCATTCAGATGTTATGCCGTATGAGGTTTACGACAAGGATGGTAGCTATTTGGCTGTACTCTACGTTGACTTCCATCCACGTAAAGGAAAGCGTGATGGTGCTTGGATGACAGAGTTCCAAGGTCAGTGGATAGAGCGCGATGGTACGAATGTACGTCCACATGTTTCCCTTGTAATGAATTTCTCAAAACCTACAGAGGATAAGCCTGCATTGTTAAGATTAGGTGAAGTTGAAACCTTCTTACATGAGTTTGGTCATTCTCTTCACGGTATATTTGCTAACACTCGTTTTGAGAGTTTGTCAGGTACTAATGTATGGTGGGACTTCGTAGAACTTCCTTCTCAGTTTATGGAGAACTTTGCAGTTGAGAAAGAGTTTCTCCGTACTTTTGCTTTCCATTATCAAACGGGTGAGCCAATGCCAGATGAGTTAATTGAAAAAGTGATTGCCAGCCGTAATTACGGAGCTGCAACTGCATGTCTGCGACAGGTGAGCTTCGGTCTCTTGGACATGGCATACTACACTCATAGGGATGAGTTCACAGAGGATATCATTCCATTCGAGAAGAAAGCATGGGCGCCAGCTATCATTGATGAGCAACGTATGGATACATGTATGACTGTTCAGTTCTCTCATATTATGGCAGGAGGATATGCTGCTGGCTATTATAGCTATAAATGGGCTGAGGTGCTTGATGCCGATGCCTTCAGTGTTTTCAAGAAAGAAGGAATCTTTAATCAGACAACTGCACAGCGTTTCCGAGATAATATTCTCTCACGTGGTGGTACAGAACACCCTATGACACTCTATAAACGTTTCCGTGGTCAGGAACCAACAATTGATGCGTTGAAAGAGCGAGATGGACTATCAAAAGAACAATAATAGTTTTTTAGCTGGACAACACTTAAAGGGTACAGCCATAAACTAATGTTCTCATTGCTTTTCCTGTTTATTTATATAATTCTATCAAGACAATGAATAACGAACATATAACAGAACAATTATCTGTTTCTTCTTCCTCTGTGGAGGGAAGAGGTAAAGCTGCAGTGGACTATCGTTACCTTCGTATGGCACGTATTTGGGCTGAGAACTCTTATTGCAAACGACGTCAGGTTGGTGCCTTGGTTGTGAAGGATAAGATGATTATTAGCGATGGATACAATGGTACACCGAGTGGTTTTGAGAATATATGTGAGGATGAGTCGGGTGTAACAAAGCCATACGTTCTTCATGCTGAAGCAAATGCTATTACGAAACTTGCTCGAAGTGGTAATAATAGTGAGGGGTCAACGCTTTACGTAACAGCTTCTCCTTGTATTGAATGTGCAAAACTTATTATTCAAGCGGGTATTCGCCGTGTTGTTTATGCAGAGAAGTATCGTCTTACAGATGGTATAGACCTACTGACGAGAGCAGGAGTAGAAGTGGAGTATAGAAGTCTTGAAGAGGGCTGTAGTTCTTCTTCAGAGGTTCTATAAACGAGAAAAGGAAATTGAGTAAACTGTTGGAGTTTAATTAAATGGATTTTATATCTATTTTTGTTAAGCCCTATTGTTAATAAAATAAAGTATAACAAGTAATTATCGTGTCCCTCTTAAAATTCTCTTCTAATTAAGAAAGATGAGGGTTAGGCTTTTATGAATCAGAATAAAAACAACCGTTTCATGCCGCTGCTGATGGCACTGTGTGTTGTCATTGGTATTCTTATTGGTACTTTTTATGCCAATCATTTCTCAGGTAATCGACTGAATATCATCAATAGTGGTAGTAGCCGATTAAGTAATCTGCTGCATATAATTGATGACCAGTATGTTGATTCTGTTAATATTGACGAACTTGTTGATAAGGCTATCCCTGAGATTTTGTCAGAGCTTGATCCACATTCAGTCTATATCAGTGCAAAGGATGTACAATTAGCAACAGATGATTTGAAGGGTTCTTTCTCAGGGGTAGGTATTGAATTTAATATTCGTCAAGATACATTGCGTATACAGAATGTTATCAAGGATGGACCCGCAGATAAGGCTGGTTTGTTAGCAGGTGACAAGGTTGTTAGTATCAATGGTAAATCGTTTGTTGGTAAAGATGTTACAAATGAGGAAGCTATGCACCGCCTTAAGGGTCCGAAGGATTCGAAGGTAAAGATAGGTGTTAAGCGATATGGTGAAAAAGGCGTAAAGATGTTCACCGTAACACGTGGTGACATTGCAGTGAAGAGTGTTTCAGCTGCGTATATGCTTAACGATACAACAGGCTATATTCGTATTAAGAACTTTGGTGAAAGAACTTATGCAGAGATGTTAGCAGCTTTACAAACTCTTAATATTCGAGGTGCTGACCACTTAGTTATTGACCTTCGTGATAATGGGGGAGGGATCTTGGAGTCTGCTGTACAGATGTCAAATGAGTTCCTTCCAAAGAATCGTCTGATAGTTTATACACAAGGTAGGAAGAGTCCACGTGTTAATTATCGTAGTGATGGTAAGGGAAGCTATCAGCATATTCCAATGGTTGTACTTATCAATGAGGGTTCGGCTTCTGCAGCGGAGATTTTTGCTGGTGCTATGCAAGATAACGATCGTGCAACAATTGTTGGTCGACGTTCCTTTGGTAAGGGATTGGTACAGCAGCAGATTCAGTTTAATGATGGTAGCTTGATTCGATTGACGATAGCACGTTATTATACTCCTTCAGGTCGTTGTATTCAAAAACCATTCAAGCCTGGTGATAATGCTGACTATGAGAATGATATTCTCACACGTTATCAGCATGGTGAGTTCTTCTCTCAAGATAGTATTAAACATGAGGGACCAGCTTATCATACAGTAAATGGTCGTACCGTATATGGTGGCGGTGGTATTACGCCAGACATCTTTGTACCAGAGGATACATCAAAGGTAACTTCTTATTATAAGGAAGCTGTGATGAGTGGACTTATCCTTCAGTATGCTTTCAATTATACTGATATCAACAGAAAAAAACTCAGTAGCTTTGGGGAAATGAAACCATTGGCAAACTACTTGGAGCATCAGAACCTTGTAGGTGACTTCGTTAACTTTGCAGAAAAGAACGGATTGCGTCGACGCAATCTGATGATTATGCGTTCACACTCACTTCTGCAGGATTATCTTAACAGCCGTATCATTTATAATATACTTGATGAACAGGCTTGGATAGAGTATGTGAACCGTGACGATGCAACAGTTAAGGAGGCTGTCAAAGTATTCCATACACCTTCACTTCTATTGCTTAAGCCGAAACAGAAGTCGCAGAAGCAGTCTGATTCTTTACATAAAACAACCTCTCAACGTCGATGATACAGCTTGATAAAAAGTCCTTACGTAAAGAAGTGAGGTCACGTAAAAGGCAGTTTTCTACGGAAGAACTGATAGAAGAATCACGTCCACTAATCCAGCGTGTATTAAGTCATCCATGCTTACAGTACGCTAAGACAATTCTTCTGTATAACTCATTGCCTGATGAGGTCTACACACACGACCTCATCAAGCAGCTTCATGATGCGGGGAAGACAATTCTTCTACCCGTTGTCATCAGTGATACAGAGATGGAACTTCGACGTTATAGCAGTTCTACCTCCTTTGAAACGAGTAGTTATGGAATACTTGAACCTATAGGCGAGGCTTTTACGGATTTTTCTTCAATAGAGTTTGCGCTTATTCCTGGTATGGCATTCGATGGAGAACGCAATCGTCTTGGGCGTGGAAAGGGTTATTATGATCGTTTTCTTCCGCTGCTAACAAATGCCTATAAAGTTGGTATTTGCTTTCCTTTTCAGTTTCTTCCAAACATACCAACTGAAGAAACAGATATAAAGGTAGATGAATGTATCTACTAAAATTATGAGAATCTGTGAAAAAATTACTCTTCTATAAGACAGAAAGATAGTGTGTTGTATCTTTAGATTTTATAGATAATGTCAAAAAAAATCTTATTATAAAAATAGTTAGTGCTTAATTGGATTTCAATTAAGCACTAATTGTATTGTAAAAGGTGCCCTTTTGAGGTCTAATTAACGCCCTTTTGAAAGCCAACTAAGCATCTTTTCTTACGCTATATTGTAAAGCATTGAATTACAATTGATTATATGTGCGTTAAAGAAAGACGTTTTTTATTGTCTCCTAATAGTTTTTGTAGAATGAAATGTAAAATAAATTCTAACCTTAAAAGCCGTAAAAGCGATGTTGTATAGCTGCTTTATGGTGACGGATAATATGGTGTTTCAGTGCTACCTTTCTAAGGTCTTTGTTTTGAAAATATTTGTATTAAACCAAGTCTTCGTAGGCTTGGTTCATTTCATTCATCAGATTTTCAAAGTTATCAGAATTTAATGATACCTTTCTAAACATCATTTCCAGATTTTCCTCTTCAAATTTTACAGGTGCTTCATGAAGGAGTGTCATCATTCCTGCAATCATCAAGCGGTAGACAGTAGCTTGGTGCAAACCGTTAACCTCTGTCTTTGCTTGTGTTACTCCCGCAGCATAAGCTTGCATCTGAACACGGACAATAGAGCGGATAGCCAGTGAAACGGGTACGCTGTTCTCATGAGATAAGGCTGGACAATCAGCAAAATAGTCTTCAGCAGACTGTAAACGACCATCCAGTAGAGCATACATCTGCTTTTGATATTCAGCTGTTACAAGGTCATATAGTTCCTTACTTCCACATGCGTAACGCAACAAGATCTTTGTTGAAGTAGTTTCTGAAAAATGATGACGCTTCATATCCTCTGCCACTGTTTCAAGGTCTGAATAGTTCAGACGGATAAGTACAGGAAAGAGTACTGATACGAAATGACCTGAAAGGTTATCAAAATTGTTAACCAATAATTGCTTGTATTCTTTTGGCTCTAAGCCTTTCTTCCCCGGATGTAAGGCATCAGCCAGTCCTGAGAAAAAAGCATGAAAGTAGCCCCTGACCATTACAGAGGCTACTCTTGAGCGGTTTATGTCCGTTATTCTCATATATTAATTTTTCTACTATCTATGTCCGCCGAATCTACTGTTATTCGTTGGTGCATCAGAACGAGTTGAACCAGATGAAGACTGATTAGAATTCATTGGAGCACTTGGTACTGATGAGCGAGAAGCACCGCCAAATGAAGACTGATTAGAATTCATTGGAGTACTTGGTGCTGATGAGCGAGAAGCACCGCCAAATGAAGACTGATTAGAGTTCATTGGAGTACTTGGTGCTGATGAGCGAGAAGCACTGCCAAATGAAGACCTGCTGCCTGAAGGCTGTTGAGGAGTAGAATACTGCTGCTGTTGAGGTTGGTAAGTCTGGCTTTCCGACTGTGGCCTTGCCCCTCCAAATCGCTGATCATAAGACCTACTTGGTGCAGTGTTCATATTCTCTCTTCTTGCATTGCCAAAGCTGCTTTGTCCATTATTCTGCTGAGGGCTGTTCCATGAGCCACCATTCTGATAAACCTCTTGAGTTGTTCTTGTACGGTTTGTTACAGTTGGTGGGTTACGGCGAGCACCGAATCGGCCTGCGTAATAACTCTCATTATATCTGTTTCGTCCGCCACGATAAGTGTTATATTCTGCTGGAAGTGAACGATAATAATAATTGCGGTCGCGGTAACGATTGTAAACGCGATAAGCATAATCATTATTGTACCAATAAACTGGACGGTAAAAGTAGTCTTCACCTATGTAATAGTTATATTGGCGAGCATTCAGTACGTAGAACAAATCGCTGTTACGGCGTGCCCAATAATCTCCATAAAGTGAGCGTTCGCCCTGCATATTAAGGAGGTAATCAAGATTTATCTCGTACACAGCCTGATACTGTGCGTCACTCAATCCAAGTTCATAAGCCATTTTGTCCGACAAGAAGAGTGCCTGACGGCGTGCCTCTTCATAACCAATTCTGCTGTATGTGCTACTATATCCAACGTTATATCCATCGTCATATACAGAAATAGGACCACCATATCCACCACCCGCAGAGAGGTATGTACCACATGAAGTAAGTGAAAGGCTTAAGCAACCTAAAGCGAATGTATATAAAATATTCTTTTTCATATCTGTAACCTTTTTAAAATGACTACTTATGTTATATCTCTATTGCAAAAGTAGTCTTTTGGTTTCAAATATCCAATAGGTAAATTCCTATTCCGAAAGGGAAAGTTCCTATATCTTATTCCACTTCCTCTACTATGGTGTTAGGAACTTCCTTCGACTTCAACATCTCATCTAAGCTCTTGAAAGTATAAGCAGCCTTGTCTTTAACAAATGTCTTTGCAAAACGATCACGGAGGCTCATTAGCTTCTGTACTGCCTCCTGATATGTTTCGGCTGTAATGCGATCAGCCATTGCTTGTGCATTTACAGGTGTAAAATCGAAGTACTGTACAAGATACTGCTGGAACTGTCGACGCTGGTTCTGTGTCATTTCTTGCAACTGTACATTCATCTTATCCTTAGTGCGATGTATGATAAAGATAAGCTCATCTGGCTCACCACCACGCTGGCCATGGTCATACTTCTTCTCATACTCAAAGTGACAATCGCAAAACCCTTTTTCTGCAAGTTCCTTTAATTCCTGCATAGCTGGGTCAAGAACACGACGACAGAAGTCTGAGAACTTCTTGTAGTTGTTTTCCAAACGAAGCATCTTGCGGAACTCCAAAGTCTTGATAACGGTACGACCTTTGTCCACCCATGACTCTATAAACATATAGATACGCTGAGTATAGCGGTTTTTGCATGCAAAGACAATCTGTTTGCCTAAGCGGTGATAACCGAAGTCTAATGATACAAGACGCTCTGCAACACTATGATCAAGTTTCAGAATTGCATATTTGTTATAAGAACGGTCCTCAGGTATATATACGTCACAAAGGTTAGTAGCCTTTGTGTACTTTCTTCCCTCAGCCGATTTATAGGGAATTTCAACAGGAATTGAAGCAAGCATCTTCAGCGAATTTCTCAACTGAGGGTAGTGATTTGGGTCAACGCCTAATTCCTTAAATGGCAATTTAATAGGCATACGTCCATCCTCATCCAACTCGTCAGTGTGGAATAAGTCAAGCTGAAAACCTCGTTTGTTATTCAAAATTCCATGTAAGATAGATTGCAGACTCTCAACGATAGATACCAGAATTCTCACCTGAATGAGCGAATAGTCATGACGCATCATGGTCACAGCAATAGGCTGCAGAAGCCAAGTTTCTTCTTCTATTGGGATAAGGTCATTCGAGATAGTACGGCTTTTTAATGGGGCTTTCTGTGCCTTTGCTCCATGCTTGCGAGTAACCTTTTTAATGGCTGTTTTATCTGTTGTCATATCTGTTCTCTTTGCTTATCATGTATTTTATAACACTTTACAAGCTACAAAGATACCGCTTTTATTTGGAACAAACCACTAAATAAACAAAAATAGTTTCATCATAGTTGCTTGATATCTTTTACCTGAGGCTATTCTAACTATAAGTTGCTTTGCTCTTAGCTATATATTGCAAGGTGTTTAGTGCTCAGCACCATCCGTGCTAACCAACAACACGACATGTGCTGGGCAATAGCACATCTATAAAAGAGGGTAGATTGCTTTATTAATGTCAGCATAATATATTGCAAGGAAAGGGATGTAAGAAAATAGTTGAATATTAAGTAGCTCTCTTATAGTTGTTTTTCTTTAGAATAATAATTAATAATAAAAAATAAATACTTAATAACAACTATTGCATTATTGACTTTTTTTTTGTTATTTTGCATACGATATCATTACAAAGTGACAAGATGAAGAATCAGAAAATGTATGAGCCCGATGATAAGATGATTTATCTTATCAGAGATAATTATGACCTATTACAGAGCTTGGGTAGCTTTGGTATAAATTTGGGCTTTGGCGATAAGAGCGTGAGAGAGGTTTGTGATGATCAGAATGTAGATACATACACCTTCTTAGCTGTTGTCAATTTTACGATAAATGGATTTAAAGGATTTGATGATGTTGACAGATTGTCCATCCCAACCCTTATACAATATTTGAGAGCGAGTCATACATATTATCTTGAATATAAGTTACCTTTCATACGTAAGGAGTTATGTGCTTCTTTGGATGAAACAGATAATCTGGCTCGTCTTATTATTCGTCTTTATGATGAATATGCTCATTCTATTCACAACCACATGCAGTATGAGGAGAAGAACGTGTTCCCATACGTTGACTCATTGTTGAAAGGTGAGGCAAATGATGCATACGATGTAGAGACTTATTCTAAGCATCATAGCCAGACAGACGTGAAGTTGCGTGAGTTGAAGAGTATTATTATCAAGTATCTTCCTTCTGATGCGCATCATAACAACCGTCTTACAGCTACGTTATATGACATATATAATTGCGAAGCATGGCTTGAACAGCATGCTTTGGTTGAAGAAGAAATCTTTATTCCAGTAATCAGGCGCTTAGAGCAGAAGAGTAAGCAGAATGATGTTAGTGCGAAGATTTCAAACATGATTACGCAGAACCCTGTTTCAAATGAGGTGCTTAGTGATCGTGAAAAGGATGTGATTGTAGCTGTTGCGCAGGGAATGACAAACAAGGAGATAGCTGACCATTTATGTATCTCTACAAATACTGTCATTACGCATCGCCGTAATATCGCCCGTAAGTTGCAGATACATTCACCTGCAGGATTGACAATCTATGCGATTGTTAATAATCTTGTGGATATCAGTAGTGTAAAACTTTAATAGAAATCAGATAATAGGGTGGGTGAGTCACCCTATTACTTTATAAATAAAATGATGGAACATCCAGCTAACATGAGTATGGGGCGTCCCAAGATAGCTATAGTTGATTCTAATACACTTGTGGTTTTAGGACTGAAACAGCTGTTACAGAATGTTATGCCAATCATGACTGTTGAGTCTTTCTCAAGTTTTCAAGAGTTTGAGAAAGCACAGGTTGACTCATACTATCATTACTTTGTGTCACAAGTAATTGTTCTTGAAAATAGACAATTCTTCTCACAATGTATTCACAAAACCATTGTCTTAACACTTACAAAGGACCCAAATGCTCAGCTTTCAGGTTTCCATAGTTTCTGTATCAATGTGCCTGAAGATGAGCTTGTAAAAGCAATTCTAAAGATTGCACAGTACGGTCATTCTGGTGGTAAGAATCTTCCAGAACTTCCGCAGGTCTTAAAGAATAAGATTCTAAGCAATCGTGAGATTGAGGTTTTATCTTTGATTGTTCAAGGGTTGATAAACAAAGAGATTGCAGAGAAACTAAATATCAGTCTGACAACAGTTATTACTCACCGCAAGAATATTATGGACAAGCTTGGAATGAAGAGTGTGTCTGCCTTAACTATCTATGCGGTGATGCATGGTTATATTGATATCAATAAGATTTAATACGGCTAATTTGCTATTTCCTTTCCGTTATAGGAATGGAGATAGCAAATGAGCAAACCAGCCACGGAAACGCTGCCATGGTGTACGCCATTGTTTCCACTTTTCTTCGGTAAGCTTAAAACTATCTTTCTTTTGCGCCTCAAAGATCTCATCTAATTCATGGGTCGTACATGCATCAACTATAACAGCATTTTCTTCACGGTCCCAACGTAGGCTTCTTGCATTAAGATTAGCTGATCCAACTGTGCAGAATTGTCCATCTACAGTGATAATCTTGGTATGGTGGAAACCTTTTTCATACATCCATATCGTACACCCTTTTTTCATTAGTTGATGTGCATTATAAAACCCACAGTCAGGAGTAAGAGGGATGTCACTCTTTACACTCAGTAGAATTTCAACCTTTACCCCTCGTTTTACAGCATTCCTCAAAGCTTTCTTTAAGGCTCTGCTAAGGGTAAAATATGGATTAATAAGTTTAATACTATCCTTTGCATCATTGATAGCATTAATATAAAAATAGCGTATAATATCCTTTGAAACGTGCGGTTCACGGTTAATAACCCCCACCATCTTACTCCCTGCACTCCCACAAGTATCAGGCTTCAATCCTGTTATATAATCAGCATTGGAGATACCACGATAGTATTTAGCACCATGTACTCTTTGTCCTGATGCTAAAAACCACATATTAAGAAAGATGTTCTGCAATGTATTAACCTCGTCTCCTTCTATTCTGCAATGCATATCATGCCATGAGCCAACGACTTCAGTTCCATTAATATAATAGTCTGCTACATTCATTCCACCCGTATAGGCAACCTTGCCATCGATAACAACAATCTTACGATGGTCACGATTGAATATGTCATGTAGCCATGGGAACTCCATTGGCTTAAACTCATAAATCTCAATGCCTTTTTCACGAATTGCCTTCAGGTGTCGTTTCTTCATAGGACGATTATTACTTGCATTGCCAAAGCCATCGAAGACAGCCCTAACTTCAACTCCTTCTTTTGCCTTTGCAGCTAAATGCCGTATCAGTTCCTCATTGATAGAATCATTGCGGAAGTTGAAGTATTCCAAGTGAATGCTTGAACGCGCTTGATCAATTGCTTTAAAAAGGTCATTAAATTTATCTTTACCAGTTGTAAGAAGCGTTACAGAGTTGTTATGAGAGAAGTGTACATTCTTCTTGCGAAGCTGATTAACAATCATTGAATCTGCTCTGTCCGCAAGTATCTTGTGTCCTTCAGGTACAGCGTTTAGTGTCTCTGTTTGTGCTGAAAGACATGTTGGAAACAATATGTAAGATAATGCCATCACCCATGTGATGGCTTTTTTTGTATTAAAGTTCACTTTTTTCTCTCTCATTTTCGTCAATAGCAAGCAATAGCCTATATCAAACAAAGCTTATTATGCTCAATATAAATATCGTAGATAAGATAGTAAAATACTATTTTACAGCATACAACTATAATGGTCAACAACACCTAATAGGTGTCTTTCCGCATCGCACACTAACACAGTATGCACCTTGTTTTGCTGCATAATCTGTTGAATCTCTGTAATCTTAGTTGTTGGTAAGACTATCTTAGGTTCCTTTGTCATAATGTCACTGACTGTATGATCAAAGAACTCAGCCTGCCAACGTTCCATAGCTCTACGGATATCACCATCCGTTATCAATCCTATCACCTTACCATTGTCAAGCGATACACCTAAACCAAGTTTACCCTTACTAACATGTATGATGGCTTCTCCTAAGTGCATATCCTTTGGAATAATAGGAAGTTCGTCTGAACGCATTACATCTTGAGCTGTTGTCAACAATCGTTTACCCAATTCTCCACCTGGGTGAAACTGTGCAAAGTCTTGTGGCTTAAAGTTACGAACACGCATAAGTGCAATCGCTAAAGCATCACCCATAACGAGTGCTGCCGTTGTTGAGCTGGTTGGAGCAAGGTTGAGAGGGCACGCTTCTTTCTCAACCCAAACCTTTAAGTGGGCTGAAGAATATTTAGCTAATAACGAATTTGGATTGGCACTCATTCCGATAATAGGAATATTCATGTGAAGTACCATTGGAATGAAACGTAGCAACTCGTCTGTCTGTCCAGAATTTGACAATGCCAATACCACATCGTCCTTTGTCATTACGCCCAAATCGCCATGATAGACGTCCAAAGGATTAACAAAGAATGCAGGTGTACCTGTAGAAGAAAGGGTTGCAGCAATCTTAGCACCAATGTTTCCACTTTTGCCAACACCCGTAACGATAACCTTACCTGTACAATGGAACATCAAGCTAACAGCCTTATCGAAGTTCTCATCTAACTGGTTAATCAGGTTAAGTGTTGCTTCAGCCTCTTCTCTGATACACTGTGTAGCATACGCTCTGACTTGTGTCAATCTTTGTTCTGCTTCGTTCATACCAGTTTCCCAATTAATTCATCTAACTTATCAAGTTCTAACATATTTGCAGCATCTGATAGTCCTGCGTCTGGAGTAGGGTGTACTTCAAAGAAGTAGCCTGTTGCTCCAAAGGCTTTGGCTGCTAATGCCATTGAAGGAACAAACTTACGATCGCCAACCGTCTTACCGTCTCCTGCACTTGGACGCTGTACACTGTGTGTACAATCCATAATGACATTAGGAACGATTTCTTTCATGTCAGGGATATTACGGAAGTCAACAACAAGGTTGTTATATCCAAAGCTATTACCACGTTCAGTCAACCACACATCCTTAGCTCCACTTTCCTGACACTTCTGTACAGGATAGCACATATCTCTACCACTAAGGAACTGTGCTTTCTTGATGTTTACAATCTTGCCAGTCTTTGCAGCAGCCACTAATAAGTCGGTCTGACGACAAAGGAAAGCAGGAATCTGGATGACATCAATAACTTCTCCAACAGCCTCAGCCTGATAACTCTCATGGATATCTGTCAGTAATCGTAATCCATACTTATCCTTGATAGCTTGCAACATCGAAAGACCTTTGTTGAGTCCTGGACCACGGAAAGAGTGTATGCTTGTACGATTAGCTTTATCAAAGCTTGCCTTAAAAATGATATCAATATCGTATTTCTTATTAAGCCTAACCAACTCTTCTGCAACAGTGCTGAGCAGTTCTGGGCTTTCAATAACGCAGGGGCCTGCAATGAAAGTAGGTTTATTCATCATAACTTGATAGTATATAAAGCTCCTGTCACCATGAAATATTGATATGTTCTATCAGAAGCTACTGCAAAGTTATATATAATAAGGTGAACAGACAAATGATTAACGTTCATTTAGATGTTTAAAGTAAAACTTATGCATAAAATTTGGTTGTTTAATAGAAAACCTTTTACTTTGCACCCAGAAAACAGAGCTTATTACCCCTTTATGGGTGGTATGTAGCATAAGGTAAATAGATTTAATTCAGTATTAATTTAAAAGTTTTCTATTATGAAAAAGATTTTATTGTCATTTGCAGTAGCATGTGTTTCACTTGCAGCAAGCGCACAGGGTTATGTTGGTGGTAGCATTGGTATCGCTTCATCAAAGATTGGCAATTCAGAGAACGTAACAACTTATCAGGTTCTCCCTGAGATTGGTGTTAATCTCGACGAGAACTGGGCAATCGGTACAGTAGTTGGTTGGGGTAAAGGTAATCCTGTTAACATCGAGAGCGAGAATTCAGTTAATAACTACTTCAAGTTGGAGCCATACGTTCGTTACACTTATGCACGTAGCAAGTATGTAAATGGATTCATTGATGGTGGCTTTGCTTACCAGCATTATAGAGGTGGTACAAACGCATGGTCTGTAGGTTTGAAGCCAGGTGTTGCTGTAAACGTTAGCCCAAAGGTAAGTTTCGTAGCTCACGTAGGTTTCGCTGGTTGGAAGTCTGTTAAGCAGAAGGGTTCAAGCGTAGATGCTCACACTTGGGGTGCAAGCCTCGATGGCAACAACATTACATTCGGTGTTTACTACAACTTCTAATAAATTGATTTGAACAAAGTTTAAGTTATATAGAGGGATGCATATTGCATCCCTCTTTTTTTATATTATAATACTAACCATTGGTCTTATATTTGTCAACATTTCTTCTCTTTATCAAGTCTAATCAATGCTTTACTATATCTCTATTAAGCCTTACTTGGCTTTTAAAAGATGCCCTTTTGATCTCTTATTAACGCCTTTTTAAATGCTAAGCAAGCATCTTTTACTTCTGTAATGTGTAATCAATTGATTTTATGATAGTTATAAGTATCTTTGAAAAGCGTATTCTTGAGTTGTTTTAATTAAGTTTATGTTGTTATTCTGTAATAACTTTTTTAGCATAATAGCTGTTGATATATGTAGAAAAACAAGTAATAAGTTTCTTATTACATACTTGTACTCATCGTTCCAAACGTTGAGTTGCATTCTCTCCAATAATATATAGCTTGGAGTTTGCCCTTCGCACCATTGGTGTTAAGCATTCGCACCACACGTGCTAAGCCTCAACACAATTGTAGGAGAGGGTAAAAAGGCTTATAATCGTCATCATATATATGACGAAATAAGCCTATTCTGACTAACAAAATGGAGTGTATTTTACCTACCTATAGTCCTTATACCTAAGTAAATAGACTAATGTGTTAGATTTCATGTTGATGCTTAATTGTAATCTCACGCTGTGGGAATGGGATTTCAATGCCGTTATTGTTCAGCGTATCATAGATACATTCCATAACAACTGATATATCATCTCCCTGTGTTAACACGTTCAGCCAAACAAGAATCTTCAGTGTAATACAGCTATCGTCGAAACTTTTAAGTCTGACAATAATATCCTTATTTTCATTAGTGATACCAAGTTTCGCTATAGCATCTATAAGAAGTTCTCTTACTTCTTTTACATTAGTGCCGTATGCAACGCCTACTTCAATAACTCCCACTTCATAACCATCGTTCTTAGTCATGTTTTTATAGTTCTTTGTGAAGAGTTGTGAGTTCTGAAAAGCAATTGTTGAACCATCGAGCGCATCAATCACTGTTGAGGTATAGTTGATAGAACTAACCTTACCACGTATGCCATCACAGATAATGTAATCGCCAATCTTAATACGTCCTGCCATCAAAGAGATACCATAATAGATATTCTCCAGAATATCCTTCATGGCAAAACCGATACCTGTTGACAGACCACCTGTTACGACTACCAGCCATGTACTGCTAACTTTGAATAAGCCAAGTGTAATCAATAACCAAGAACCCCATACAATTACCTGCAGTACATTGATATACATCGTAGCACGTGCTTCAGCCGTAGATGGATCATTTCTTTGGAGATATAACTTAATAGCATCTCTAATTGTCAGATTAAGGTAGTTAAAGATGAACCATAAGATAATAACGACTGCAATCGAGTAAACGCTAATCTGAATCTTATCTGAATCAATAAAGTTAGTGCGGAACAAGTTCCATGTTAAGCCACTAAGATTGAATACGTCAGTTGCCCAGTAAATAGCAATGATAAATGATATTACCAAGGTTGTTGGAATGAGGACAATATCAATAAATCGAAGGAACCAAACCTTATAGGGTGACAGCTTTTTGATAGGATGTTTCTCTCTGTACTGGTTCAGATAATCTTTAAAGAAAGCAATAGTAAGAATACAAGCCAACTGCATTGACCACCAAATAATTACCTGCACCGCAAACAGAGTGTATCCAATCCATGCACTTACAAGTGAGAAGATGAATACAAATTGAGAGATATATGCAAAATTCAAGTCGTAACGTGGAACAAGCTTATGGTATTTGTGAATCATTCTTGCCTGCCACAAAGTAGCAATGAGCAACAGAGGGGTGAAGAGGAGGGTTACGACAGAGCTTGGTAGCATCACAATGCGGAAGGCGATGACAAAGAAACCTATCATAATCAGCGGGTAGTAAATGCGGTAAGCATTATGTGTCTGTGAAGCCTCTACACGCAGAAGTAGGGAAGCAAAGATGACTGCTAACATCCATGTATACTCCAAGAGTAGGCTACAAGCCATGTGTACGAAGTTAGAAGGCGAGAATAATCGGATGATAATAAGTACGATACTAAATGTGATGACAGATGCAAGCATAATGATACATGTACGCTTGGCAAGGAAGCTTTGATTCTTCTGTTCAAAGCGATTGGTCTTCATCACTCTCGTTACAAGGAATCGAATACTCAGATAATTGATGATAATGGCTATCAACCCATAAATCAGAATCATACTAAAGAGGGTGATAATCCATTTTACATCCCATTGTGATACGATGACAGTATTTGGTGTGTATTTCTCAGAGAGTGTTGTGCTCATCTGGCTGATGCGGAAACTAACCGACTTGAGAAACTTAAAGTAGTTGTCTCCAGCGTTTGTAAAGATGCCAGACTGAATCTCAGCATATCTTTTTTGGGCATAAGCATCAAGTGCTTGCAACTGCTGCTGGCTGTATTTGTAGTATTGGATATACTCTTGATAAGAGTCATTGCGCTCCTTTAGCATCCTCCGAATACTTACTGCAAGCGTAAGACATACGTTACGATCAGTCTTCATCTTAGGTGTAAGACCAATGGTGTACATCGTACTAAGAACGTTGACAAGGGAGTCGTAGCGTGCTATCTCCTCGTTACTCTCTGTAATAAGGTCATGGAAAGGACGTGTCTTTGTTTGAAAGTCTTTCCATAGCTCAGATGCTTGTTGGCATGCATAGGTGAGGTCAAAGATATTGTCTGTTTTCTGCGAATAGAGCATCAATGACACCTGTGCAGACTTATCACCGATTTCTTTTAGCTGATTTGTCACCTGTTCAGTTATGAATCTTGAGTTGTTCAGCTGCTTTGTCTGTTCAATATGCTGACTGATAAGTTCGTGGCGAAGTACTTGAAGTGAGTTCTTCAGTGAGTCTTCTTGTAGTACAGCACTTGCTGGAAGAGTCAGGATGAACAGCAATATAGTGATAAAGAATAGCTTTTTGCGCATATCTGTTTTATTGTAAAGAATAGTTCTTATGATTGGTTTAATGTCTACAAAGGTACGGAAAGTTTGTCATTTAGACTTATATAGAAATGTAAAATGATACAAAAGATGTGTTTGTACATGCTTTTCTTTGGGCATAAGGCATATAAACGGATAAAAAATCGTAAGTTTGCACGAAAAAAGTATACTATGATATTGATTGCAGATAGTGGAGGTTCTAAGACAGACTGGGCATTGGTTAGTCTGCCAACAGATACCAGTAAGTGCGTTCTTAAAGTTCGTACACAAGGATTGAACCCTTTTCATCAGTCGAAAGACGTTATCTTGAAGGCGTTAGCAGAAGAGCTAATACCAGCATTATATAAGGCTGCAGAGCAAAGTGGCACTATCTCTAAGGAGTATGATATTGCTGAAAAGGTTACGCAGATAGCCTTTTATGGAGCAGGTTGTACAAAGGCTCTATCGCCAGTTGTAGGTGAAGCACTTGCTGCAGCTTTTCCATCTGCTTCGATAAAGGTGGAGAGTGATTTATTGGGTGCTGCTCATGCTGTTTGTGGACATGAGGAAGGTATCGCTTGTATCTTAGGAACTGGTGCTAATAGTTGTTTGTATGATGGCGAACAAATTGTGGCAAATATTCCTCCATTGGGCTATATCTTAGGAGATGAAGGTAGTGGGGCTGTGCTTGGTAAGATGCTTCTCAATGGTATTTTTAAGGGTGATTTGTCTGCGGAGATACACGATTTATATTTAGAGTGGAGTGGTTTAACCTATCCTGAGATTATAGATAAAGTCTATCGTCAACCTCTTGCGAATCGCTTCTTGGCAAGCAGTTCAAAGTTTATTAAAGAAAAATTGCAACACATTGAATTAGAATCATTAGTAAGATGTAACTTCGATAACTTCTTTAAAAAGAATATTTTGAAATATTCGGGATCTTTTACTCGTACTATTTCTGCGGTTGGTGGAGTCGCTGCTGCTTTTGAAGAACAGTTGAGAGAAAGTGCCAATAGTTTCGGTTATCAAGTTGGTAAAGTGATAGCATCTCCAATAGAGGGATTGATAGAATATTATTCTTAATTATTACTGGCTGATACATCGGCAACAACATTCTATTGTGTGCAAACTTTCTTTTCAATAAACAACATTGTATTTGCTTTTGAAAGATAAGTCACCGAAGTGTTCTTGTTTAGTTCGTTTTTGGTAATATAACTTATTTCTAATGACAAGTCAACTCCATGTTAGTGGCATATTGTAAGGCGATTAACCCTCCGCACCATTCGTGTTTACCATCGACACGATATGTGCTGGGCAGCAACACATTGATTGAAGATGAGAAGGGTGGGGCATTATGGTTATTATAAAGAATTATTATGATAGACTAATGGCTACCTAATATGGTAAATACTTACCAAATAGTACTAAACCTTAAACCGTTTTGTCTTTTAATAGCTTGTTGTAGAAATTTCACATTGGTAGCTCTGTCAGACACTTGAATATAATAGAAAATGAACACATCGTATTTGATAGATTGATGATATTAGTCTTGTGAATCTGCCTATACGTCGTTTGTAAAGTAGAGTTTGCAAAAAGTGGTATGTTTTTCTGTTTAATTTGCAGACTTTCTCAAATATTTTTGTATCTTTGCACACGTTTTAAAACAAGTTTTCTTAGAGCAAGATTGAACAATTAAATTATAGCTATATAAAGTTTATGTATTTCACACTTTTTGTTACCGTTTTGATAACGGCCGCATTCTTGGTAGTAGCAGCTTATGCTATTGCTAAGTGGATTGGTCCGCGTTCATACAATCCGGCGAAGGGTGAGCCTTACGAGTGTGGTATTCCGACTTACGGAACCTCTTGGTTACCAGTACATATCGGTTACTACCTCTTTGCTATCCTCTTCTTGATGTTTGACGTGGAGACTGTATTCCTCTATCCTTGGGCTGTTGTCGTAAAGACAATGGGACCACTCGCACTTGCTACGATTGGTTTCTTTATGCTGGTATTAGTATTTGGTCTTGCGTATGCTTGGCGGAAAGGAGCACTTGAATGGAAATAAGAAAGCCAAAAATCAAGTCTCTTCCATACGATGAATGGAAAGACAACGACACGCTTAGCAAAATGGCAAGCGATTTGAACGATGGTGGTACTAACCTCGTTCTCGGTAACTTAGACCAACTTATCAACTGGGGTCGTAGTAACTCTCTTTGGTCATTGACCTTTGCTACATCATGCTGTGGTATCGAGTTTATGTCTGTAGGTTGTTCACGTTATGACTTCTCCCGTTTCGGTTTTGAGGTAACACGTAACTCTCCTCGTCAGGCAGACTTGATTATGTGTGCCGGTACAATTACAAACAAGATGGCTCCAGCTTTGAAGCGTCTCTATGACCAGATGGCTGAACCAAAGTATGTAATTGCGGTTGGTGGTTGCGCTATCTCTGGTGGTCCGTTTAAGGATAGTTATCACGTTATGCGTGGTATTGATGAGATTATCCCTGTGGATGTTTATATCCCAGGTTGTCCTCCACGTCCAGAGGCTATCATCTATGGTATGATGCAGCTTCAGCGTAAGGTGAAGGTTGAGAAATTCTTCGGTGGTGTTAACCACAAGCAAACCGCTGAGGAGCGTGAGTTGGGTAAGAGTAATGCCGAACTTATCTTTAATGAGAAGTTGGGCATCAACCCTGAGGAGATTAAGGAAAAGCGTGAGGCAGCTTGGAATGAAGCTAAAAAGCCAGCTCCAAAGCCTGCTCGTCCTGTTGAGAAACCAGCTGCTGCAACTGTAAAGCCAGCTGATGCTCCTGCTAAACCAACAGAGGCTACTACTCCTTCTTCTGAGCCTGTTGCTCCAAAGAAAGATACGATTGTCGTTAATCAGCCAGTAACAAAAGAAGATGTTGAGACGCTGGGTAAGGAAATCGATCAGATTGATGCTGCAACTAAGGCTGCAGACGAGACTGCTACTAACAATTAATATATAAGGTACGCGAGAATGAAATTAGAAAATAAAGAATTCGGTTTTGATAGCTTTGCTTCAGAAATGGCAAGGCTGAAGAATGAGAAACATTTCGATTACCTTGTAACTGTTGTCGGCGAAGACTTTGGTGCAGAGGAAGGTCTTGGATGTATCTATATTCTTGAGAATACAAATACGCACGAGCGTTGTTCTGTTAAGCAGCTTGCAAAGAAGGTAGGAGAGGAGCATGTTATTCCTTCTGTCTACAATATTTGGGCTGATGCTGACTTGTTAGAGCGCGAGGTCTATGACTTCTATGGTGTTAAGTTCCTCGGTCACCCTGATATGCGTCGTCTCTACTTGAGAAATGACTTCCAGGGTTATCCACTCCGTAAGGACTATGACATGGATCCTGAAAAGAACATGTACACTACGGAGGATGATGTAGAACTCGACACAACTACAGAATGGAATCTTAATAAGAATGGTGAACTCGTTGGTACACAGCGTCCGCTGTTTACTGATGATAACTTTGTTGTGAATATTGGTCCTCAGCACCCATCTACTCACGGTGTGCTTCGTTTGCAGACGGTGTTGGATGGTGAAACTGTAACCAAGATTTATCCACACTTGGGTTATATCCATCGTGGTATTGAGAAACTTTGTGAACAATTCACATACCCTCAGACGTTGGCATTGACTGACCGAATGAATTATTTGTCAGCAATGATGCATCGTCATGCGCTTGTTGGTGTTATAGAGGAAGGTATGGGCATTGAGTTGTCTGACCGTATCCTCTACATCCGTACAATTATGGATGAGTTGCAGCGTATTGATAACCACCTTCTTTATACATCTTGTTGCGCTCAGGACTTGGGTGCTCTCACTGCTTTCCTTTATGGTATGCGTGATCGTGAGCATGTGCTGAATGTAATGGAGGAGACAACCGGTGGTCGTCTGATTCAGAACTATTATAGAATAGGTGGTTTGCAGGCTGATATTGATCCAAACTTTGTTTCAAATGTCAAAGAACTCTGCAAGTACTTGCGTCCAATGGTTCAGGAGTATCTGGATGTCTTTGGTGATAATGTTATTACCCACCAGCGTTTCCGTAATGTTGGTTTAATGAATGAGCAGGATTGCATCAGCTATGGTGTTACTGGTCCTGCTGGTCGTGCAAGTGGTTGGAAGAATGATGTTCGTAAGAACCATCCATACGCAATGTATGACAAGGTTAACTTTGAGCAGATTACCTTGACCCATGGCGATTCTATGGATCGTTACTATTGTCACATTCAGGAGATTTATCAGAGTCTTAACATCATTGAGCAGCTGATTGATAACATCCCTGAGGGTGAGTTCTATATTAAGCAGAAGCCAATCATCAAGGTTCCTGAAGGACAGTGGTACTTCTCTGTTGAGGGTGCAAGTGGTGAGTTTGGTGCTTATCTGGATTCACGTGGTGACAAGACTGCATATCGTTTGAAGTTCCGTCCTATGGGTTTGACACTTGTTGGTGCTATGGATAAGATGTTGCGTGGTCAGAAGATTGCCGACTTGGTGACTACTGGTGCTGCGCTTGACTTTGTTATTCCTGATATTGACCGCTAACAAGGTTATCATTAAAGTAATCAATTAAGAATTAAAATCATACTATGTTCGATTTTAGAATAGTAACAACATGGTTCGATGAGTTACTCCGCGTCACTTGTGGCTTGAGTAACTTCTGGACCGTTCTGATTGAGTGCGTTGCGGTGGGACTGGCAATACTTCTTGCTTATGCTCTACTTGCAATTGTACTTATCTTTATGGAGCGTAAGGTCTGCGCCTACTTCCAGTGCCGTATCGGTCCTGTCAGAGTAGGATGGTGGGGTACCTTGCAGGTCATTGCCGACGTATTGAAGATGTTGATTAAGGAGATTTTTGCTGTTGATAAGGCAGATAAACTGCTTTATTATCTGGCTCCTTTCTTAGTAATCATTGCATCTGTCGGTACATTCTCTTTCCTTCCTTGGAATAAGGGTGCTCATATCTTGGATTTCAATGTAGGTATCTTCCTCGTAACAGCAATCAGTTCTATTGGCGTGATTGGTGTGTTTATTGCAGGATGGGGTAGTAACAACAAGTATTCTGTCCTTTCTGCTATGCGTGGTGCTGTACAGATGATTTCATACGAGTTGTCTTTAGGTATTTGTTTGATTTCAGCAGTTATCCTGACAGGTACAATGCAGATTTCAGGTATTGTTGAAGCACAGACTGGTCCTTGGCAGTGGTTGATAGTACAGGGACATGTTCCTGCTACTTTGGCATTCCTCGTATTCTGTGTTGCTGGTAATGCAGAGGCTAACCGTGGTCCGTTCGACTTGGCAGAAGCTGAGAGTGAGTTGACTGCAGGTTACCACACTGAGTATAGTGGTATGGGATTCGGTTTCTACTATTTGGCAGAGTATCTTAATCTTTTTGTTGTAGCAGGTATTGCAACTACCGTATTCTTAGGTGGTTGGGCTCCTTTGAACATTGGATTAGATGGCTTTGATGCTGTTATGAATTATATTCCAGGCCTTGTATGGTTCCTTGGTAAGACATTCGCAGTTGTATTCTTGCTGATGTGGATTAGATGGACATTCCCACGTCTCCGTATCGATCAGATTCTGAAATTAGAGTGGAAGTATCTTATGCCACTATCATTGGTTATCCTTGTGTTGATGACTGTATGTGTTGCATTTGGATGGACAATTCACTATTAATGGTTAAAGAGAATGGAAGATAAAAAACAATCATATTTTGGTGAGGTCGGGAGTGCGCTCAAGACACTTGCTACGGGTATGAAGGTGACAATGAAGGAGTACTTCACACCAAAATCTACCGAGCAGTATCCTGAGAACCGCAAGACAACCCTTCACGTAGCCAAGCGTCACCGTGGCCGTTTGGTCTTCAAGCGTGACGAAGAAAAGAATCACAAGTGTACAGCTTGTACAATGTGTGAGAAGGCTTGTCCTAATGGTACTATCAAAATTCTTTCTGAGATGGTTACCAATGAAGAGACAGGTAAAAAGAAGAAGCAGCTCGTTGATTATGAGTATGACTTAGGTGATTGCATGTTCTGTGAGTTGTGTGTTAATGCCTGCAACTTTGATGCAATTGAGTTTACGAATGACTTCGAGAATTCTGTCTTCGACCGTTCTAAGTTAATTCTTCACCTTGATAAGGAAGTTTATGAAGGCGGATCACTGCCTGGTCTTATTGATGGTGGTGCTGACTGGAAGGTTGGAACATTCAATACTAAAAAGAAATAAAGGTTTAGAGATATGGCAAGATTAATTATGTTTGCGGTTCTCGCCGTTATTATACTGGCTTCAGCCGTATTCTGCGTGTCGACGAAGCGTATCATGCGAGCTGCGACAGCATTGCTGTTTGTGCTCTTTGGCGTTGCAGGTCTCTACTTCCTGCTCGATTACACATTCCTTGGTGCTGCTCAAATCAGTATCTATGCTGGTGGTATCACTATGATGTATATCTTTGCTATCCAGTTGGTAAGCAAGCGTACATTGCAGGGACTCTCTGAGCGTTGGTTAGGAAAGCGTACTTTCCTTGCAGCCTTCATTGCTTTAGTTGGATTTGGAACAGTAGTACTCGTTATGTTGAAGAATGAAGTTCTACGTCAAACTGTTGTGAGCGGAGATTCTTTATCAAATGAGGTTACAATGGAAACCATTGGTCATAACTTGATGACAGCTGATAAATATGGTTATGTTCTCCCATTCGAGTTCATTTCTGTATTCCTTTTGGCTTGCATCATCGGTGGCTTGGTAATTCTGAATAACAAAAATAAGGAGGAAAGCAAATGATACCAGTAGGATATTTCTTTGTCCTTAGTGGACTATTGTTCTTTATCGGAGTATTTGGTTTCGTAACCCGTCGCAACCTTGTTGCAATGCTTATTTCCGTAGAGTTAGTTCTCAATAGCGTTGATATCAACTTCGCTGCATTCAACCGTTTGCTTTTCCCTGATGGATATGAGGGTATGTTCTTTACGCTCTTCTCTATCGGTGTAAGCGCTGCCGAATCAGCTGTTGCACTCGCTATTATTATTAATGTTTACCGTCATTTCCACAGCGATCAGGTGAACAGTATTGAAAATATGAAATTATAAAGAGAAACAAATATGTTCGATTACGCATTTTTGATACTTCTTCTCCCGTTCCTAAGCGCTGTTGTGCTTGGCTTGTTCGGTATGAAGATGCCTCGCAAGGTCGCTGGTATTATCGGCACCTGTATGTTGGGTACACTATTTGTGCTTAGCCTCTATACAGCTTACCATTATTTTTTCTATACTGGTGAGTATACAGCTATGGGCGAGACCTTCAATGTAACAGATGGTCGTTTGGCAAATGGTACATACCCAACTGTTACAGTCTTCAACATTACATGGTTGAAGTTTACTGAGCTTTTGACATTCAATATTGGTTTCCGTCTTTCTCCAATCAGTGTGATGATGTTAATCGTCATTACTACTGTTAGCTTGATGGTTCACATCTATTCATTCGGTTATATGGCTGAACGTGATGAGAACTATAAGTTTGAGGAGTATGAGCATGGCTTCCAACGTTTCTATGCCTACCTGTCACTCTTTACGATGTCAATGCTTGGCCTCGTAGTAGCAACTAATATCTTTCAGATGTATCTCTTCTGGGAGTTGGTAGGTGTATGTTCATATCTGTTGATAGGATTCTATTATCCAAAGCACACAGCAGTACACGCCAGCAAGAAGGCATTTATTGTAACACGTTTTGCTGACTTATTCTTCTTGATAGGTATCTTGTTCTTTAGTTTCTATGTAGGAACATTCAACTATGACCTTAGTGTCAATCCTGATCTTGCAGAGACATTGAATGGCTTGGCAACTAATCCAGAGTTAGCTTGGGTACTCCCAACAGCTCTCTTCTTAATGTTCATTGGTGGTGCTGGTAAGTCTGCAATGTTCCCATTGCACATCTGGTTGCCAGACGCTATGGAGGGTCCAACACCAGTATCTGCATTGATTCACGCAGCTACAATGGTTGTTGCTGGTGTTTTCCAGGTAGCATCATTGTTGCCTATCTATGTACAGTTCGGTGCACAGGAGCAGCTCCACTGGATTGCTTGGATTGCAGCATTTACTGCTTTCTATGCCGCAGCAGTAGCTTGTGCTCAGCGTGACATTAAGCGTGGTTTGGCATTCTCTACTATCTCACAGATTGCTTACATGCTTGTTGCACTTGGTGTTTGTTTCTATGACAGTAAGCATGGTTCATTTAATAGCCCAGAGTATCTTCATCACGGAGGTCTCGGTTATATGGCAGCAATGTTCCACCTCTTCACTCATGCTATGTTTAAGGCATTGCTCTTCCTTTGCTCTGGTGCTATCATTGTTATCATTGGCAGCAACTTTAAGGAGTATATGGGAGGTTTGCACAAATACATGCCTATTACAAATATCTGTTTCTTGATTGGTTGTTTAGCAATTGCAGGTATTCCTCCATTTGCAGGCTTCTTCTCTAAGGATGAGATTATCTCAGCATGTAATGCACTTCCTGGTGTAGAAGGTCAGGCTTTGAAGTGGATTATGACACTCGTAGCTGGTATGACAGCATTCTACATGTTCCGTCTCTACTATGTAATCTTCTGGGGAGAGTCTTACTATGAGCAGGACCCAGAGAATCGTCGTCGTCCACAGGAAGTTCCTTTCGTAATGTGGGGTCCATTGGTATTTCTTGCAATTATCTCTATCACTGCAGGTTGGATTCCATTCGGTCACTTTGTTAGTGCTAATGGTCTCAGCTATGATATTCATCTTGACTGGAGCATTGCTACAACCAGTATCATAGCAGCAGTTATCGGTATTGCTCTTGCAACTTGGATGTACATGGGCAAGAAACAGCCTGTTGCTGATGCTTTGCAACGTACATTCCCACGTTTGCACAAGGCTGCCCTCAACAGATTCTATATTGATAATGCATGGCAGTTCTTTACACACAAGATCGTGTTCCGTTGCTTCTCTATTCCAATAGCATGGTTTGATCGTCATGTTATTGATGGTACTTTCAACTTTATGGCTTGGGGTACACAAGAGGCTGGTGAGTCACTTCGCTCATGGCAGAGTGGCGACGTACGCCAGTATGCTGTATGGTTTATTACCGGTGCAGTAGCATTAACATTAGTATTACTTTGCTTGATTTAAAGAAATGAGTTGGATATTAACTGTATTTGTAATTATCCCCGTCCTGATGCTTTTCGCCCTTTGGGTTGCGAAGAACGATAATCAGGTACGCGGCGTGATGGTAGCCGGCTCTACGGCACTTTTGATAGGTGCAATCTGGCTGACTGTTTATTTCGTTCAGCAGCGCAACGCAGGTAATCATGATGCGATGCTGTTGACAAACTCCGTAATGTGGTTTAAGCCTCTAAATATCGCCTTCTCTGTAGGTGTAGATGGTATCTCTGTTGTAATGATTTTACTTTCTGCAATCATCGTCTTCACAGGTACTTTTGCCAGCTGGCAGCTTGAACCAATGAAGAAGGAGTACTTCCTTTGGTTTGTACTCTTGTCTTCAGGTGTATTTGGCTTCTTTATCTCTACGGATATGTTCACCATGTTCATGTTCTACGAGGTAGCTCTTATTCCTATGTACCTCCTCATCGGTGTATGGGGTACTGGTCCAAAGGAGTACTCAGCAATGAAGCTTACCTTGATGTTGATGGGTGGTTCTGCTCTCTTGGTACTCGGTATTCTTGGTATCTACTACTTCAGTGGTGCTACCACAATGGATGTAATCGAGTTGGCACGTTTACACGCTATGCCAAAGGATGTACAGAACATTTTCTTCCCATTGGTGTTCATTGGTTTCGGTGTACTTGGTGCATTGTTCCCATTCCACACATGGTCTCCTGACGGTCATGCCTCAGCCCCTACAGCCGTATCAATGCTCCACGCTGGTGTATTGATGAAGCTTGGTGGTTATGGTTGCTTGCGTATCGCAATGTTCCTTATGCCTGACGCATTGGAGATGTGGGCACCAATCTTCCTCGTGTTGACAACTATCTCTGTAGTATATGGTGCACTTTCAGCTTGTGTACAGACCGACTTGAAGTATATCAATGCATACTCTTCAGTTTCACACTGTGGTATGGTACTCTTCGCTTTGGTTATGACTACACAGACAGCTATCACAGGTGCAATCCTACAGATGCTTTCACACGGTTTGATGACAGCCTTGTTCTTTGCATGTATCGGTATGATTTATCACCGTGCAGGAACACGTGATGTTCGTTACCTTGGAGGTCTTATGAAGGTTATCCCATTCTTGGCTGTATCTTATGTGGTAGCAGGTCTTGCTAACCTTGGTTTGCCAGGTTTCTCAGGTTTCGTTGCTGAGATGACAATCTTCGTAGGTTCATTCGAGAATGCAGGAACATTCCATCGTGTAGCAACAATCATTGCTTGTACAGCAATTGTAATTACAGCTGTTTACATCTTACGAGTGGTAGGAAAGATTCTCTTCCAGAAAATTCCAAATAAGAAGTTCTATGAGTTACATGATGCAACATGGGACGAGCGATTCGCTATTGGCTGCTTAATCTTCTGTGTTGCAGGTTTAGGTCTCTGCCCACTCTTCTTTGAGAATATGATTATGGATGCGGTTCATCCTATCTTTGATCACATCTTTACATATATACCAAATTTGGGTAATCTTTAATAAACTGGCGAAATGAATTATAGTGATTTCTTTAAGATGATTCCGGAGGCAAGTCTTATTGCCATCCTGATTGTTTTGTTCGTTGCTGACTTTGTAACGGCAAAGACTGAAGAACGCAAGTGGTTCAACCCGCTGGCTTCTGTACTCTTGCTTCTGAACACATTTGTGTGTCTTTGTCCTATGGGCCCACAGAGTCTGTTCGGTGGTATGTATGAAACAACACCTGCTGTTGATGTAATGAAGGCAATCCTTTCTATGGGTACCTTTATTGTTGTGGTTCAGAGTCGTGTTTGGGCTGCAAAGAGTGGTAAAGAAGCTGAGTTTTATATGCTCATCGTTTCAACATTGCTCGGTATGTTCACCATGATGAGTGCAGGTAACTTCTTGATGTTCTTCCTTGGTCTTGAAATGGCATCTGTGCCTTTGGCATGTACTGTTGCCTTCGATATGTATCGCAAGAACTCTGCAGAGGGTGCAGCTAAGTTTATCTTGACAGCAACCTTCTCGAGTGGTGTAATGCTCTATGGTATCAGCTTCCTTTATGGACAGTTCGGTACACTTTACTTTGCTGATATTGCTACAAAGATGGAGGCAACTCCATTGGCAATTATGGGTCTCGTGTTCTTCTTTAGTGGTCTTGGTTTTAAGATTTCTCTTGTTCCATTCCACTTCTGGACAGCTGATACCTATCAAGGCGCACCAACAACCGTTACTGGTTATTTGAGTGTAATCTCAAAAGGTGCTGCAGCTTTCACATTGTTGAGTATTCTTTTCCATGTCTTCGGTGGTTTGATGGAGTATTGGCATGTGTTGCTGATGATTGTAGTTGTTCTTTCAATTACTATTGCCAACCTCTTTGCCGTACGTCAGAATGAATTGAAGCGTTTCATGGCGTTCAGTTCTATCTCACAGGCAGGTTATATTATGTTGGCTGCAGTCGGTAATAATTGGGCAAACTCAGTAGCCGCTCTTAGCTACTATGTTTTGATTTATGTTGTTGCTAACATGGCAGTCTTCACAATCATTTCAGTTGTAGAGCAGAACAATGGTGGTAAGACTAATATAGATGATTACAATGGTTTCTATCAGACCAACCCACGTCTGAGCTTCTTGATGACCTTAGCAATGTTCTCACTCGGTGGTATTCCTCCGTTTGCAGGTATGTTCTCTAAGTTCTTCATCTTCATGTCAGGTGTTAATGGTGCTGACATCAACACCACAATGGGAGCATGGGCTTACGGAGTTGTATTCATCGCATTGCTCAACACTGTTATCTCACTCTACTACTATCTTAAGATTGTAAAGGCAATGTATATTGTTCGTACAGACAACCCATTGCCAACCTTCAAGAGTGATTGTAACACTAAGTTTGCGTTGGCTGTTTGCATGGCAGGAATTCTCCTCTTTGGTGTTTGCAGCTTTGTATATGAGTGGATTGCAGCAGCAGTTTAATAGGCAACAGACTTATTAAATAAGTATATAAATTGCCCAAGGGTTTCGGTAAATCCTTGGGCGATTTTTTGTTGATTATGTCTTTTGATGGGTAAGAGATGATACCGCTTTCTGTATCAGTAAGTCATTAATCTCTTATTATATGATTATTATAATGCTCTCTCCCTCTCATCTTTTTCTGATGTATTATTATTTAGCACATATCGTGTTTGTGCCCAGCACGTGTTGTGCTGATGGTAAACACCAATGGTGCTAAGTACAGAATAGCTTGTAATAGGTTATCAATTACTCGCAAAAACATTTACATAAATATAGTCATATAAGCTTCAAGAAAGTAATATTGCTGTCCGATAAAACCTCTACATGCTGCAATACTCTCTCTCAATCCAGCTGAAATGCACATGATTAGTTCTAATTTCAAATTCCAAGCCCCCCTAGAATAATGACAACTCTTCTGGTGGGGCTTTTACCTGGGTAATCAATCTATCCCAGTCTCTATGTGGCTGCTCAAAGAATCTTTGTATTGAGACATAACTCATAAGTAGAATTCTTATCATTGTTGCCAAGCCTGAGAAACTCCAAGGTCTCTTTATTTTGTCCTTCATTAGTGTTATAAGCAGGTTGGCTATAAGCGTAATCCATATTTGTATTTTTATAGCATTCGCACTCTCTCCATAGAAGTATCTTAGAGGGAAATTCTGTTTTATTTGCTTAAATAAGGTTTCTATTTGCCATCGTTTCTTATAGATAGCAATAATATCTTCTGTCGACATCTGAGAATCATTGGTCAGCAGAGATATTAATCTGATTTTCCCTTTCTTAGTCTTATCCTGATATGTAATTTTTCTTGCTTTATGGTAGATATCTTTTTCCTTTGTATGCTTATGAAAGATAATGGTTTCTACATGTACAGCTCCATAATCTGTTGTCATCTCATAATCTGTATCAGCAATTCTTTCAAAGCTAAGATTACTTTTCATCTTAGTTACATATATAACGCCTCTTTGCGTGAGTTCTGAGAACTTTTCATAGTTGATATAGGCCCTGTCAAAAGCAATCAGTTCCTCATTGGCGTATCGTTTTGGAATAAGTGCAAATTGGTCATGACTGGCTGCGGATGTGAACTTGATATCGCTTGGAACATTCTCATTGGCGAATATCTCTGTATGTACTTTTATTCCACCCTTTTTCTTACCAGTTTTGGGGTTACGTCCTACACCTTTAAAGACCAAGTTAGAAAACAGACTTATTGTCGTAGAATCTATTATCTTTAGATTCTTCAGCCATTTAGGCTGTCCACAATTTCGGCTGTCCGAGTAAAGCTCATGGCGGTATTTCTCATATAAGTTCATATAGATTGAACCGAATATCTCGGAATCTCGACGTTTGTTTGCATCTGACAAGGTACTTCGATAAGGAAAATGCTTTAAACTAAGATGATTAAAGCGATTAACATTAGCAAAGAGAGAGGCCTTTATCTCACGCAGAGAGTCTAAACGCATCATTACTGCATAAAGCATGACGACAAGATGATGCCATGCGTCAAACTTCTTTATATAGTGTTCACCTCCCTGAGCTTGGCTCAGAGATGCAAGTTCCAAAACGAAGTGCAATAAAAGAGTGTCCCTCTCCGAGCAGATGTACAACACCGCGAACCAGCATATCTATGACATGTTGAGCGGCGGAAAGAGCCTTGCCAAACAGCAAATTACAGAACGAATGGCTGAAAAAGGCTTACCTTCGGACACTGTTTTTATGAACCTTTTTTGGAGAATACCGAATGCGAGGCACTCATTTGCAGCGGCCCTGAAGTGGGAAACGCACATACCTACATGCTCTTAGACGAGCGAGTAGCCCCTATACCCTTACCCACAAAAGACGAGGCGTTGAGCATATTGGCACGCAATTACTTTAGAAGTCATGCCCCAGCAACGTTAGACGACTTCTGTTGGTGATCGGGATTGTCAGTGAAAGAGGCGCGATTGGGCGTTGAAATTATTGAAAAAGAGTTTCAAAAGGTCGTTTTCAACGATAAAACTTATCTGCTGCACGAATCTTCTTCAATCGGCATCAAAGAGAAAGAAAGATTTATCTTTCTGTCTGCTTACGACGAATACATCATTGCCTACAAGTATCGCGGCGATGTTTTGCAAGCTTCTCACAACAGCAAAGCATTTACTAACGGTGTTTTCTTTCCCCTTATCCTACAAAATGGTAGGGCGACGGATAATTGGAAAATGACTTTGACACGCCGAAACATCGCCATCAACACATCTTACTTTGATAACAACGCCCCCAACAAATTTGTCTGCGGCTGAAGAAAAAGCCCGTTTGCAACTTATTTCGTTCCATAACTAACGGTAAAGATACCGAAGTTATCGAGTTTCATGCCATATTTGGTTAAGCCATAAAAGGCGAAAAGACTGTCTAGTTCGCGTTGCGAACGCCGCCGCATAATCCAATCACGCTCTTGATGGTTGTTTAATACGAAAGCAATCATTTTTAACTGAGGGTGCCAAGGCTGACCAGTATAGACCAAAAAGCCGCCCGGTTGCAGTGCGGATAAAGCACCAGAGATGGCCTTACAAACAAGCTCGTTATCACCAAACAGCTCAAATATACCAGAAATAATAACAATATTAGGTTCAAAATTCAGCTGTCGATATGAGTCTTTATTAAAACAATCAAGACGAGTAAACCGTATATTTTGAAGTCCTTGCTGTTGTATCTGTGCCTCGCCGAAAGCAATATTTGCTTCCGAAAAGTCGTTTATAACCACTTCTATTTCCGGAAACTTGCGTTTGATGTCGAACAAATAATTACCCGTCCCACCGGCAATATCGAGTATTTTCACGGGTTCATTGCGCTGTTTAAGCGTTTCAATACGCTCTTCTACGGTTGCGATGAGATGCTCTCGTCGTATTCTTACTCCTCGCCAACCAATGGCGTTAAGATAGCCTTTGTCTATCCATCGCCCAATTGGTCCGCATCCCTGTGCTTGGTTGCGATAAACATAATCCAGAGACATACCCGAATCAAAACCATATTTTAGTCCCACACGCATTCCTTTACTAAGAAATCCCAAGTGATGGAGCATCCATTTCTGCATCCGAAAGCCCCAACGTTCAATTCGGGGAAGCATATTCAAAGTCATTTTGTTATACTCGTCAACTGTAAATTTATCAGGCATACAGGTCGCCGGCGGTTGTTCGAGTGAGAAACAGCGGTTAATAAACTCAGCAATAGGATTGTAAACCTGCTCACGTTGCGTTTCAAACAATAGCCCGTGATAAAACCCTTTAAGCTTGACAAACCGCTTTTGGGTGGAGCTGATGTCAACAAAAAACCGCTTTTGCATATCGTCTTTCACCACGTAATCTTTACCGGCAGAGAGCAATAGCGTCGGTATGGTTATGGCAGCAGCATCTTCTACTATACGCTTTCCTGCTTTCAGCAAATCCAAGAGATAGTGCGCATCAATTTCTCTAGTAATTAGCGGGTCGGTGTCGTACGCCTTTTGCTGTTCCACATCATGTGTCAACACCTTCGATTTTACATAACTGGGCACTGTTAGGTGTTTGAAGAGCCGCGCTGCCAACGCAATTCCCGTCTTTGCAAAAGGCACATATAACTTAATGGTAAACGCAGGAGCAAGAAGTGCCATACCAGCAATACGGGGCGCAAAGTCGTGACACCACGCCGAAACAATTACACCTGCAATGCTGTTAGCCACCACAAAGATGTCTCTCTCAACAATTCCATACTGCTCATAGAGGTATTTTACGAAAGCATCCAAGTCGCGTACATAGTCCATAAAATGGGGCGAAACGGATTGCGAAGTATGCCCCAGTCCACGCATATCAAAGCCAAAGATGTTGAAATGCACAAATTGCTCGTTCTCGGCAAAGGCTTGCAAACGTCCCGAATGTTCGTGCCCGCGATGCAATATCACAATGGTTTTCTGCGAAGGGTTGTAATTCCACACCCTATAAAAAATATCTGCGTTGTCAAAACTCTTAAATGTTCCTGTTTCCATTTTTATCTTTGGTTAAATTTTTACTTATCATTAACTGCACCGTTTCACCTATTCGGCGACTCCGAAAACGGCCCATTGCACAATGAATATATAGCTTTCGAGGCACATCTTCGGCTTTCATCTTCTCTAAAACCGTATTTACAATACGCTCCTCACAGGCTTTGGGGATAGTGGCAATATCCAAAAGCGGAAAGCAATGGTAATTTGCCGATGTGCGAAAGTAGGCGTTTTCGGGTAATTCGGCTGAAAGGTCGAACACCGAAACCTCTCCCAACATGGCGAATTTCCGAGCAGAACGGCATGAAAGCAAGCCTCCAACGAAGATGTTGGGTGCAATTTCTACAGGTGCCTGACGAGAAAACAACCACAATATGCGATACACTGCGATATAGGGAAAATAGAAAATATAACGCAAAAAACCGATGCAACCGTGGTCGTCTTTAAGAAAATGTCGATTAGAGCGATAATAAGCACGGCCCAATAAAAGCAAGACGAGTATGCCCCACAATAAAAAAATACTTCCTAAAACAGAATGTTCGATGGCAAACAATAACGCCGTCAACCCCACAGCGGCAACAAAAAAGTAAACCGTTGCTATTTGTTGGTTGCGCTTTTTACGGTAAGGAAACATCCATAACGTCAGAAAACCTGCCATCAAACCAGTAGTAATATCGATGAAATGGTGCTGATACACCAAAAGGGTAGACAGCATTAACAACACCAACCACATTCTCAGTAAGTTTCTGAACCTGCTATTTCGCACCCCACTCCAAAAGATGCAGGCATAACCTATATGTAAAGACGGGACCTGATTAAAAGGTGTATCGTACGTATTGATGAAAGAAAACAAGATATGGGCTGTTTCCGGACGTACAAAACTTTGTTTTAACGGAAAAATAATAAAACAAATTCCCGATAAAACGGTTATAAAAACGATGCGTTTACTTAATGTCGACAGCTGCCGAAAAGTATTGCAGAGGAAGAAAACCCATATAAAAAACACCACACTACTGCTATAAAAATAGATGGCAAAAGGTACAAACGGTATGGCTTTTTCAAACGAAAAGCAAAGCGAAGACACCTCTTTAAGCGATGCCGCATAGCTTGCAGCAAAAGTATAAACAGCATAGAATACACCCCAACAAATAACAAGGGCGATGTATTTGCTTACTTGCAAGCATTTGTTATCTATACCGCAACGCTGCATCAAACCGTTTGGCAAGGGCCGCTTACACGTCCATACAGTTTTGTTGTTTATTTGGGAATGCTCCATAATGTCTTTCGGTGCATAAAAGCCGATAACAAACAAGTGGGTAAAAGCGAAAGAAAAGCGATGGAAAGGCGCATTTTTGGCGGAAACACCACCTGTTCTTTGCGCTGCGCTATGGCCTTTGTCATTGTTTCAACAGCCCGATTTAAGGGCATGCAGAACGGACATTTGGAAAGGTCATTACGGTATATCTCTCTCAATCGTGGCGTGTCTATGTAGCCCGGAACAAGTGTTGTAACCGTTATTTGATAGTCGGCAAAACTTCGGCGATAAGCATCGGCTATCTGTATCAATGCTCTTTTGCACTTGGCATATACGCTTGCGCACGGATAATGCAACAATCCTGCCACCGAAGCAATCACTACCAAATGTCCGCCGGATGCATTCATTGCTTCTCGTGCCACTTCCATCGCATTCAATGCACCCGCGATATTAACCTTCAACATTTGTGAAGTCTGCTCAAAATCCACTTCTTCAGTAACGCCGTTACGGTAATATCCAGCAGCAACAATCATCATGTCCAACCCCTTATCGGCACAAAACACTTCTACGGCAACGGTTAATGCGTCCTTATCACACACATCCAGCTGGTATGCAAGCAACAGTTTGTTAACCTCATCACTCCTGTCTATTCGTGCCGTATTTCGTCCGCACACCCCCACCCGATGGCCTTTGGCAGCATAAAACCGCGCCAAGGCCAAGCCGATACCCGATGTTCCGCCCGTAATAAAGATGTTCATACCTGTTTGTTTTTAAAATGTTGGGCAACCCTATCGTATCCGTATTGCCATTGAAAGTTCATATCTTTTACAAACTGGGCATAGGTTTTGGGCAGTTTCAGTTCTACCTGGAGCTTCAGAAGATTGATGTTTTTTTCGATGTAATGGCCCGAAAGTGCCTGGTTCATGTCGGCCGTGTCTACCCAATAGTTCACCGAATGCGTCATCACTTCTTGTAATCGGCGGTTTCCACTATATCCAAATACGGCTCTAATAAGTGCCTCGTCGATGGTGCCAAACCCTTTTTTCTTCTCAAAGATAATTGTTTCGCCAAGTTGTTCGGCCAGTTCTATGGGCATCAAATCAATAATTCCGCCCGCAAAATAGGCACCTTTGTAATGCACGGGCTGAACGTAGAACATATCCGAAACAGATATTCGGGTGGCAATGGGTAAGGGAACATCTTGAAACAGCTCAACTTGCGAGTCGATGGCACTACCCTCATAGCTTTTAAAATTGCAGTTAACAGCCGGCAAATCGATGTTTCTAGCTGTCTCGGCATCGGTAAAAAGCACCTTCCGATAAAGTTTTCTTCCGTTTCTTTCTTTACCGATGTCAGCCCTGTCAAACAACAATCGGGCACCTACTACGATGGTGGGAAGGGTTGGTCGAACAGCCAACGAGGGCAAAAGCGGGCGTATGTCGGTGGGCATGTCTACGATAAATTTATCGAAAATATTTTCTATATAAGGAGCATAGAATGTGTTTCGCACCTTGCGCTGGCAATAGACACCTATCTTATACAGCATTTTGAAACGTGTCATTCGGGTGTTTTGCACAAAGCGATACAGCTCTTCCGACTGTATAAAGGCCTTTCGCTGCTCGTCGGTAGCAAACGAGTTGATGATGTTGGCAGCGATACTGCCACCGCAAGCGGCAATCAGCAGGTCGGGCTTTACACCATAATGTTGCATCGCCGCATACATGCCGAGATACAAAGCATAACGTGTACCACCGCCAGAAAAAACCGCAACCGTTGGATAAGGTTTCTTTTTCATACTCCACTGCTTATCAATACCATCGGTTTACTCAGGCATTTGCGAATTCCTGGTTACTTTTAACGTCTTCTTTATCCTAATCCACGTGCTGAGTACAAGCAACAAATCGATAACCCCAAAGATGTAAACGGAATATCCTGAAAGGTTTATACCAAACAAACAGACCACCCCGTAGAGGCCGAGAACGAAAGCACGGTCGCTCTTGCCCATCGGACCATCATACCGTCGTTCTGCCGACAGCACCTTTCCCATCACTCCTGCGTATTCATTAATAATGCTGAGGGCAATGAAAGCCACAATAAAATAAAGACTTTCGGGATGATACTTCAACAGCGGAAAATAAATAATGGTGTCCGAAACGACATCACCCACTTCGTTTAACAGCTCTCCCTTTCGGGTTATTTGATTGTAACGACGAGCCATCATGCCGTCTAAGGCATTCAGGGCCATACGTATCAGCAGTCCCACAGGCAGGCAAAGGTAGAGCCATGTACCCACATCGCCCGCAAACCAAAACAAAATGCCGATGACAAGTGAGAGGACACAAGCCCACAAGGTGATTTGGTTGGCAGTAACTTTTGCACGATGCAACAACTCTAAAATAGGCGTTAACACCCGTTGAAACTGCGGTTTGATGGAATAGACAGATATCATAAGTACTTTGTTTTACATGAATATTCTTAATTCCGCAACACTATTATAAATTAAACTTTTTAAGTACCAGAGCAACAAAAAGTTGCTCAGGATTTTGCCATGTCAGAGTTTTCACTTATCTTAGTGTTGCAAAAAAAAAACAAGAGAATCCGACGATGGACATGGCAAAGATACAAATTAAATCTGAGAGACTCACTCCTTTTGGGGTGTTATTTTCAATCATGGAGCAATTTGACTCCACACATTATCATCTGTAATCGACTCAACCCTCGGTCTAAGGTGTAAATCGTTCGGTTATCAGTACAGCGAAATCATTCGTTCTCTCATGAGTATCTACTTCTGTGGCGGATCATGTACCCCAGGATGTCACTACTCATTTGATGAACCACCTCTCGCTTCATCTGACACTTCGCACTTGTAGCTCTGATACTATCCTCAGAGCGATAAAGGAGTTGACGCAAGAAAACATTTCATAGACATCAGATATGGGCAAGACCTACGATTTCAATACGGCTGACACTCTCAATACTTTATTGCTCAATTGTATATTTGCATCTGGCTAACTGAAAGGGAGTGAGATGTATGATGTTGATTTCGACCATCAGATCATAGAGATAGAGAAGTATGATGCAAAGCCTACATACAAGAAGTTCTTTGGTTATCGCCCTGGCGTGTCGGTTATTGGCGATTTGATAGTCGGTATAGAGAATAGCAATGGTAACACAAATGTTCGTTTCCATCAGAAGAACACGCAGAAGAGGTTCTTTGAGAGATTTGAACAAAATGGGCTCATTATCAATCGCTTCAGAACTGATTGTGGAGCATGCTCCAAGGAAATCGTGGAGGAAATAGAAAAACACAGCAAGTCCTTCTATATCCGTGCTAACCGCTGCAGTTCGATCTACAATGACACCTTTGCTCTCAAAGGCTGGAAAACAGAGGAAATCAATGGCATTGAGTTTGAATTGAACTCTATCCTTGTTGAGAAGTGGAAGGGTAAAGCATACCGACTTGTGATTCAAAGACAGAAACGGATGGATGGTATGCAGGATTTTTGGGAATAATACTGCGTATTGCCTCAAGTCACATTGTGGGGTAAGGGGATATTGTAGGCAGAAGTGGGTGTTTCAAATTCAAATTATCTGCAAATTCAGTAATGAGAGGATGTGTAAATGCAATAAGGATGTTGAAAGGCTTAGTTGCGGATTTGAGGTACTATAAATTTGATAATAGGTTTTGCTTTTATAGACATTGTGTTTACAACTCATAGTATCACCATATAATAAGGTATAAAGCTAAGATTTTTAGTAATAAGAATATCTGTTAAAACAAAAAACAGACTCTACTAAATCAGAGAGTCTGTCTTTATTTATATCGGAAAATCGTGTAATTCTATTAGAATGGTAAGTCATCTGTAGAATTCTCCTCTGGTTGTGCAGGAGGGAATGGAGTAGCCTGTGGCACAGCAGGAGCTGGCTGAGGAGTAACAGGAGCTGCAGCAACAGGTGCACCAGCCATAGCAGCTGTAGCGTCTACACGCTGAATGTTCCATGCACGAATATTGTTAAACCAACGGCCGTTGTACTCGTGTGCATCAATGTCAAAACTTACATTGATTTCTTCACCAGCCTTGATAGCGAACTGCTCAATTCTATCAGCACCAAAAACATTGAAAACCATCTTCTTTGGGTACTGGTCGTGTGTCTCAATCACATACTCTTGTGACTTCCATGGTCCTCGAGCTGAAGTTCCTTCACGTGCAGGAAGGACAGCAATTACTTTTCCTTGTAAATCCATTTATCTTACTTGTTTTGGTTATTTTAATACTTTATTCTGTTTGCGAAATTACTAAAATAGTTCTAAAAACCGAAACTTTTATACTTAATTTTTGTTTTTCACGTCCCTTTTTTGTATTTTTGTACGATGAAGTTGAAAGATGGTAGTGGACGCGTTTCAGCCATCTGGATATCTAATAAGTGTAACAGAATATTAACTAAAATACATACTAATGAGATTTAACCTTTCAAGCACTGCATTGAGCAGCCGGTTGTTGACTCTCTCTCGAGTAATTAATAGTAAGAACTCTCTGCCTATCTTGGATTGCTTCTTGTTTGAAGTTCATGATGGTCAGCTTACTATTACTGCGTCAGATAGTGAGAATGTCATGCGCGGAACATTGAATCTTGAGAGTTGTGAAGGCGAGGGCAATTTTGCAGTGAACAATCATACGATTCTTGATGCTGTGAAAGAACTCCTAGAGCAGCCATTGACACTGGATGTAAATCTGGATGAGATGAAGATTTATGTTACCTATCAGAATGGTTCTTATAACTTCCCAATTCTTAATGCTGATGAGTATCCAAAGGCTCAGTCAGTATCAGACAATGCTACAACGATTACACTTCAGGCAGAGAAGTTATCAGATAGTCTGACGCGCTCACTTTTTGCAACAGCACAGGACGAGCTTCGCCCAGTGATGAATGGTGTTTATTTCGATTTGAAAGAAGATGGCTTAGCTGTTGTTGCCAGCGATGGTCATAAGCTCGTAAGAAATAAGAACTTCTCTATTAAGAGTGATTCTCCAGCATCATTTGTTCTTCCTAAGAAGCCTGCTTCGTTGTTGAAGAATGTTCTCTCAAAGGATGGCGGTGATGTCGTTATTCGTTTTGATGAGCGTTCTGCTGAGATTTCTTTTGCAGAAGGAAATCTTGCGTGTCGTTTGATTGAGGGTAAATATCCTAATTATAATAGCGTAATTCCACAGGACAATCCTAATCAGGTTACGATTGATCGTAAGTCATTGATTGGTGCTTTGCGTCGTGTATTACCTTTTGCAAGTGACTCTTCGCAGTTGATTCGTTTCCATGTATCAGCTGGTTTGTTGGAGTTGAATGCTGAAGATATTGATTTTGCAACAAGTGCTAAAGAGAGTGTTACTTGTGAGTATGGTGGCAATCCTATGAGCATTGGCTTCAAAGGTTCAAGTATGCTTGATATCTTAAATAACCTTGAGAGTGATGATGTTGTCATTCAGTTGGCTGATCCATCACGTGCAGGTGTAATTGTGCCAGGTACTCAGCCTGAAAATGAGGATATTCTCATGCTGATTATGCCGATGCTGTTGAACGATTAAGGAACAAGTGAAATAGATTTTATCGGGAGGATGGCTGTGTATCTTCTATATAGCCATTCTCCTTTATGATTATATATAGGGTTATACACATAAGTATGAAACTGAATTTGACAAAGCCTTTGATAGTTTTCGATTTGGAAACAACGGGACTTGACCTCGTAAACGATCGTATTATCCAGATTTCTTTCATTAAGGTTTATCCTGACGGAAAGGAAGAAAGAGAAAATATCTTTATTAATCCTGAGAAGCCCATACCTGCTGAGGTAACGATGTTGACGGGTATTTCAGATGCAGATGTGGCTGATGCACCAACCTTCAAGCAGAAGGCTAAAGAGTTGTCAGACAAGTTTGCTGGCTGTGATTTTGCTGGATATAATTCTAATCGTTTCGATGTTCCAATGTTGGCAGAGGAGTTTTTGCGTGCCGGTGTTGACTTTGATTTTTCAAAATGTCGTCTGATAGATGTGCAGAACATCTATCATAAGATGGAGCGTCGTAATCTTGCTGCTGCTTATAAATTCTACTGTGGCAGGAAGATGGAGGATGACTTTGAAGCGCATAGGGCTGATCAGGATACTGAGGCTACATGGCGTGTACTGCAGGGCGAGCTTGAAATGTATGCCCCTGGCAAGCAAGAAGAAGAGGACCGTGTGTTGAATAACGATATGGACGAGCTTGCTGAGTTTTCACGCATGAATGACTTTGTAGACTTTGCGGGTCGTATGATATGGTGTGACATGACTGATAAAGATGGTAATCAGCTTTTAGATGCTGCAGGAAAGCCACGTCGTCATGAAGTATTCAACTTTGGTAAGTATAAAGGCTGGGATGTAGCTGAAGTCTTACGTAAAGATCCTGGCTATTACAGTTGGATGCTTGCAAGTGATTTTACTTATAACACAAAGCAGGTATTGACACGTATTCGCCTGAGGGAGTTTAATAATAAGTAAGGTGATGCTGAAAGGAAAGAAAATAGTATTAGGTATAACAGGCTCTATTGCTGCATATAAGAGTTGTCTTATTATCCGTGAGCTAATAAAGAGTGGGGCAGAGGTACAGGTGGTTATAACGCCTGCAGGTAAGGAGTTTATTACTCCTATCACGCTGTCTGCATTAACACAAAAACCCGTTGTAAGTGAGTTCTTCTCACAGAAGGATGGTACGTGGAACTCTCATGTAGACCTTGGACTATGGGCTGATGCAATGGTTATTGCTCCTTGTACAGCTGCAACATTGGGCAAAATGGCAAATGGAGTAGCTGACAATATGCTTATTACTACTTATCTTTCAATGAAAGCCCCTGTCTTCATTGCGCCTGCAATGGACTTAGATATGTATAAGCACCCGTCAACGCTGAAGAATATAGAGACGTTACGTAGCTTCGGGAATCATATTATTGAACCTGGTAGCGGTTTTCTTGCCAGTGGTTTGGAGGGAAAAGGAAGAATGGAAGAGCCTGAGAATATTGTCAAGACTTTGGCAGACTTCTTCTCTACTTTATCGGAGTCGCAATCTTATACAGAAGATTTAAAAGATAAAAAGATTCTTATAACAGCTGGTCCTACATACGAAAAGATAGACCCAGTACGTTTTATTGGTAATTATTCATCTGGCAAAATGGGCTTTGCTTTGGCAGAAGAATGTAGCCGACGTGGAGCAAAGGTTGTACTCGTTGCAGGGCCTGTAAGTCTTACTTGTTCTGATCGTATTCAGCGAGTTAATGTTGAAAGTTGTAAGGAGATGTATGAAGCTGCAGTAGGGGAGTTCCCTAATTGTGATGTAGCAATCCTTTGTGCAGCAGTCGCAGACTTCCGACCAGACGAGGTTGCGGAGCAAAAGATTAAGCGTGAGGGTGACGATTTGCTGTTAAAGCTGAAGCCTACGCAGGATATTGCTGCAGCGATAGGCAATATGAAGGGAAAAGAACAACGCATAGTTGCTTTCGCCTTGGAAACGAATGAAGAAGAAAGCAATGCCCAAAGAAAGCTGGAAAAGAAGAATGCTGATTTCATTGTTTTGAATTCAACGAGAATTCCGGGAACGACTTTCCAGGCAGATGATAACCAAATAATGATTATCAACAAAGAAGGTAAGAAGAGTTATGCAAAGAAACCAAAGGCAGAAGTGGCTCGTGATATTGTTGACGAGCTTGTTTCTATTCTCTAAAGGAGAGTTAGCTGCACAAGAGTTAAATGCAAAGGTAACCGTGAATCATAATCAGATTCAAGGTACGGATGCTTCTGTCTTTGAGAATTTGCAGCAGACTTTGGAGCAGTTTATTAATACACGCCAATGGACTCATTATCAGTTTCAAAGGAATGAACGTATAAACTGCAACTTTAATATAACTGTAAGCAAGTATGACCCAGGTAGCAACCTCTTTACTTGTTCTGCTTTAATACAAGCAAACCGACCTATTTATAATGCTGCTTATAGTTCTACACTCTATAATAATCAAGATGGTGACTTTAACTTTACCTTTGCTCAATTCGATCAAATTGAGTTTAATGAGGAGAATATAGATAATCAACTGACGGCACTGATAGCCTATTATGCTTATCTTATCATAGGATTAGATTTGGATTCTTTCTCTCCTATGGGAGGTGAGGACGTCTTACAGCGTTGTATGGTTTTGACGAATAATGCACAGAATCTTAACTTTACGGGATGGAAAGCTTTTGACAATTCTCGCAATCGCTTTGCTATTATCAACGATTATCTTGATGGTGCTATGAAGCCTTTCCGCCAATTGCAGTATGATTATTACCGTACAGGTTTGGATGAAATGGCTAACAATGCAGAACGTGGTCGTACAAACATTACAGCAGCCTTGGAAAATGGATTAAAGAAAGCACATGAGAACCGTCCAATAAGTATGCTACCACAAATATGGACAGACTATAAGAAAGACGAGTTGGCTAATATATATAAAGGCAAAGGAACACAAAAAGAAAAAGAGTTGGTCTACGATATTCTATTTGGTATTAATGCCAGTCAGAATATTACATGGGATAAAATAAAGCAGTAGTAATCTCATAGTAACGCAAAGTAGTCATATACCTTTATTTCAATTATTCAAATTGGCAAATATATGCTGAAACATCTATATATAAAGAACTACACATTGATTGACCAATTGGATATAGCTTTCCACTCGGGTTTCTCGGTTATTACTGGAGAGACAGGTGCGGGAAAGAGTATTATCTTGGGTGCAATTGGTTTGCTATTAGGCAATAGGGCTGACAGCAAACAGATAAAGCAAGGAGAGAAGAAATGTACGATTGAGGCACATTTCGACCTCTCTAACTATGGCTTTGAATCCTTCTTTGAAGAGCAGGATATAGATTTTGAACCTGAAGATACAATCGTTCGTCGTGAACTAACGGCTACAGGAAAGTCACGTGCTTTTATCAATGATACTCCAGTATCACTGCAAATGATGCGTGCATTGGGTGAGCAGCTTATTGACATTCATTCGCAGCATCAGAATCTGTTGTTACAGAAGGATGACTTCCAGTTGAATGTTGTGGATATTATTGCTCAAGACAATAAGGAATTGGCTGCTTATCGTTTGGCTTATCATGACTATAAAGAAACTGAAAGGCGTCTTTCTGATTTGAAAGAGCAGATTTCCAAAGCACAGGAAAATGAAGAATTTATGCGTTTCCAGTTCAGTGAATTGGAGAATGCAGGCTTAATTGAAGGCAGACAAGAAGAATTGGAGCAGGAGAGTGAAACTCTCTCTCATTCAGAAGATATCAAAACTGCTTTCTACGAGACTGATAATCTGTTGAATGATGACGACAATGGAGTTATCCGAAAGCTGGGACAGAGTCTGGATAGCCTTGGAAATATTGAGAAGGTATATCCTAAAGCGCAAGAACTTGTACAACGTTTATCATCTGTACATATAGAACTGAAAGATATTGCAGGTGAGATTGGTAGTGAAGTTGAGAATATAGACTTTGACCCTTCTTGCTTAGATAGTATAAATCAACAACTTGATTTGCTGAATACACTTGAGCAGAAGTATCACGTTTCTACAGAGAAAGAACTCATTGAGATACGTGATAACATTGCTAATCAGCTAAAGAATATTGATAACAGTGATGAAGAACTGGATTTACTTGAGCAAGAAGTGAAGACAAAACTTACTGCTTGTGAAAAGCAAGCAGAGAAGTTGACTGCACTCAGACGTAAGGCTACCAAGACTGTTGAAGAACAGATGAGTAGTCGACTTATACCATTGGGTATTCCGAATGTTAGATTTAAGGTTGATTTGTCATCTAAACCATTGTCGTTGGATGGTGCAGATAAGGTTCAATTCCTTTTCTCTGCCAATACAAGTACGGCTATGGAACCAGTTGCACAGGTGGCATCTGGTGGTGAGATTGCCCGTGTAATGTTATCGTTAAAGGCAATGGTAAGTGGGGCAGTGAAGCTGCCAACGATTATCTTTGACGAGATTGACACGGGTGTGAGTGGTAAAATTGCTCAGAAGATGGCATTTATCATGCAGGAAATGGGTGATAACAATCGTCAAGTTATTTCCATTACTCATCTTCCACAGATTGCAGCTTTGGGTAGCTCACACTATAAGGTTGAGAAGGAGGAAACGACAGAAGGAACGCGTAGTCACATGCGTGAGCTGACTCAAGAGCAACGTGTGAATGAAATTGCGCAGATGCTTTCGGGTGCTGATGTCTCTGATGCTGCTTTACAGAATGCTCGTGAACTATTAGATTTAAGTAAGAAGAAATAATAACACCTTACTAAAAATATACAATGAAAGAAATAATGAACATGAAACTGAAAACTTTAATTTTGACCATTGCCCTCATATTGGGTGCCTCTACTAACATTTTTGCTCAGCCTGGTGCAGTTAAGAAGGCTGCAGATGCTGCTTTTACATTGACAACCTTTAAAGCAGACGGTAGTATTTTAGCAACATCTAACGGCGTATGTATTAGTACGGAAGGTATTGCTGTGAGTCCTTGGAAGCCTTTTATAGGAGCAGATAAGGCTGTTATTATTGATGCTAAAGGACAGAAACACGAGGTGGAATGCCTGCTTGGTGCCAATGAGATTTATGACATTGTTAAGTTTCAAGTGAGCGGTAAGACTGTTGCTGCCCCTTTGGCAACAACTGTTTCTGCAGGGGATGAAGCATGGGTTACACCTATGTCAAAGGGTGGTAATGCAGAGAAAGCAGATGTGTCAAGTGTTGAAAAGTTCATGGATAAGTATAATTATACGATTCTGAAATCTTCAGCTACCGATAAGTTGAATGGTGCTCCTGTCTTTAATACTAAAGGACAGGTTATCGGTTTGTTTAATTCTGCTGGCGAATCTCAGAGTTCTACAGATGCAAACTATGCAAAGGACTTTATTGTTAAGGGACTATCACAGAATGATATTACTCTTCGTCAGAGTGATATTCGTATTGGTTTGCCAAATACGATAGAAGAGGCTGTTGTTGCTCTGATGCTCTCTTCTGAGAAACCAGCCAATATTCATGAAGCTGTTGTCAACGAATTTATTACAAAGTTCCCACAGGCAAATGATGGTTATTATGCTTTAGCGAATTTACAGATAGCAAAAGGTGAGGTCGCTAATGCTGATAAAACTATGCAAACTGCTATTAGTAAGGTCGCAGCAAAGGATGAAGCACATTATAACTATGCTCGTCTGATTTATCGTAATGCACTTATTCAAGAGTTTGCTGAAAAGACAAAGTCTGTAGGATGGACATTGGATAAGGCTTTGGATGAGATTAAGAAAGCTCAAACTGCTAAAGCAAACGATGCATATCGTCATCTTCAGGCACAGATTATCTTCGCAAAAGGTGATTATGCAAAGGCATATACAGAGTTTGAAGCATTGACAAAGACTAAGTTTAATAATCCAGAACTTTACTTAGAGATGGCGCAGAGCCGTCAGCATTTGGGAGCTAATGACCAAGAGATTCTTGAATTACTTAATAAGAGTATCGAACTTTGTGATACACCATACGTATCTACTTCTGCTCCATATTTTTATACACGTGGTCAGCAATTAGAGAAGATGGGGGAGTATCGCAAGGCTGTACAGGATTATTATACGTATGAATATTTTAATCAGGGACGTCTTGGTGCTGCTTTCTATTATATGCGTGAACAGTGTGAGGTGAAGGGACGTATGTGGCAGCAAGCTCTGCAAGATATTCTTATTGCTTCACAACTTGACCCTAAAGAAGCTTTATATCCAACAGAGGCAGGTAGCCTTTTGTTACGTCTAAACAAGGTAGATGCTGCTATTAGTGCTGCTCAACAGGCAATTCAACTTGATGCTTCTTTACCTGATGCCTATCTTATTCTTGGCATTGCTCAATGCGAAAGCAAACAGAAAGAAGAAGGTCTAAAGAATATTCAAAAGGCTAAGGAACTTGGCAATACACAAGCTGATACTTTCCTGCAAAAATACAAATAAATTCACTATATAAGTTTGTTGTAACGAAATTTGGGGAATGGAATTTGGCAGAACCGAATTAAATCCGTACCTTTGCACTCGCATGATGGTTCCGTAGCTCAGTTGGATTAGAGCAACAGCCTTCTAAGCTGTGGGTCTTGGGTTCGAACCCCAACGGAATCACTTAGTGTTATAAGAGGGATATCCGCAAGGATATTCCTCTTTTTATTTTGAAGATTAGTGAGTTATAAGAAGCTTTTCTACTGAGCCCTTGCTAAACTATATGCGTATCCCACTGAATATCTACTGACCCATTAAAAGGGCTCAGTAGGAAAAAGGTGGGGATTATGCATATAGTTTTTTGATTCTAAACAAAAAGAAACTTTTGTCTTTGACTCCTCTCAGATTGGTTCTGAATAATTTTATTTTTGAGTTGAAAGATTCTGCTGCTGCATTTGATGCTCTATTGTTGTAGAAGTTTAGGATATCATCATAATGCTCATAGAATGTAGCTGCAATAACATTGAAAGAATCAAACCCTGCCTCTTCCACCTTATTGTACCATTTAGCCATTGATAACCTTGCTGCATTTTTGATGGTATTCTTGGCAAAAATCATTCTTAAGGAATGACACAGACCATAGGCCGTCTGAAGCTTAGGATAAAGTTCGAAGAGTATCTTAGCTCTCTGTTTCTGTGAGTCTGTCCATTTCTCTGAAGACTTGAACAGAAGATATCTACTCTTGGCTAGCAGTTCCTTCTTCGTATCTCCATTCTCAAAGGTGCGAGGTTGATACTTCTTTCCTATAAGTTTGGCTTCCTGCATTTCATCATTTGCCTCCTGTATGGCTCTCCAACGATAGTCTATCCTCATCTGCTGTACAGCATCACAGGCAAGCTTTTGAACATGAAACCTATCAATGACTCTTTTGGCTTTAGGGAAGCTATGGCGTACTATCTTACGCATACTGTCTGACAAATCTAGTGTTACCTCCTCGACCTTCTCACGCTTTTGTTCATCTATCCTATCGAGGGCCTCACATACCTTCTCAGACTTTGTTCCAGTAACCACTGCTACAAGGCAGCCCTTCTTGCCATATCTATCCCTATTAGTTACTATCGTATAAAGTTCTCCGTTGGAGAGAGCGGTCTCATCTATAGCAAGATGTGAACCAATATTATCAGGAAACAGAAGCCAGTCCTCAGCGTGATCTAGCTGATCCCAATCCCTATAGCTGCTAAGCACCTCCTTATATTGTTTCTCAAACTGATGTCCATCGATATGATAAAATTCCTCAAGCGTACGGCAGGTCACTGGGGATGTCTCCATACGTTTCTTTTAAAAAAGCTCCGAACTCTTTGGAATAACGAGTACCGGAGGCTGTAATATCAACCTGTAAAGGAAGAGAGAAACTCTTGCCTGTACGCGTATCTAACCAACGACGACGGCGAAGAACAAGAATAACTTTATGGTCACGAATAGGGAAGTCTGTCACTTCGACAGCATCCATAAAGCCTTTAGACTCAAAATGAAGGTCATCGGAAAGTTCTTTCTCCATCTTCTCATCAAGATGGATACGCAATAATGAAGGACTAGGTTCTATTTTAACTATAGAGAAGTATTTCAATACATCCTTAGGGAGAACCGACGATGCTAAATGATATAGATAAGTATCTTCCATAATGCAAAGGAAAGAAAAAGATATCAAATAAAGAAATTTCCCCACCTTTTTCCTACTGAGCCCTTTTAATAGGGTGGCGTTAAACTGGAAAAGGAGAATAAAAAAAGAGCGGCCTCTTACGAGAACCGCCCTGATGAAAGGAGGAGTGGTACCACCAGGAATCGAACCGGGGACACAAGGATTTTCAGTCCTTTGCTCTACCAACTGAGCTATGGCACCATCATTATTTGCAATATTTTTGAAACTTATATGCTTGTTTTCTCAATTGCGATGCAAAGGTAGTACTTTTATTTTATTCCTCCAAACTTTTCAAAAAAAAAATATTTGTATTTACATCCTTTAACAGATGAGCTATTTCTCGTTTACAGGCCAACCTTGTGCTATTAATTCAAACTCATTACCATCACGGGCAATAAGGAATGAACCCAAGCTTTCCTTTGTAATATAACCTATCTGTCTGATATTCTCCATTTTATCAATTTTCTCATGATCACCAATAGGTATTGTAAAGAGAAGTTCATAGTCTTCTCCACCATTCAAAGCTGCTGTTGTAAGGTTCATATTGAACTCTTCGCAGGTTGCTGCAGTTTGATAATCGATAGGAATATTTTTTTCGTAAATTCTGCATCCGCAGTGACTTTTCTCACAAATATGCTTTAATTCGCTTGCTAATCCATCAGAGATGTCAATCATTGAAGTAGGGTGTATTCCTGCTGCACGAAGCTGATTGAGGACCTCACCACGTGCTTCTGGCTTCAACTGACGATCAATAAGGTATTCTTTTCCTGCAAAGTCTGGTTGGAAATCCTCTATTGCTGCTCGTTCCTGGCGTAATACTTCAAGTCGTTTCTCGTCTTTATTGCTTTGCGCTTCCTTTACCTTATTATTATACTCTTGCACTTGTTGGTAATAAACAGTCTTTTCACGTTCGAGAATTTGTAGACCCATGTATGCAGAGCCAAGGTCACCTGTTACGCAGATGAGGTCAGTTTCATTTGCTCCACTACGATAGATGATATCATCCTTTGCGGCTTCACCAATGCAAGTGAGATTAATAGCAAGGCCCGTATATGAAGATGTAGTGTCGCCTCCTACAATGTCTACGTTCCATTTAGCGCAAGCTTTATTTAGTCCTGCATAGAACTGATCAAGGTCTTCTACCTTGAAACGTTTACCAAGTCCTAATGAAACAATAAGCTGACGTGGCTGTCCATTCATTGCGAAGATGTTACTCATTGCAATCATAGCCACCTTATAAGCAAGATGCTCCATGTCTATGTAAGTCAAGTCAAACTGTACACCCTCCATAAACATCTGTGATGAGATAAGCGTTTCTTTGTCCGAATAATGTAAAACAGCAGCATCGTCGCCCACGCCCATAATAGTAGAGCTGTTAACAGGTTGAATATCTTTTGTGAGACGGTTGATTAGACCGAATTCACCAAGGTCTTTTATTTCCATTTTATTATAACTTAGTGATATAATGTCTAAGACGTCCTTTATCTATGTTTTATAGAGTAAAGAACGCCTTAGTATAGTGTTATATTTTTTGCTCTATGAGTGTTTAATCATCTCACGCATAATCTCGGTCATACGTGGTTGTGCAGCATTTGCAGCCTCCTGAACTTCTTCATGGCTTACCTTTACAGGAACATCAAAGCCTCCAAGATCAGTAATTACACTGATACCAAATACCTTAATACCACTATGGCGAGCAACGATAACCTCTGGAACTGTACTCATACCAACGGCATCACCTCCCATCTTGTGGTACATACGATATTCTGCAGGTGTTTCAAAGGTAGGACCTTGTACACCCATGTAAACTCCGTGTTGAACCTCAATATTTTTCTCTTTAGCAATTGAGTCAGCCAATTCTACCAACTTATGATCGTATGCCTCGTGCATATCAGGGAAACGTGGACCTGTTGGGAAATTACGCCCACGTAGCGGATGTTCTGGGAACATATTGATATGATCAGTAATAATCATAAGGTCACCAATCTTGAATGATGGATTCATACCTCCAGAAGCATTTGAAACAAACAATGTTTCGATACCTAACTCGTGCATTACACGAATTGGGAATGTAACATCCTTCATGTCATATCCCTCATAGAAGTGAAAGCGACCTTTCATGGCCATGATATCCTTACCTCCAAGTCTTCCAAAGATAAGACTTCCTGCATGTCCTTCTACTGTAGAAACAGGAAAATTAGGTATATCTTGATAAGAAAACGCGTAACTATCAGTTATCTCTGAAGCTAATTGTCCGAGGCCTGTGCCCAGAATGATGGCTGTCTTTGGACTTGTGGTCATCCTCTCTTTTAGCCAAGATGCTGTTTCTTGAATTTTTTCGTACATAGGATATTATTTTTTGATTGAATGACTCTTCCTTGTCAAGCATAAAGCTTACTTTAATAGGAAGCGCATAAATATTTTCTTTTACTTCGTCTGATAATTTGTCTATATCGATAAGTCGAGCCTTATCTTTCTCTGTTGTGACAATCAATTTTGGCTCAGGCATTTTAGCAAAGGTTTCATTAATACGATGAATATCCTTTGTAGTGAATGCATGATGGTCGGGGAAAGAAAGCGTTGTCAGTGCATTATTACCTGTGAAGGAGTTCAAATCCAACTCCAACTGCTTTGGTGACATGATGCCTGCAAGCAATAAAATATTTTTTCCTCTTATCTCTGTGAGGGGTATATTTCTTCCTTTATTGAAGATAGGTTCCAAGTCACAATAGTCTAATGTAGTAAAATAAAGTTGCTGGAAAGGGTAGAGTTCCATTGCCTTACTCAGCACACGATAGTCTATTGGGTTAAGACTCTTTGGGCACTTCGTGATGATAACAATATCTGCACGATTCTTTCCAGAGAGTGGTTCACGTAGTCTTCCTGCAGGAAGAAGTTTATCATAGATGATAAGTCGATGATAATCAACTAACAGAATGTTGATGCCTGGATGTACATATCGGTGCTGAAAAGCATCATCTAAGAGAATAACATCTGTATCTTTTGTTTCTTCATCAGATGTTAGCCGATCTATTCCTTCACAGCGTTTCTTATCAACAGCAACACGAATGTCAGGGAATTTTGTTTTCATTTGATAAGGTTCGTCACCAATCTCACGCATAGGAGTGTTTTCATTCGCCAACACATATCCACGACTTTTACGTTTATAGCCACGTGAGAGGACAGACACCTTCATCTTATCCTTCAGCAATCGGATAAGATATTCTACGTGGGGAGTTTTTCCTGAACCACCCACAGTAATGTTACCAACAGATATGACTGGAATATCAAACTGTCGGGATTTGAGAATATTCAGTTCAAATAACTCATTGCGCAATCTTACTCCCAGCCCATAGAGCCAGCTGAAAGGCAACAGCCATTTGTTTATTTTAATGTGGTCTCCTTCCATATATGATTAATGGATGTTAGGATAAAATGGCAGACGTGCCTGGATTGCACTCTGTTGGTCGATAGTCTTCAAGAGTGTAAAAGGCTCATAATAGTCACCTAAGCTTGCACGCAACTGCTGGCTTAAATAATTATTTGGCTTTGTCTGCTCTAACATTTGTTCCAAGATGTTTGGCTCCTTTGGATAAGCAGATGTTCTGTGATTTGGCAGCTTAGCAAGCTGTGCAGCCTTTGCTACAGCAACATCTAATCCACCAAGCTCATCAACAAGTCCTATCTTTTGAGCATCTTGTCCTGTAAACACATGGCCCTGTGCAACCTTCTCAACCTGTACTTCTGTCATCTTACGTCCTTCTGCTACACGGTGACGGAAGAGTTTATAGCCACGGTTTACATATTGGCTAAGATATGACATTTCTTCTTCTGTGAATGGGCGAGCACGTGTGCCGAAGTCCGCATATTTGTTGGTTTTCACCTCATCAAACTTTAAACCCAATTTCTCTCTCAGTAGACCGCTAACATCAGGGAACATTCCAAAGATACCAATAGAGCCTGTAATTGTTGTAGGCTCAGCAACAATCCAGTTGGCTGGAGCTGACATATAATAGCCGCCTGAAGCAGCCATTCCACCCATACTAACCACGACAGGCTTCAACTTCTTCAGTTCCATAATCTGATGCCAGATTTGCTCTGATGCATAAGCAGATCCACCGCCAGAGTTGACACGTACGACAACAGCCTTGACATCTTTGTCTTTTGCCAGCTTCTCCAAATCCTTACAAACAACTTGTGCGTCAATCTGATGACCTTGTGAGAAGAGACCTCCTACAACACCATCAACAATATCACCATAAGCGTAGTAGACAGCAACCTGATTTTCTTTATCGCCTTGATTCTTATCTTCAGTATTCAGCATATCAGCAATTGTAACTTGATTGATGTCTTTGTCAGCCTCAATACCTAATTGCTTTTTGACGATTCCTTTTATCTGGTCTGTATATAGTAAGCCATCAACGAGCTTCAGTTTTACATATTCTTGTGGGTCTGCAAAGGTTATCATACTGTCTGCGTATGCGTTCAATTGTTCTACTGATAATCCTCTGCTTGCACCAACTTCCTTTGTAATATTCCCCCAGATACTGTTTAAGTAGGCTGATGTCTGCTCACGATTAGCGTCACTCATCTTCTCACCAGTGAACATTTCAGTAGCACTTTTATAAGCACCAACCTTTACAACCTGCATTTTTACACCGAACTTCGCCAAGAGGTCCTTAATGAAAACAGGTTCAGAAGCCAATCCGTGCCAGTCAATTTGTCCTTGTGGATTTAGATAGACCTTGTCAGCAACAGAAGAAATATAGTATGTACCCTGTGTGTAAGTATCTGCGTAAGTAATAATCCATTTCTTACTTTTTTTGAAATCAAGGAGTGCTTTACGTAAAGCCTGCATTGAAGCGTATGAGTCAGAGGCAAAGCCACCTGCTTCGATATATATACCCTTTATTTTATCGTTGTCTTTAGCTTTTCTGATACCTTCAAGCATATTATCAAGACCCAAACTGTTAATCTGAGTGCCTTGCATCTGACTAAGGAAATTATTTTCACTTCGTTCTGCCATTTGTCCAGAAAGATTCAATACAAGTACTGAGTTGTCTTCAGGTTCTTTGGTGGTATCCTGCGATGCAATCATACCAGCAATAGTAAAAAGTGCAAAGAGTCCCGTAACAATGCTAAACAACATCATTCCAAAGAAAGAAGCAAAAACGAATTTGAAAAATTGTTTCATATAAGGTGTATAATTACAGTTTATCTTGCAAAGATATATATAATAGATGTAAAATCCAAATTATTCACGAATTCTTAATAACTTTGCAAGCAATATGAAGCATATTATTTTAGCAATTGATAGTTTTAAAGGTTGTTTATCTTCTGTTGAAGCAGAAGATGCTGCTGAACATGGTCTTCGCGAACGTTGGCAGGAAGTTAAGGTTGTAAAGGTTCCTGTCACGGATGGGGGAGATGGAATGTTGAATGTCTTTTTACATTTATTCGACTGTGAGAAGGTTGCTGTCAATTGCCATGATCCGCTTATGCGACCTATTCAAGCAAACTATGCAGTACGTGAAGATAATACGGTAATTATAGAATCTGCTTTGTCATGTGGTATTAACTTACTCAAGTCGCATGAATTGAACCCTTTACGTGCAACCACTTATGGATTAGGTGAACTCTTTGCAGACGCACTTCAAAGAGGATATAGAAAGTTTATTATAGGGCTCGGAGGGTCAGCTACAAGCGATTGCGGACTTGGTATGTTGGCAGCTTTGAAAGACATTCTTGGGAAAAACTGGCGTGATAAATTCTTACGAGATTTAGATATAACTTTAGCTTCAGATGTAAATAATCCTCTGTATGGCGAACATGGTGCAGCTGAAGTGTTTGGTCCACAGAAGGGAGCGACACCAGAAATGATAGTTTGTTTGGATCGTCGAGCACATACTTTTGCGCGTATGGCTGCTGCTCAGTTAGGTTTTGATTGTTCTTTAAATAACGGTGCTGGAGCTGCAGGTGGATTGGGTTATGCTTTTATGCAGTTTATGAATGCCAAGATGAGGTCGGGTGCAGATGTACTTTTAGAAACTATCAATTTTAGTTCACTTATAGAAGATGCAGATTTAATTATAACAGGGGAGGGTAGTGCAGATAGTCAGACATTAATGGGAAAGATACCGATAAGGGTTTTAGAATATGGTCTTCGCAAGAATGTTCCTGTTATGCTTATAGCTGGGAAGGTAAAGGATGCGGCAGCTTTACTTAAAGCAGGTTTCTCACAAGTCCAATGTATTACACCAAAGGATATGATGCTTACAGAAGCAATGAAGCCTACAATTGCAAAAGAGAATATTCGAAAAGCTATTATACAGTTAAATTAAGGTTTCCGATATGCGGAGTAATAGAGCAGACTAAAGTTAGTGATATAAGCATTGTTGTTTTAATTTTATTTTGCTGTCACTTTTAACACTTCATATAAAGGTGCTGCAAATCAATTGTTTATAGGCTCTTTTTGGATGATATCAGTGACAGGAAAATATATTTTGAATAAATTGTTTTGTTCTGTAAACTTTATTCATCGTATCGAACAACTCTTCGGCAATCCGCCCGATAGTGAGGGGTGGCTTGATAACGAAGCTTTATGTAAGCGTTTGATTATCAGTAAGTGTACCTTGCAATCATACAGAGATGTGGGTAAAATTCCTTATTCAATGATTGGACACAAGTGATTCTCATTTTAAAATATCTTTGGACGCATATCATAATATTTCTTAAACCTATATTCAATCGTATCAGCTATTTGTTGATCACCAATGGATATATCCCAAACTACTTTCAGAAAGGGCGTCGAAGAATTTGGTCTTACAGAGTGTAGAACTAAAGAGATTGCTTTATAACGTCCATTGGTACCTGGAGGTGGAGGTATATCGAAAGGAATTTGTTCTATTGCTATCAATTTGCCCCTTTTAACACGATATGAGTATTGATAATATAGATATGTAGGAAGAATAGCGCCTTTGCGGTCAAGTAATTTTAACGAATTAATTCTAATGAAAGGAATCGTATCTCCAGTTAATTGAAAATGATATTCAAAATTATTATACATAAAAGAATCTACAGCCAACAGGGTTTCATGGCTAAAATAAACTTTCATAGAGTCAGATAATTTATTATCTGACTCTATGTTGCTCAGGGACAAAGAACTATTAGGAGAACATTTGATTACTTGGTAATTATGAATTTCCCCTTTTACAAAATAACCCCAACCTGTTTGTATTATACATGATGTCATAAAAAAACAGGAAAACATGCAAATAACAACTAAATATTTCATTCTTCTTGTTTTGATTCTTTCGATTTTTCTATCGCATTTGTAATATCCTTTAGTGCTACAGAGTAAGCTGCATCAAAATTACTGTGCTTATCATTAAAAGCTTATTTTTCATTTTCACTTGATGCCCTTTCCTATTTTCCTAAATCCTTTGCGCCATTAACAACCATCATTGAAGCAAGCTTAGTATTGTACTCTACTTGCACGATAACTCACATAGATGGCTTCATTCTCGCCACTCGTTCTCACCATGCGCTCGCTATTGGTATCGTGCCAATGCGAGAATAAATGCTTTTGTCGTCCACTATAAGCGGATGATTTCCACGTTGGCAAATGTATATAACATTCTTGAGAAATCCAAAGAAATCGGAATTTATTTTTGAAGATTATTTGTTTTATTGTACATCTTGCATTTTATAATTATTTGAGAAGCTTTATTTTCATAGTTACAACACTCTATTAAAATCGATTTATCCTACAGAAAGGTTTTGGTTACCAGAATGTTGTCGGTATTAACACCTCGATGAAAAACGGCTTGGATGAGATTCCCTAATGAAGATGTAAGAAACTCAAAGTTAATAATCCGAGCAAGGCTCTTGGGCGAAGCCTTTAAGCTCATCACGGAATCTCCTTCAAAAGAAACTTACTTAGTGAAACTATCAGAAATCGTTGCCTTGACTCATAAGATAAGAGTTCTGTACAACGAAGTCGTGAAAATCCTCAATATTTAATCATTCTTTCGCCACTTCTCAACGACTGCTTGGAAAACCCGAAACCTATTACCAAACACTCATCAGACTGCAATAGCAAGCAGTGCTGCTGACAAAATCCCTTGAGAGTAAACAAGAATGGATGCTAATAAATCATAATACCCAATGTTAGTATCGTACTGTGATTGCCCAATCCCTCTTTGGTCAGTTATCAATGTTAGGAAGATAGGCTTTGTATATTGTAGACGGTAATAAAACGGTTCTGGCAATTCTTACATCGGTAGCGTTGTTTACCTGTACTACTTTTACCACTTTTGATAATATTGTTTGAGTGGCAATGCGGACATTGAAACTCAACTCTTAATCTGGAGCGTAAAGTGCGAAGCGTTCTTGTAAGATTATTTTTTCTTTGTTTTGGTTACAAATATGGCAAAAGGCAGAGAGTCTTTTCCAGCCTTTATGCCTAATCTTTAATAATCTTTTAAAAATCAGGTGATTGTTTTGACCTGTCCCGTTTTGGCTCATTATCCACTATCATCGTAATGTATGAGATATATTATTTTTTAAAGTTAATATTTCAATAAGTGTAGTATCAGCAAGTTCAATTGCAAAATCTAAAGGTGACATATTGTTACCATTCTTATTATTAATATCTCCGTTATTATCAACATATAACTGAACAATTTGGTAATTTTCATTGAATACAGCAGTCCACAAAGGATTATTTCCGTATTTATCTTTTACATTTACATCTCCTCCATTTTGCAAAATCAAAGCGGCTATAGATTTATCATCATATTCTGCACAATAGTGTAATGGAGTTTTCCCATTAATATCTTGATGATCCAAATTAATACCCTGTTTTATTAAATATTCTGATATTTTTTGCACCCCACATGTTATAGACTCTTCTAATAAATTTTGATGGTAAGCATTAATTACATTTATATCTATCAAGCTTAGTTTAGAAGTAAACTCCTCATAGTTACCACTTCTAATAATTTGAAATAAATCATTCATAACTTCTAATATTTATTTTTGTTCATATTTATGGCTTCTATTAGAACAAGGAGCTTCAAGGTCTATAATTATCAGGATTTCTAACTTCTTTCAAAAATTTTTCTTTTGATATTTTCCCAGCCATATAGTCTTTGTGTATTTTTTTATATTCTCTTCCTGGTTTATGACCCATATCTCTTGTACTTACCGATATAGGTTGTATTTGAGGCTTATTTCAAAATTAATCATAACTTCTTATTGTTTATGGTTATCAATTATTTAACGTCATTCTTTTCTATTTATTGCTCACGGCTTTTAATACCCATATAAGGGTATTGACCGTTACCCTTGTATGGGTAAGTTCAAACAATCTATATAGGGTTTACCATATTCTTGCTGTTTAATTGTTATACATTCTATTATTTATTGCTGTCGTGGATAGGCGTTTTCGTGCCACGTTTGTTGTTCTTTTTATTTTGATAACTTCTGATTTTGAGTATTAGCAAAACTTATTACTTCCTTTTTTTACGATAATATTAGGATTTAACCAAAACAGAAAAGACAAAACAAAAAGTAAGATAACTACATATAATCCTCTTTCAATACCTGAGTTACGACAAAACACTCTGTCAAGCAACTTGTCATAATAGAAGGTAGTAGTATTATATCCATTTTGCAATCTTTCGCCGTTGGCTATATTAGTAGTATATTTCCTATTTCGATAAATAACCTCGACTGTAGGATGTTGCCTTGAGCTATGTTCCATATATACATTAACTATATTACAAGCTATATTGCATTGAGTAGTAGAGATATTTCTTTCTCTTATATAAAGCAGAGACATATACGCCACAAAGAAACCTAAACCAATGTTTATCAAACAAACAATAATCTTTCTTTTCATTATTAGTTGATCTTTTGGGTTGCTCTTTGAATCCTACTACCTGCTGTTTTTGAAATGGGCTGTCTGGTGCCATCGCTAACAGCATCGAGAGATTCGTTAATCCTCATATTTTTCTGTGCATTCTTGAGTTTAACTGCTTGTTTCCGTGTTACCTTTGGAGTTGCTGACTTTCGTCCCATTAACTCTTTTGCACGATTAAGGTCATGCTTTGATTTATTTGCAGCCTCCTTGAAGATTTTTTTTGGTAAAAAGTGCCCTAATAAATCTCCCATACCAACTTCAACCAAAACTGCTTCTAAACTAAATTCCTCTCCATAAATTGATTTTAATCCACCTTCAAGAGATGAAAAGTCTATTTCTGTAACAACTTTCAGTTCACATAAATGGCTTCATGCTCGCCACTCGTTTTCACTGTGCGCTCGCTATCGGTATCGTAGCAATGTGAGAATACATGCTGTTGTCGTCCACTGTAAGCGGATGATTTCCACGTTGGCAAATGTATATAACATTCTTGAGAAATCCAAATAAATCGAATTTTATTTTTGAAGATTATTTGTTTTATTGCACATATTGCATCTTATAACTATTTGAGAAGCTTTATTTTCATAGTTACAACACTCTATTAAAATCGATTTATCCTACAGAAAGGTTTTGGTTACCAGAATGTTGTCGGTATTAACACCTCGATGAAAAACGGCTTTGAAGTGATTCCCTAACGAAGATGTAAGAAACTCAATGTTTATAGTTCGGATTCTTCTCGTCCACTTCGTTTTCTACGAGAAAATTGTTATCGTTGCGGCATTGATAGAAGATTCTTTGGGCATTGAAGAATAAGGAGAGGGAAAGAAACTCGTTTGTTTTTATTCATCGACTCTTTGATATATACCTTCTCAAACTTCTAATAATCCGTATTTTACTGTTTGTGAAATGATTTGGTGCAGAGGGACAGCACATATTGTGCGGAGGGTTAGCACATCTTGTGCGGGCGGTGAACACCAATGGTGCGGACGGTTACGATGCACAGATTTACTAAGCATAAGAAAACTTGTTTATTACGAATAGGTCTAAAAGAGAGTAGGGGTTTGCGTCGTAAAAATCTATAGTAGTATTACTCGAAAAGTCTGATGAGCTTTTTACTATTGAGAACAAAGTTCTATAATTATTAAGCTAAAGATTTGATTTTTAGCAGCGTAATTTTCCTATACGGATAATAAATTGTACCTTTGCAAAAGTTTTTAAGTTTAAAGATTGTTTTGTATGGACGAAAAACAGATGGATTGTTCCAAGAAAACCCTTCGTAGAAAACTCGATTTGCTCCTTCGTACAGGGCAAATTCTTATGGAAAGTTCTGCTGATACGAGTCGTGTGAAGCGAAATATGGAGCGTACAGCAGCTTATTTGGGACTTCCCAAAGAGAATCTGCACATGAACATTGATTATTATATGTTGCAGGTGAATGTTAGTGACGAATATCATAGTTTTTCTAAGATGCAGCGTTGTGATAAGCATGTAATTAATATGCTTGCTATTCAGGAAGTTTCAAAACTCTCATGGCGTGCTATTCAAAAGGACTATTCGTTAGACAAGTATGAAGAGGAACTTGAGAAGATTGCCAATGGTAAACACTATTACAAGGATTGGATGATTGCTATTGGTGCAGGACTTGCTTGTGGTGGATTCTGTATTCAGTTCGGTTGTGATTGGACAGCTTTCTTCTATGCTTCTATTGCCGCTATATTGGGTAATCGCCTTCGTATGTTTTTGAATCATTCTGGTTCTAATCTTTATGCTAACTTTGCTGTTGCTGCTTTTGTTAGTACAATTCTTGCATGGTTGTCGTCTTTTCTCTCTACACCTACCGTTCAAGCAGCACTACCAGAGTTCCTTCGTCCAATTCTGTTTACAGAAACTCCTTGGCATCCACTCTTAGCTTGTGCCCTTTATATTGTTCCAGGAGTGCCGTTGATAAATGCTGTTAATGACTTGTTAGACAATCATATAAACACGGGATTAGTCCGTGCAATGAACACGCTTCTTATTGTTATTGCAATGTCATTTGGTATTATGTTGGCAATTAAATGTGGTAGCTTTGATGGTTTTGCAAAAGACCTCCCTACTATTCCTCATCATTCTTTCTATGTCTATGCTATTGCAGCTGCAATATCTGCGATGGGTTTTGCAACGATTTATAATATTCCATATCGTTTGATGCCTTGGATTGCCTTAGGAGGTGTTATCTGTGTTTGTACGCGAAACTTTATATTCCTCGACCCTTCATCAGGCAATATAGGACTTGGTTTGGGAATTGTAGTTGGTTCACTTTGTGGTTCAGCATTGATATCTATTATTAATATTAAGGCAGTTCACCTCCTTCATACACCACATCAGTGTATTACAATTCCAGCTGTTATCCCTATCGTTCCAGGTGTATTAATGTATCGTGCACTTTATGGTTTTATGGGAATGCAGGGCGTTGTTGGAGAGGTAACTCATGCTATGTCATTTGCAATTAATGGTTCTTTAGTATTGTTTTGTATTGCTTTGGGTGTAGCTATTCCTAATATCTTTGCAAGAAAGTGGATCGCACCACATCGTAAAGCAAAGTTACAACGTATGATTGATGAGCGTCGTCAGCGTGGTGAGTTTGTTGATTTGCATCAGTATAATGTATAAACTGCTATACTATAAATATTGTATGAGGATGAAACTATTGTCGGTTTCATCCTCTTTTTTGCTTAAATTGTATAGTTTGATTAGACATTAAAGCCGTTTGAAATTACTTATCTGGCGAGAAAGATAATTATAAATACATAAAAATAATCACATCCTCTTAGATTTATGTCATTTTGTAATTGTCATATTATCATATAGTTATAGTAACCTTGTAGCACGTTACTGTAAGATAGTAGACGGATTTGTGACTAAAAAAAGAAAGAAAAGTTTGGTTAATTCGCAAAAAAGTAATACCTTTGCACTCGCAAAAACGAAATGAGCACCCTTAGCTCAGTTGGTAGAGCAACTGACTCTTAATCAGTGGGTCTAGGGTTCGAGTCCCTAAGGGTGTACAAGAATTGATTTCTGACCCAGGTCTTTTCGTTTAGCATGCACCCTTAGCTCAGTTGGTAGAGCAACTGACTCTTAATCAGTGGGTCTAGGGTTCGAGTCCCTAAGGGTGTACAAGAAGGATTTCCTGATAAAGGAAATCCTTTTTTTATTTCTCTTTTTTCCTATATCTGCAGTATAATTCGATTATTTTGTGTAAGTTTGCAGATTATGAAACAAACTCATCTAAAAAGCTACATTATATTTCTACTTCTGCTGGTCAGCACTACTTTATTAGCTTCTAATAAGGGTGGTGGACTGATTGTTTATCCTGGTGGGAAGTGCTATATGTTCCGTGTTACTTTGAAAGACAAGAATGGGACACCTTATTCTTTGGATAAGCCAGAAAGATTCTTATCAAAAGCTTCTATTCTTCGACGTGAACGTCAGGGATTAAAGCTTGATTCGACAGACCTACCAGTATCACCTGATTATATTCAACAGATCAAAAAGAAGGGTGGTGAGGTTGTTGCTGTGAGCAAGTGGAATAACTCTGTTCTTGTTCGTGGTGACAATCGCCAATCATTAGAAGACTTAAAGGTCTTGTCTTTTGTGAAAGAAAGTAAGTTGGTTTTCACATCACCAGACTCTATTCGGCCATTGTCTCAGCGTGTTCGTTATAATTCTGAACTTCAATCTCTTGATTCAACTATTCAAGACTATTATAGTATGGGTAAGGGACAAATTGAGAGTTTGAATGGTAGAAAGTTACATAACCTTGGCTTTATGGGGCAAGGAATGACGATAGCTGTGTTAGATGCTGGTTTTATGAACGTTGATAAAATCCCTGCTTTTAAGAATCTTAATATTAAAGGTACGCGCAATTTTGTAGCAGGATATGATAATGACGTCTATAAAGAGATGGATCATGGTACTAAGACTTTGTCAACGATAGCGATGAATCAGCCTACGGTATTTGTGGGTACTGCTCCAAAGGCAAGTTTTTGGTTGCTCAGAACGGAGGATTATTCGACAGAGAGTTCAGCTGAAGAAGACTTTTGGATAGCAGCTGTAGAGTTTTCAGATTCTGTTGGTGTTGATGTGATCAGCTCGTCTTTGGGTTATCATGGTTTCGATGATAAATCCATGAATTATCGTTACTCCGATTTAAATGGTCGTACAGCACCAATCTCTCAAGCTGCATCTCGCCTTGCAAGTAAAGGAATTATACTTGTGAATAGTGCTGGTAATGACGGTATGGGTACTTGGAAGAAGATTAATGTCCCTGCTGATGCTCATGATATTCTTACTGTAGGTGCAGTCTCTTTGGATAAAGTTAATGCTCCCTTTTCATCAATAGGACCTGCTGCAGATGGTCGTGTTAAGCCTGATGTAATGGCTTTTGGATGTCCAACAAATGTAGTATCGGGTAGGGGATATATCATACCTGATAATGGAACGTCGTTTGCTTGTCCACTCATTGCTGGTATGGTTGCTTGTCTTTGGCAGGCTTTTCCTAATAAGTCAGCCAAAGAGATATTAGAACTTGTACGTCAGTCGGGAAGTAATCGTCAATATCCTGACAACATAATGGGTTATGGAGTACCAGACTTTTGGTCAGCCTATGAGTCTGCAACTCGCAATATTCTGCAGTAATTCCTACAATAAATATTTCTGAAAGATGGTCAAAGCACTTTCGCTTTATGAGTTAAACAGTCTTGTGACAGATGTAATAGATACTACTTTGTCACGTTCTTATTGGGTAGAAGCAGAATTGTCCGAAGCTCGTGAGAATCGTGGACACTGTTATATGGAACTTATTGAGAAGAGCGAAGGAAGCAATGTACCTATAGCACGTGCCTCTGCAAAGTGTTGGAGTAATATTTGGATGGTTATTAAACCTGCTTTTGTTCGTATTACAGGTCAGGAAGTACGTGCAGGTATGAAAGTGATGTTGCAGGTTCATGCTCAGTTTCATCCTCAGTATGGCTTCTCTTGGATTGTTGATGATATCAATCCTGAGTACACGATGGGTGATATGATGCGTAAGCGGCAGGAGATAATCCGCCAGTTGAAGGCTGAAGGAGTCTTTGAGTTACAAAAAGAACTTCGTCTTCCGATGTTTGCTCAGCGTATAGCTGTTATATCTTCTGAGACCGCTGCTGGTTATGGTGACTTCTGTAATCAGTTAGAAACTAATGATTATGGACTCTATTTTCACGTAGAATTGTTTCCTGCTATTATGCAGGGCGACTCTGTTGAACAGAGTATAATAAACGCATTGAATCAAATCAATAGTCGTGAAGAAGATTTCGATTGTGTTGTTATCATTCGTGGTGGTGGTGCAACAGCCGACCTCAGTGGCTTCGATACTTTAAACCTTGCAGAGAATGTGGCAAACTTTCCATTACCAATTATAACAGGTATTGGACATGAACGGGATGAAAGCGTCTTAGATATGGTATCTTTTCAACGTGTGAAAACACCGACAGCAGCTGCAGTTTACCTCATAGACCATCTTGCATCAACGCTTATGAGAGTTGAAAACGCACAGGCAGCGATAATTGAAGGTGTCAGGAGGGCATTAGAGGTTGAGAAAATGCGTATTCAGCATATTGGCTCACATATTCCAGTATTGTTTTCTGTGGTTCGTACAAAGCAGGAGGCTTCTCTTGACAGCTTAAGCCAGCGTCTTGTTATGAAAATGAAAGAGAGAATAAAGCAGGCAGACTTCCATTTAAGCACGTTACAAAATCGTATGTTACCTACACTGCAGAATCGCTTGTTTAGCGAGCAGCATCGACTTGATATACTTGCGCAACGGGCAAGATTACTTGACCCTTCTTTACTCTTAAAGCGGGGGTATAGTATTACATTATGTAATGGTAAGACGATTCGTAACGCTAAAGAGCTTAAGAAAGGTGATACGATTACAACACGATTTGAAAAAGGAGAGGTTGAAAGTAAGGTAGAACGTTTATCTTAAAGAACATATTATCACATATAATATTAAAATAAATAGAGCAATGAAAGATATTAAATACGAAGAAGCAGTTCGTCAACTGGAAGCTATTGTTGATAAAATGGAACGAGGTGAACTCGATATCGATTCTATGGCAGGCCAATTAAAGCAGGCACAAGAGTTAGTAAAACTCTGTAAACAGAAGCTGAAACGTACCGATGACGAGATTCAAAAGCTTTTAGATAAGCAATAAAGTACAGGTTTCTCACTTAGAAAATAAGAAGTAAGTTTAATTAACTTGTCATTTGGTTGCATGGTAAGATAATTTTGTTTACTTTTGTACATCATTGTCATGAATAATAACTTAACACGAAAATAATATGAAGAATATCGAATGGTCAACTTTGTCATTTGGCTATATGCCAACAGATTATAATGTTCGCTGTTACTATCGTAATGGTAAGTGGGGTGAGGTAGAAGTCTGTTCAGACGAATATCTTAAACTTCACATGGCAGCAACTTGTCTTCACTATGGTCAAGAGGCTTTTGAAGGTTTGAAAGCATATCGTTGCCCTGATGGTAAAGTACGTGTTTTTCGTGTAGAAGAAAATGCAGAACGAATGCAGAACACAAGCCGTGGTATTGTAATGCCAGAGGTGCCAACAGAATTATTTGTTGAGATGGTTAAGAAAGTAGTTCGTCTTAATCAGGAGTTTATCCCACCATACGAGAGCGGTGCTTCACTCTATATTCGTCCATTGCTGATTGGAACATCTGCTCAGGTGGGTGTACGTCCAGCAGAGGAATATTGCTTCTTAATCTTTGTTACCCCTGTTGGCCCTTACTTTAAGGGAGGCTTCTGTGCTAATCCTTATGTTATTGTTCGTGATGTTGATCGTGCAGCTCCATTAGGAACAGGTATGTATAAGGTGGGTGGTAACTACGCTGCATCGCTTAGAGCAAACCGTCGTGCACATGAGCAAGGTTATGCGTCAGAATTCTATTTGGATGCAAAGGAGAAGAAATATGTTGACGAGTGTGGTGCTGCCAACTTCTTTGGCATTAAGGATAATACTTATATCACTCCTAAGTCAAGCTCAATCTTGCCTTCTATTACAAATAAGAGTTTGATGCAGATTGCAGAAGATCTCGGTATGAAGATAGAGCGTCGTCCTATTTCAGAAGATGAGTTGGATAGCTTTGAGGAAGCAGGTGCTTGTGGAACAGCAGCTGTTATTTCTCCAATATCACATCTTGATGATATGGATACAGGCAAGGTTTATAACTTTGGTGATAAGCCAGGACCATGGTCAACTAAACTTTATGAAACCCTCCGTGGCATTCAGTATGGTATTATAGAGGATAAGCATGGTTGGACAACTGTTGTAATTGAATAATCTTTGATAGAACAAACATACGTTTACAAAGATACATTGATAATATTAAGATTTGCATCAAAGCTCAGGTTTGCCTTTAGCAACTGCTTTGATGCAAATCTTTTTTTATATACAAAAGCACGATGAGATACCTTTGTATTTCTGTTTATGTGTAAACCTCATTCTCAATAATATAAAATTACAGTTTTCTAAAGCAATATTTAGTAAGTTAATTAGTGCCCCGCACTATTGGTGTTTACCATCAACACGACATGTGTTAGGCACAAACACTTCGTTTGAAAGTAGATATAAGTTTGTTTTGTGAGGTGATTTTGATAGTTTGATGCTAATGTTATGTATCTAAGATAATCCTTTGTAAAACAGTATAATAATCCTTAATATTTGTTTGTAAAATCATATTTATGAATAGATAATTTGGAAAAATAACAATAATATTGTAATTTTGCAGCTGAAATTATTATTAGTGACTAACGAAGTAAGTAATTAATTGCTAATTAAAAAGAACAAGAAATGAATATATCAAAGAAGATGCAGGATGCGTTTAATGCGCAGATCGTGGCAGAAATGTGGTCATCAAATCTCTATTTACAGATGTCATGCTGGTTCCGCAAGGAGGGCTGGAAAGGTTTTTCAAGCTGGATGTACAAGCAGGCGGAAGAGGAGAGACAGCATGCAATGGATATGGCACAGTTTGTTCTTCATCGTGGTGGTGAGGTTATTCTTACCAGTATCGATGCTGTTAAGACAAGCTGGACAGATGCTAAAGAAGTTTTTGTTGATACATTTGCACATGAGCAGAAGGTTACAGAACTTATCAATAAGTTGGCAGATGTTGCTGATGAGGAGAAGGACCGTGCATCACAGAACTTCATTGCTAAGTACATTGATGAGCAGGTAGAGGAAGAGAAGAATGTTAAGGACATTCTCGATTCATTCGCTCACTTGTCAAGTCACGCTATTGCTCACATCGATAGCAAACTCGAGCAGGCTCGTTAAGAGTTTGAAAAGATATGAAAAAAGTGTCAAGGCAAGATGTCTTGACACTTTTTTTATGCTCTTTCTTTAAAATGTAGTTTGTGCAGTGTAGGGGAGAATGTTTTATGTTTTGTAGGTTTTTTTACCCTTGAATAATGTGTTTAGGCTTAATACCATTTTAATTAAGCCTTACTTGGGCACTAAAAGATGCTCTTTTGGCATGTTAATAACGCCCTTTTGAAGTCTAATTAAGCACCTTTTCTTGTAGTGACTTGTAACTATTTGAATTTCTATTAGTTACAAACATATACTAAAATGCCATTTTAGACTTATTGTTAGATAATTTTGTTAATTGACAATGTAAATAATTTTCAGGATTATGTCGGTCTTGTTTTTATTTGAGTAATAAGCTTATTGCTTACTTTTTATCATGTCTTTATTCAGATGAGTGACAAAAATCTGCTGTCCACCTTTACTAAATACGACTTTATACATACCACCCGCTTTATCTTTTCGCTCATAAGTATAAGCAAACTTATTAATATCCCAACAAGTATCACGTTGTGCAGCAAGCTCAATACTCTGGTAGAACTCCTTGCTGGGAATAGTGTCAAGAAGAAGTGTTGCTGAATAGTTACCGCTTGCAACCGATTCTTCATCAGCTGCTAAACTAACAGAATCGGGTATGAAAGGGGTTGCTTTTGCTGTTTTATATTTTGGAAAACGAATAGAAGTAATACTATGTAAATCAACATTTAGTTTACCGTTTTCAACATGTGGAGTAAACTCTTTTGCTGCGACGGTATCTCCATTGTTACTATCTTCAATAGTTTTGCTTTGATGGCAAGATGCAATAGCTATGATAATGAAAACAATACCAAAAACGATAGATGCTATAATTTTTGAAAGACTTTTATTCTTTTCCATTGTTTATTTCTTTTTGATGGACGAAGGTTTTAATTTCTTCAATCTTTTCTGTGCTGTTGGATTGTCAGGATAGAGGACAAGAGCCTTTTCATAGTTGGCAATGGCGGCCTCAGTCATTTCTTCGCGCTCGCACTCTTTACCCATCATAACATATTCTACAGACAATTCTTTGAGGTACTCATTCTTTTCTGCTTGCTGCTTCTTGAGTAGCTCATTTTCATTACGTAGTTGATTGATAATATTTAGTTTACGTCTGATAAACCGCTTAGCTGCAGGTCGTTCAATATCATATCGGCTATGAATGGCAAGGAAAAAGTTACGAAGAAAGGCATCAAAATCTCCACTATCGAAGGCACGTGCAGCATCGTAGTATTCTTTGTCAGCCTTGCTCTGCTTGAGTACTGTTGATATAATATTATTATCATTATAGTGTCTGGCAAACTGCGATACTTCACTTCTAACAAATACCTCGTTTCTTCGTAGGGGTTCTTTGAGCGTAATACCTTCCAGACTTGTACAGCGTGATAGGGCAACGTATGCCTGACCACCTGCAAAGACACCGCCTGTAAAATCGATATTTACGTTTTTGAATGTTAGTCCTTGACTTTTATGTACGGTAATAGCCCACGCCAACTTGATGGGGAATTGTATATAAGTTCCTATCTGTTCCTCTTCAATTCTCTGTTCTTCCTCATTGAATCGATACCTTATATTCTCCCACATCTCGCGCTGTACCTGCAAGTCATCGCCTTCTTCAGTATGGACATAGAGGATGCCTGCCTCTTCATCAATCCCAATAATTATACCCAAAGTGCCATTTACCCACTGGTGTTCAATGTCATTCTTGATAAACATGATATGCGCCCCAACTTTGAGATTTAACTCAATAGGAGTGGGCAGACTGCTCTCAGGGAACTCTCCTTTAATTTCACCTAAGAACATTATAGGGTCTCCATCAAGCCTGTCAAGTCCTTCGTTGTTTATCCAGTCTACTGTATCTCGCTTAGTAGATAGGGTAATAGTGAAATCTCCTTCTGGTTTATTAGCATTCTCCAAGCTTGCACCAACACGTTCATTAATCAGCTTGAAATCAGTGTCTGTAACTTGATTGGTGCGAATGTGATCAAGAATAGAAATAAAGTGAGCATCGTTCTGACGATATACCTTATTAAGTTCAATGCTTACAAGTGGATAGTCTTGAAACACTTTCGCATCAAAGAAATAACTACTTGGATAATAAGGTTGTAAAAGTTGACGGTCTTCTTCTTTTAGGACTGGTTCTAACTGATAGATGTCACCCACTAAAAGAAGTTGTTTACCTCCGAATGGTTCGCGCATATTACGATTGTATATGCGCAGAACCTTATCTATGAAGTCGATAATATCGGCTCTCACCATACTGATTTCATCAATGATGATTAGTTCAACTTCTCGTAAGAGTTTACATTTGTCACCATTATATTTCATCGTGCTGCGTAAATTACGGGCAGAATAACGTTTATCCGTAGGGACAAGTGGATAAAAAGGAAGTTTAAAGAAACTATGTAGTGTACTACCGCCTGCATTGATAGCAGCAATGCCAGTGGGGGCAAGAATAATATGTTTTTTCTTTGTTGTAGCAGCAATGTAACGTAGAAACGTAGACTTTCCTGTTCCTGCTTTGCCTGTAAGGAAAAGGGAATTATTTGTGAACTGAATAATCTGAAGTGCCTTTTGGAACTCTGAATTATCCAAATCAATCGTATTTACATCTATGTTTACTTTCTTTTGTGACATAAATAATGGGGACTATATTTAGCCTCAATAATTTATAGTTATGTTTGCTGCTAACTTATTGCCTAAACTTCCATATCCTCACTGCGTGGCTTCTTAGCCTTCTTTATAATTTGTGGTGACTCATTATTTGAACTATTGCCCTGTCGTTCTGGCGTAGGCTGTGGAGCAGGTTCTAATATAAACCCACCTTCGTCTGTGTTATCGTTTCCATCGATAGGTTCTTCTTCCTCATTCTGATGATGTCTACGTCTGGTTGTAAAGTCATCTATCGAATCTGGTAATGCTCGATGAATAACTGTAGGTTGACAGTTATACATTGATGGATCGATATCCTCGTCTGGATCTAACTGCCACTTAGCATGATACTTTTGGAAGGCCTTATCACGCATCAAACTATAAATAAACTCTCCACAGATAGGTAACGCGGTCTTTGAACCTTGACCTAAAGCGCCTGTACGGAAATGAATAGAGCGGTATTCACCACCTACCCATGCACCGACAACGAGTTTTGGACTGACTGCTATAAACCATGCATCAGAGTGATTATTACTTGTACCAGTCTTTCCTCCCCAATCTGTATCACCAAATGTATAATGACGGAGTGCCTGACTTGTACCTCCACCTTCATTAACACCAGCCTTCAGCATTTCTTGCATGAGGAATGCTGTCTTGTAAGGTAAAGCTTTCTCATGACCTTTTGGTGCTACATATACCTCATTTCCATCCTTATCCAAGATGTGGGTAACGACAACTGGAGCGTGATGTTCGCCATCATTTGCAATAGTGCTGTAGGCATTTACCAATTCTAAGAGGTTAACATCACTTGAGCCGAGTGCTAAAGATGGCTCATCATCCAACGGACTCTTGATACCCATCTCTTGTGCTGTACGAATAATATTCTTGATACCCATCTCTTGTCCTAAGCGCACTGCAATAGAGTTGGTACTGCGTGCAAACGCACTCTTCAATGTAAGAGAGTCGTTAGAGAATCTACCATTGGCGTTGTGTGGAGTCCAAGTCTTCATCTGGCCTGTCTTCTTGTCGAGTACTTCCATGCTGATATACTCATCACGACGCTTATCACAAGGAGTAAGTCCTTGATTAAATGCTTCTGAATAAACAAAAAGTTTGAAGGTTGAACCTGGCTGACGCTGTGCAACAACCTTATCATATTTCCAAGTCTTGAAGTCGATGTCACCTACCCAAGCACGTACTGCACCTGTCTCTGGCTCCATTGCAACCATAGCACAGTGCATGAACTTCACCATATAACGGATAGAGTCCATTGATGACATCTCTTTCTCAATATGTCCCTTTTCGTAGTCGAAGAGGGTTACTTTATGTGGCTTGTTGAGATAATACAGAACGCTATCAGGCTGATTAGGATATTTCTGTAATAGCTTTTTATAGAAAGGTTGACGCTCAGCAATGCTCTCTATAAAGCCAGGGATTTCATTTCCCTTTGCATCACGCCAAGGCTGCATGCCACGCCAATGAGTATCAAAAGAGCTCTGAACCTTTTTCATCTGCTTTGTTGCAGCTTGTTCAGCATACTTTTGCATACGAGTGTCAATTGTCGTATATATTTTCAGGCCACTACTATAAAGGTCGTAGCCATTGTCTTTCATCCAATCTTTGAAATAATCAGATATATACTCTCGGAAGTATTGTGCCTGGCCATCATAGTTCTCTTCAACATGTACATCCAACTTCATAGGAAGCTTTGAATATGTTGCGTATTCATTGCGAGGTAATACGTTATGTGTTACCATGTTATATAACACGGTATTACGTCGGCGGATAGAATTCTTTGGATGAAGGATAGGGTTGTAATAGGTTGTTGCTTTCAGCATACCTACTAATGTTGCAGCCTGATCAACCGTCAAACGTGATGGACTGGTATTAAAATAAGTCTTTGCAGCTGTTTTTACACCAAAAGAGTTATTACCAAAGTCGACGGTATTGGCATACATTGTTAGAATCTCTTTCTTAGAATAGATAAGTTCCAACTTTACGGCAATAATCCATTCTTTGCTCTTCATGATGAGCATTCGTAAGCCTGGAACACTCCCCAGCAAGCCCGAAGAATACTGCGTACGAACGCGAAACATATTCTTTGCCAATTGTTGTGTGATTGTTGAAGCTCCACGACCACCACTACCTGTTACTGCATCTTTGATAGCACCTCCGATACCCATAAAGTCTATACCATTATGGCTATAGAAGCGTTCGTCCTCAGTGCTAATAAGTGCATTCCAAAAAGCAGAGTTCACCTCTTCATACTTAACTGGAGTACGGTTCTCTTTATAGAAACGACCAATAAGTACAGAGTCTGCACTATAAATCTCTGATGCAGCATAGGTCGGTGGAGTCTTGATTTCAACAAAGCCAGGTGACTTACCAAAGAGCCAAAGGAAATTGATATCTACCATTCCTAAATAGAGGAAGATAGCTACAAAGAAAGATACAACGCCTACGGCCATCTTTGTGTACCAAGCACGACCTTTATATAGTTTAGCATACCAAGGGAAGAAATTTAATATCCCACGGAATATACTTCTAATGAATTTAAATATTTTCTTAACCATTGATTGACAATCTGTAAGTTTAAAAGCTACTTGCCTGTGTTTATAATAAAGCAATAATACGTTGTAATACAAAAGTACTTATTTACTTGTATTTGGTATTGTTGTATGGATATAATTTAAGATTTCTTCAATATTGTTGGGGTTAAACCATTGAAATGCTATATCTTTTTTATACCATGTAAGTTGCTTTCGGGCATACTTACGAGTATTACTCTGTATCTTAAATATAGCTTCATCCAGTGTTGTTAAGCCATCAAGATATTCAAACAATTCTTTATATCCAACCGTGTTGAGCGAATTCAAACTTCGTTTAGGATAAACCTTTTGAGCTTCTTCTATCATTCCTTCTTCAATCATGTCCAATACGCGCTGATTGATTCTGCTGTAGAGTTCGTCTCTATCACGGTTTAAGCCAATCTTGATGATATTAAAAGGTCGCTCCTTAATAGTGTTGGTACGGAATGATGTATATGTTTTTCCTGTTTGAATACATATTTCAAGCGCATGGATAATACGACGTGGATTATTTCTGTCAACTATCTCCCAGTGCTCTGGATCCAGTTCTCTTAAGAGCTTACACATCTGCTCTAAACCCTCTGCCTCTAAACGTTGCATCATCTGTTCACGTATCTCTGGAAGGATAGTCGGGATGTCGTCAATGCCATTGCATACAGCGTCAATATACATCATTGAACCGCCTGAAAGTAAAGAGATAGGAGCGTGCTGGTTGTTAATAATATTCAGCACTTCTTGTTCGTATAGACTTGCAGAATAGTAATCTTCTAAATGATGATTACCAACAAAATAATGATGTACACGTTGCTGTTGTTCAGCCGTGGGTGCAGCAGTTCCTATAGGAATCTCAGAGAAAATCTGTCGGGAGTCAGCATTGATAACAGGTATATTAAAATGTTCAGCAATACGGAGTGTTGCCTCTGTTTTACCAACTCCTGTTGGACCAGTGATGACAATTAATGTTTTGTTTTTCAAGCTGATAAATGATTATAAATAATATTTTCCAACTCGTTTAAGTTGTGGAAATACTCAACCTCTTTGCTCTCTGTTAAAGATTCCCCTCCCTTTTGAAAGAGGAGGGGATAGTCTTTTATCTTATAATACCACGTTCAGATGATTCTACAAAATCTATAATTTGCTGAATCTCTGGTGTTATTTGTAGCTCACTCTTAATCTTCTGAATGTTCTCAGCACGTGTACCTGTGCCATAAAGAATGCGGTAAGCATTGTGGATGAGGTCAATAAGCTCACTTGAGAAGCCACGACGACGGAGCCCAATAAGATTAATACCCATGTAGCGTGCAGGTTCCTTACCCACAATGATATATGGTGGAATATCCATAGAGAAGCGGCTTCCACCCTGTATCATAACATATCCACCTATATGGCAGAACTGATGGCAGAGAATATTAGCAGAGATGATAGCATTATCATCGACTATTACCTCACCTGCAAATTTGGTTGCATTACCAATAATGTCACCAGATCCAATGACACAGTCGTGTGCAATATGTACACACTCCATCAGCAAGTTATTGCTACCAACCTTTGTTGTACCCTTTGAGGCTGTACCACGCGAAATTGTAACATTCTCACGAATAGAGTTGTTATCACCAATCTCACAAAGTGTTTCCTCATTTCTAAACTTCAAGTCCTGAGGTTTTGTAGAGATGCTGGCACCTGGGAATATTTCATTGTTATTGCCCAAACGTGCACCAACATGAATGGTTACGCTATTCTGGAACACATTATTATCACCGATAACAGTATTCTTATCAATATAACAGAATGGACCAATTATATTATTATCACCAAGTTTTGCCTCTGGATGAACAAAGGCCAATGGGCTTATCTGGTTCATAATTGTCTTGTGTAATTATTACTTGTTCTTTACAATTTGTGCAGTGAATGTAGCCTCAGCAACAACACGCTCGCCAACAAACATATAACCCTTCATTGAACTAATTCCATGACGAACAGGACCAAGAAGTTCAACACGGAACATGAGCGTGTCACCTGGAATAACTTTCTGGCGGAACTTAACATCATCAATCTTCAAGAAGTAAGTTGACCAACGCTCTGGTTCTTCAACCTGAGAAAGTACCAAGAGCCCACCACACTGAGCCATAGCCTCAACCTGCAATACACCAGGCATAACAGGCTCTTGTGGAAAATGTCCTTGGAAGAATGGCTCGTTGCTGGTTACATTCTTAATACCAATGATACTTGTTGATCCCATTGCAATGACCTTATCTACCAACTGCATTGGATAGCGGTGTGGTAAAAGCTCACGGATACGGATGTTATCCATCAATGGTTCTTCGTTTGGATCATACATTGGTGCTTGTATCTCATGCTTGCGTATTTCCTTACGCATCAGACGTGCAAACTTGTTGTTTACAGTATGACCTGGACGAGTAGCAATGATACGTCCCTTAATAGGCTTACCAATCAATGCCATGTCACCGATAATATCAAGGAGCTTATGGCGTGTACACTCGTTATCCCATTGTAATGGCTTGTGCTGGATATAACCAATATTATTAGCATCCATACGTGGAACCTTCAAGAGGTCTGCCAATTGATCGAGTTTCTCTTGTGAAACCTGCTGTTCATAGATAATAATTGCATTATCCAAGTCACCACCCTTAATCAAGTTAGCCTGCAAGAGTGGCATAATGTCACGTACAAAAACGAATGTACGTGCTGGTGCTATCTCAGTTGCATAAGTATTAATATCATCCAATGTAGCAAATTGACTGCTAATAAACTTAGAGTCAAAGTTACACATAGCGGTGATTGAGAACTGCTCGTCTGGAAGAATGGTAATAACAGAACCATTCTCATCTTTAATTTCAATCTTCTTGCGAATGATATAGTAATCCTTTGGAGCATTCTGATCAACAATACCTACCTCGTTGATTTTATCAACATACATCGTCGCAGAACCATCAAGAATAGGAAACTCTGGACCATTTATCTGTATAAGACAGTTGTCGATACCCATTGCATAAAGGGCAGACATACCATGTTCAATCGTACTAACACGTGCTTCGCCCTTAGCCAATACAGTTCCGCGCTGCGTATCAATAACGTTTTCAGCAACAGCATCAATAATAGGCTGTCCATCAAGATCAATTCTTTGTATTTTATAGCCAGTATTTTCTGGGGCAGGGTTGAATGTTACAGTAAGACTCAATCCTGTATGAAGTCCCTTTCCGAAGAGGGAAAAACTCCCCTTTAAAGTTTTCTGCTTAACTGTTTCCATGTATGTTATTTATTCTTTTTCAATTCTTCAATTTCTTTCTGCAGCGCATTTAACTGCTTGTACATTTCTGGCAAACGTTGGAAGATTGCTTGTGACTTAAAGTATGGACGTTGCTCCATTGGTGGAGTACCAATGAGTTGCTGATTACTCTTTAAGCTGCCTGGAACACCTGACTGTGCACCAAGGAAAACTTTGTCACCGATAGTGATATGACCAGCAATACCCACCTGACCACCAAACATACACCATTCTCCAACCTTAGTTGAGCCAGCAATACCTACCTGAGCAGACATCACTGTATTCTCACCAATATCGTTGTTATGTGCTATTTGAACAAGGTTGTCAAGTTTTACACCCTTACGCACGTATGTGCTGCCCATTGTTGATCGGTCAATACAAGTGTTGGCACCAATCTCTACATCATCTTCTATTGTAACGATACCTATCTGAGGAATCTTATCATAGCTATTGGTCTCTGGGTTGGGAGCAAAGCCGAAGCCATCCGCACCAATTACACAACCAGAATGGAGGATAACATTGTTGCCAATCTTACAACCATGATAAACACTTGCGTTTGGATAGACAATACAATTATTTCCCAACTGCACACCATCCATAATTGTTGCATGAGGATAAATCTGACAGCCATCGCCCAAAGTCACGCCGTCGCCAATATACGCAAAAGCACCAATATAGACATCCTTGCCAATTGTTGCTTTAGAAGAAACAAAAGCAAGCGAGTCTATACCCTGCTTCTTTGGTTTCATACTTTCATAGAGTTGCAACAATTTAGCAACGCAATCACGTGCATTCTTTACACGGATAAGAGTAGGCTTTACCTCCTTATCCAGTTGAATGTCTTCATCAATAAGAACGATGCTTGACTCTGTTTCGAAGAGATGGTGTGTATATTTAGGATTTGCAAGAAAAGAGATAGCTCCTTTCTTACCTTCTTCAATCTTGGCGAAGGTATTAATGGTTACGTTTTCGTCACCTTCAATACGACCTTGTATAAATTGCGATATTTGTTTCGCAGAGAATTCCATTTATATTGCCTTTTATTGTTTATATTTGTGCAAAGATAGGGATTTTTTATTAGAAACGTTGATAAGATAGGTAATATTTGCATATTTTTTTCGAGAGCAATTCAATGTTCAAAATCTCTGATGCTTCGGTTATATCTTTCAATGTTCCATCTTTGTACAGAATACTAATATGGTCATCGAAAGGATTGTACATATCTTTCTGTACTCGATTGACTCCAATGAGGTAATCACAATCTGTAAGACCTATCTCATACTGTTCAGAAATCTGTTGTTTAAGTTTATTAATTTCTTCTATTGTAGGTTCTTCTTCCCGCACTTCTACTTTGAATATTTTTCGATTGATTATATTTGAAGATAAGAGTGAGAGTATCTTATCATTATGCTGTTGCCACACTTTAATCGCACTCCATATATCGTTGTCATCCAATGCAATATAGTTATCTAAGGCGTTGTTATCAGCTTGAAAAGTATCAGCTGTTATGTCATTGTAAAGAAAGTAACGAAGAGCAGGCGAAGCAAAGAGTTCAACGCCTTCTTTTGCTAATTGTTTAGCTCGGCGCAAAGCGTTGATAAGAACATTCTCACAGCCAACTGTAGTTTTATGCAGATATACCTGCCAATACATTAGACGGCGTGATGTAAGATAATTTTCAATAGAATAAATTCCATTTGACTCGACAACCAACGCATCATTAACAACGTTAAGCATCTTAATAATACGTGCTGAACCAATATTACCTTCCGTTACTCCTGTAAAGAAGCTATCACGGCGAAGATAGTCAAGCCTGTCCATATCAAGTTGGCTGGAAATCAGCTGATGGAGATAGGATTTTGGGTATTCATCTTTGAAAATACTGATAGCAAGATTTAGTGTTCCATGCATATCTTGATTGATGCGGTCCATCATCATCAATGATATTTCTTCATGGGTAATACCACTGATAAGTGTATCCTCTAAGACGTGAGAAAAAGGGGCGTGACCGATATCATGCATAAGAATAGCTGCTTGTACAGCTTCTGCCTCACTATCAAAGAGAAACACGCCCTTTTGTTGTAGCGATATAAGTGCTTCACTCATAAGATGAAAAGCACCTAAAGAGTGTTGAAAACGTGTGTGTTGTGCACCAGGATAAACCTCTTGTGTTAATCCTAATTGCTTGATGCGTGTTAATCGCTGCATCAGTGGGTGACGTACAATGTCAAGTAACAGTCCACGTGGCACCTTTATAAATCCGAAAACAGGGTCGTTAATTATCTTTGCGTCTGTCATCTTATCTATGTTATCTTGCTCTTTTATCATTAAACTACAAAGATAGTATATTTCCTTAAGACAACAGCCTTTAATCAAATAATTTATTAAAAAACGTAGTAAGAAAGCAACTGCCTTAGACTCAATTATCACTTCATTTAAAACAATGAAAACAAGAAATCAGAGAGATTAGGATAATTAAAATAAAAACTTCTTTGTTTTCAACTCTTATCTGTAATCTTTTCGTTAACTTTGTAGCATGAAACAATTAATTAACTGGAAAGAATTTGCAGTGCTCTTCATAGTTATTGGAGGCATATATTATCTTACAAGGTCATGGCTTATTACGGGTGGAGTTCTTGCTCTTCTATTATTGGTAGATGGCTTGTTACGCCAGTATGACCATAAGAAACGTGGTGAGAAACAAGCTGAAGATATCAAGAAAAAGCTTGAGGAGGAAGACTAAATTTACAGACGTAAAGTTTATAGCATTCACCGATTAAGCTATAAAAATTATGTATCATTATGTAGAAAGAGAACGAAGGTAAAGCTATAGTTTCACAACTCTACATAGTAAATGAATTATGGAGCAACTATTAGAACTATATAAGAATTGGAAGGGTAGTAGCCCTTCAAATGTCGAAAAGTTAGCAGGAGCAGGTAGTAACCGTGAGTATTACCGAATGTTTGATGAAGAGGGTGATACTGTCATTGGTGTTATTGGAACAAGTCGTGATGAAAATCATGCTTTTATCTATCTTGCTAAACATTTTGAAAAAAGGCGTTTACCAGTACCACATGTTTTAGCTGTGTCTGCTGATGAGTCGTGTTATCTGCAGTCAGACCTTGGTAATACATCGCTCTTTGATGCCATACGGGGTGGACGTGAGGCAGGTGGACGATATAATCTTGCTGAGCAAAAGCTATTGCGTAATGCTATAAGAGAATTGCCAAATATTCAGTTGCGAGGCGCAAGAGAACTTGATTTCTCTAATTGTTATCCACAACCTGAATTCAATCAGGAGAGCGTACTCTTTGACTTGAACTATTTTAAGTACTGTTTTCTTAAAGCAACCGAACTTGAATTCCATGAATTGAAGCTTGAAGCAAACTTCCGTATGTTTGCGAAGGATTTAACTTCAGAGAAGATGGATTCTTTCCTTTATCGTGATTTTCAAGCACGTAACATTATGTTAGATAAGGAAGGGAAACCATATTTTATTGATTTTCAAGGTGGAAGAAAAGGTCCTTTCTATTACGATCTTGCGTCATTCTTATGGCAAGCAAGTGCTAAGTATTCTTTCCAACTTCGCCGTGAATTGGTATTTGAATACTACCAGAGCCTTAAGAATTATACAGAGGTTCCTTCTAAACGTCATTTTGTTAATCGCTTATCATTGTTTGTTCTCTTCCGTACCTTGCAAGTTTTAGGTGCTTACGGATTCCGTGGTTACTTTGAACGTAAGAAGCATTTTATTGATTCCATACCTCCTGCTATACAAAACTTACGTGATCTCTTGGCATTAGGTGATGATGTCTTCCCATATCCATACATGATGGATATGTTGAAGCGACTCACATTGTTACCACAGTTTGCACATATTGAGAAACCTGCAGCTAACAGAACAGATGGTCTTAAAATAGCAGAGAAAGATATTTATAAGGCTAATCCTTTAGATGGTCCTGCAACCTTCTCTAAATATGATGGTAAAGGACCATTGGTGGTGCGTGTTTTTAGTTTCTCTTTTAAGAAAGGAATTCCTGAAGACACATCTGGTAATGGTGGCGGTTATGTCTTTGATTGTAGAAGTACACATAACCCAGGTCGTTACGAACCTTATAAGAAGATTACGGGATTAGATGAGCCTGTCATTCGCTTCCTTGAAGATGATGGTGAGATTCTTGAGTTCTTGAAGCCTGTGTATGACTTGGCTGAGCATCATGTAGAACGTTATATGCAACGTGGTTTTACTGATTTAATGTTCTCATTTGGTTGTACAGGTGGACAGCATCGCTCTGTTTACAGCGCGCAGCATCTTGCTGAACATCTCAATGAAAAATATGGAATTGAGGTACGCATAAAGCATAGAGAACAAGGTATTGAACAAATATTAAAGGCGAAGTAACTCTCTTGCATTTAAAAGAGTTGGTATCTTGAGATAATAGATATAAATAGGGACGTATAGGTTGCGAGTTATTAAAATGCCAATTGGCTACTCACGCTCTATACGTCCCTATATTTGTTTAGCTTTACTTATGTTCAGAAAGATAGCGATATTTCTTATATTATGTCTTTTAACTCCTCTGGTACTGCTATGGAGTCACAATGAAAATGGTCTAATTTCTCTAAACCATGTTTTGTAATGTGAAACCTTTGGCAACGTCCATCCTCCGAACAGGCACGTCGGCGAATAAGCGAAGCTTGCTCCAATGAAGCGATTACCTTTGAAGCATTCGAACGTGTCAGTCCCATCTCTTCAGCTATTTCGCCAGCCAACATAGGATTCTCACTCTCTGAGAGTAGACATAACAGCATTGCTTCATTGATGTTTAAGCCTATCTGCTGTTGTAATCCACATTCAAAAGCAGTGATGACACGAAATATTTCGCGAATCTTACTGATACAATGATTGTCCATTATATGTCTTTACTTCAACAATACAGACTTAATAACCTCCTCAAACTGAGCCTTGTTCATAGCTCCATTCTGCATTGTAGGTTCACCTGTCTTAGGGATAAAGAGGATTGATGGGATTGAACGAATACCAAAGAGGGCTGCTAACTCACGCTGCTTGTCAACATCAACCTTATAAACGTCAATCTGACCTGCATAATCATTCGCTACTTCTTCAAGTACTGGTGCTGTCGCTTTACATGGACCACACCATGTTGCATAAAAGTCAATAATAGCAGGCTTATCACCCTTAAAGTTCCAAGTTTTTGGATTCTTCTTGTAATCCATAACCTTCTGCTGGAACATTTCTGAATTCATTTCTGTTACATTCATCTTAGTTTCCTTTCCTTCATTTTGATTATTTAATCCTGTTTGTTCTGTTGTCATTGCACTGTTATCCTGCTTTTTAGGACTGTTATCTGCCTTACAAGCAGTCAGTGTTAATGCCATAATAGCCACTACAAGTGTTGCTGTACGTTTCATTCTTTATATATGTAATCTTTATTTTACCGAGGTTCTATTACCTATCGGCTTGTTAATATTTATTTTGTTTCCTAAGGAAAACGTTGCAAAGGTAAGTAATTTTTTATATTCTACCAAATTTCCAACGGAAAATTTCTCACTATGTTTTAACATCTTATTAGATTATAAGTGATAAGATAATGTACTGACAATGGTTATAATTATAAATTTATAATTAAGGCTTTAGCAATAAAACGTCATTTTATATTTTATATTCTATATTATTGCACGTTTAACCCCAGTCGGTCATTAGAGCCTAAACATATTGTTGTCTAATGACTGATTTAAGTTAAAAGTAACTACCTTCATTTATAAATATAGAAATAAAGAGTGTTTCTTGTTTGTGTTGTAGTTAGGCTTTAACAGCTTTCAATCTTCATTATAACGTTCTTAATACATCTATCTTCCTATCTTTATTTGATGTGTGGTTACTCAGTACACATCGTGTTAATGGTTAACACCATTAGTGCCAAGGCTCCGCACCAATGGTGCTAAGCACTAAATACATTGAATTTTCTTACTGAAGTAGAGACAACTTGTTGTTAAACTCAAATCTTATTAGCATCTAAATATATGCTTAATTTGATAACAAGAAATAGACTTAAAGCAAAGTGTATGTTTCATATAATATGGTACGAGTTGTTGTTCTTTAATTGCACTTGACTTTTAGTTTTTTTGTTTATGTATTTGAATTTATATGATTTTTATTTACCTTTGTCTATGAGTAGAGAAGTTTCAAAAGACATAAGCTGATTGGGCTATAAACCATCTTTGAATTTACTAATTATAAGTAGTAAATAATAAAAGATATTTGAAAAGTGGGGGAGAAATCTTCATTTATCTGATACCTTTATAACTCGCTGGTAATAATGTCTTCAAGATCTTTCAACCTATGTAAACATCATCAAATATGTGTCTGCACTTCAAATAATGGTGTCCGCATACATTGAGAATTAAGTTAATGTCATAAATAAAAATACGAAATCATGAAAAGGTTCATTCTTTTTTTTGCTTGCCTTACAAGCATTTCAATAGTAACTGCTCAGGAGGTTCTTAATTGGAAAGATAATGAGATTGTGTCTCCTGTTGTAAGTACTGATAACACTTTAACTATCAGTCTTTTTGCACCAAATGCTAAGAAAGTAGAACTTACAGGTAATTTCCTATATGCAGGGAAAGATACTCCAGATAAGTATGCAGATGGAAACTGGACCCCACAGCTGATGAATAAAGATGAAAATGGACTGTGGACACTGACAACTGCACCGTTAAAGCCTGAGTTTTATAGTTATAATCTTATTGTTGATGGTGTAAAGATAACTGATCCAAAGAATATATATACGGTACGTGATATTGGTAATACATATAGTGTTGCTCTTATTGGTGGCGGTGTAGATGGCTTGTATGCAGTAAAGAATGTACTCCATGGAACGGTTAGAAAGGTATGGTATGATAGTCCAACGGCAGGACTTAAACGTCGTATGACGGTCTATACACCAGCTGGTTACGAAACAAACAAGCGAAGCTATCCTGTTCTTTATTTGCTTCATGGTATGGGAGGAGATGAGAATGCATGGGAAGAATTGGGTCGTGCCACACAAATTCTGGATAATCTTATTGCTGAGGGGAAAGCAGAGCCAATGGTTGTGGTAATGCCAAATGGTAATATTTCGCAGGAAGCAGCACCGGGTGAGGGCTCTCGTGGATTTGTTACTGCTACAATGCGATACCCTAAAACAATGGATGGAAACTTTGAAAAGGCATTTCCTGATATCATTCAGTTTGTAGAAAAGGCTTATCGTGTAAAGAAGGATAAGGCAAACAGAGCAATTGCTGGACTGTCTATGGGTGGTTTTCATTCGATTTATACTGCATTAAATAATCCAGATGCCTTTGATTATGTTGGCTTATTTTCTGCAGCATTCAGTCAAGTGTCAAAGGATGGTGATAGCCTTTCTCCTATTTATACGAACATCGACGAAAAGTTTAAGACGTTGTGTAAGAAGTCTCCTAAGCTTATATGGATAGGTATTGGTAAGGATGATTTCCTCTCACACGATGATGAAAAACTTCGTGCAGCATTGGACAAAGAATCTTATAAATACGCTTATCTTAAGACGAAAGGCGGGCATACTTGGCGAAACTGGAGAGAATATCTGGCTATATTTGCACAAAAGATTTTCAAGCATGTAAAATAAATAAGCGTGTCAGAAATAAAATAGAGGAATATCCACTAAGGATATTCCTCTAAACATTATAGAAAATGGTTTAAATACCAAGCCTTTTACTTCTTTAATTGCTTCTTAAGAAGCTCTGGTATTTCACTTGTCTCACGTGCAACAGGTACACCTACAGCCTCAAAAGCTGCAATCTTTTCGCTTGCAGAACCTGAGCCACTTGAGATGATAGCACCAGCGTGTCCCATCTGTTTTCCAGGAGGAGCCTGCTGGCCAGAAATAAATACAGCCACAGGCTTAGTTACATGCTCTTTGATAAACTTAGCCGCACGCTCTTCGGCATCTCCACCAATTTCTCCGATGAGTGCAATACTATCTGTCTCTGGATCATCTTGGAACATACGGAGAAGTTCCTCGAAATAAAGTCCAACAACTGGGTCACCACCTACACCAACTGCTGTTGACTGTCCCAAACCAGCTTGTGTAAGATTATAAACGACTTCATAGGTAAGTGTACCACTGCGACTGATAACACCAGTATGTCCTTTCTTGAAGATATTAGTAGGCATAATACCAGCCATGCTCTCTTCTGGAGAAATAAGACCAGGACAGTTAGGACCGATTACTTTTACACCCTTAATCTTTGCATAGCGCTGTGCAGCAACAGCATCGAGTGTCGGAACACCTTCGGTTATACAGATAACGAGTTTCACACCGCCATCAATCGCCTCAAGCATTGCATCCTTTGCGAAAGGTGCTGGAACGAAGATAATAGATGTGTTGGCACCAGTAGCAGCAACAGCATCCTTAACTGTGTTGAATACAGGAATGCCACAAACTTCTTGGCCAGCCTTACCTGGTGAAGTTCCACCAACAACATTGGTACCATACTCCTTCATCTTTGAAGCGTGGAAACTACCATCACGACCTGTAATGCCCTGTACGATTAACCTTGTATCTTTATTAATTAGAATACTCATAACTCTTGTGTTTTAAAGTTTTTTGCTCAGTTCTACAGCCTTATGTCCTGCATCTGCCATACTCGTGCCAACAGTAAAGTGGGTTCCTTCAAGGATTGCTCTACCTTCTGCTTCATTCGTTCCTGTAAGACGGATGACAATTGGGATATCTGTCTCAATAACCTTGAATGCTTCTAAGAGTCCGTTAGCAACATCATCACAACGAGTAATACCACCAAAGATGTTAATTAATACAACCTTTACATGTTTGTCACTCAAAAGAAGTTTCATTGCTTCAACGATCTTCTCAGGGTTAGAACTACCACCAATATCAAGGAAGTTTGCTGGTTCGCCACCATATAGCTTAATCATGTCCATGGTAGCCATTGCAAGACCAGCACCATTTACCATACAGCCAATACTACCACCAAGATTCACATAGCTGAATCCCTTGTCTTTAGCTTCACGCTCCTTGCGTTCTTCCTCTGTAGGTTCAAAAAGTTCGGCTACATCTGGGTGACGGAAAAGGGCATTATCGTCGAAGGTCATCTTTGCGTCAATGGCTTTCAAAGAACCATCCTTCAACATGACTAATGGGTTGATTTCAGCCAATGAGGCATCCTTCTCAGTAAAGAGTTTATAAATATTCTTGAAGATTGGTACAGCCTGTTTAACCTGTGCCATGTCATCGAAAAGCTTGAAGGCAGCCTCACGTGCGAGATAGTCACTCATACCAATAACTGGGTCAATGACAATCTTCTCAATCTTCTCTGGTGTCTCCTTTGCTACCTGCTCGATATCCATACCACCTGCACGGCTCAGCATTAACATAGGACACTTTGACTTACGGTCAACAAGAATACTCATATAGTACTCTGATGCGATGTCTACAGCTTCACTGACAAGTACTCTGTCTACAATGAACCCCTTGATGTCCATACCTAAGATAGCTTCTGCATGCTGACGAATCTCAGTTTCATTACATCCAAGCTTCACACCACCAGCCTTACCACGTCCACCCGTGTGAACCTGAGCTTTCACTACGGCTTTCTCAATACCTAATTGCTTGTAGGCTTCAACAGCTTCATCAGGAGTACGGCAAATAATATTGCGGTCTACCGGAAGCCCATAACTTGCAAAGAATTTCTTTGCTTGGTATTCATGTACCTTCATAAGTTCTAGTTTTAATTTATAAACTATGTATTAATTGTTTAGGATTCTTGATAGTAGTTTTTAAAAGTCTTAATACTCCTGCGCCTCACGTTCACCTCGAAGAACAGCCAGTGCATTTTCTGTCAATGCCTGCATTTCATCTTGACCAGGATAGACATGAATTGGTGCAAGATAAGAAAGGCGTTGCTTGAGACGTTCTATGATATAGTCAGACTTAGCCATACCACCTGTAAGAAGAATTGCATCAATGTTTCCACATAGCACAGCTCCTTCTGCTGCAATGTTCTTGGCAATATGCCATATCATAGCTGATACCACGAGTTCTGCATGTTTGTCGCCCGCATCAATCCAGTTTATTATCTCCTTGAGATCATTTGTGCCAAGATGTGCAATGAGACCAGCCTGACCACTTACTCTCTTTAATAACTGGTCTTCTGTATATTTACCACTGAAGCAAAGACGAATTAAGTCAGCAGCAGGTAACGAACCTGCACGCTCTGGTGAAAATGGGCCCTCACCATCTAATGCATTATTGGCATCAATAGCCCTTCCTTGTGAATGAGCTGCAATAGAAATTCCACCTCCCAAATGGCATATAATAAGGTTAAGTTTTTCATAAGTTGTACCCATATCTTTGGCAAATCGTCTACCAATTGCTTTTTGGTTAAGAGCATGCCAAATACACATACGTGGCATGAGAGGAGAACCTGACAATCGTGCTTCTGGTTCCATTTCATCTACCACGCCAGGGTCAGCTATAAAACTCTTACATCCTGGAATGTCACGCGCAATTTCATCAGCAATCATACAGCCAAGGTCACAAGCATGTTGGTGAATAGCTCTTTGCTGATCAATTATCATCTGTTCCGTGATTGTAAACACACCACTTGATACTGGTTTTGCTAATCCACCACGTCCGATAACAGCATCAAACTCCAGAGGAATATTTCTATTCTTTAATTCCTCAATAACAACTTGTTTACGAAAATGGTATTGATCGGATACACGCTTGAACTTACTCAGTTCTTCTCTGGAGTGTGCAATATCAGCAACAAAGACTGGCTGATCATCATTGGCAAGTGATATCTTGGTTGATGTTGATCCAGGGTTAATAGCTAAAATCTTGTAAGCCATAATGTTTAATTTATATACCTTAATATATATACTATCTAGAGATAAGACTTGCAAGTGCAAGACTATAGTACTTAGATTCAATTGTGTCACCACGACTTGGAAGTACTACTGGTGCCATAGTTCCTTGAAGTATAGCTGCTGTTTCTGCATGACAAAACAAAGTAACGGTTTTATAAAACAAATTACCGGCTTCGATATCAGGGAAAATTAATGCGTCAGCTTCTCCATTGATAGAAGAGTTTATTTGTTTGATTTTCATTGCTTCAATTGAACAAGAAGTAATCAAATCTAATGGTCCGTCTATTATGCATTTACCAAAAGCACCAGTTTCTGCTTCTTCTTTCAACTCTCTGTACGATACTGTATATGGGAAATGACGTTCGTCAACTTTCTCAGAACAATGGATAAGAGCGATTTTAGGACATTCGATTTCAAAGGCATGACAGAAATCTACAATATATTTTACCTGTGCTCTTCGCTGTTTATCATTTGGAGCTGGAATAACTGCAGCGTCAGTAAAGAAAAGTAACTTAGAATACTCGGGTAACTTAGCTGCAGTAATATGCGTTAATACTGTATCTTTTGGTAGGATTCCAACTTCTTTATCAAGTATGGCACGTAAAAGAACATCTGTGTTAAGAAAGCCTTTCATTACAATGTCGGCATCACCTCTTCTAACTATTTCAACAGCTTTGCGTGCTGCATCCTCTGGTGATTCCGCAAGAATAGATTGAAAAGCATTTTTCTTAGCATAGTCTTCCATAGTTTCTTTAGAGCATACTAATATAGGCTCTATAAAACCATCATGTACAGCTTTACAAACGGCTTCCTGTGTATGGCTTTCTTCAGGCCAAACAACTACTGTTCGCTTACAAATCTTCCTTTCTTTAAGAAGATGAATTAGCTGCTTAAAGTCATTGATAGGCTTTCTTTCTTCAGGCATAGTTAATCGATTTTCAGTTAAAGTTTTATGTTGTGACAAAGATAATACTTTGTTTTGAAATATGCTCGATATTTAAAGAAAAAAACAGAAGAAAATTCTTTTTTTTGTGTTGGTTGGTGTATATTTGCAAATGAATTAGAGATTTACATATGAAACGTTTGTACTTTATATTACTTGTAAGTACCTTATTTACTGTAGCTACTGCTCAACGTGTAGCACGTAGTTATATTCCTCACGGAGCTTTTTTTTATGATAGTCAGTGGCAAGGAGTTAATAGTCCTGATAAAGCTGCCTATTACAGAGTTTTAGCGGTTGATGATAAAGGTCAGAAGATGTTTTATGATTATTATATCACGGGACAACTTCAAGCTGAGAAACATTATATAAGTATAAACAAGCAGAATGACCGAAACACGGTTTTAAATGGAGTGTGTAGAACATTTCATAAGTCGGGTAGAGTAGAGTCTGTATTACAGTATAAGAATGGTAAGGCCAATGGTCGTGCTTTGTCTTTCTTCCCAAGTGGCAATATTGGTATGAAATTATCTTACCGTAATGGATTGCTTGACGGCCCTTGTTATACATACACAGAGAGTGGGCGTTTAGAATACACTACGGTTTGGCGTAATGGTACCAAAGTCAATGAGATAAAAGGTGGTAAGGATCATTATATTGATAAAAACACTAATGAGGATGAGTTCTGCGAACGTTATCGTCAAGACGAGGCTTTGATAATGGCTCAATCAAAGAGTATTTATAAAGCAAGAGAAAATACAGAGCCAAAAGATAAAGTAGAGATAAAAGACGCTAAAAAAGTAAATAATCATCTCTCAAAGGATACTAAAGAATCTTTGTCTACACATGATTATTCAACAAAGAACGATCATGGCAAGTCTGTTAATAATAAGGTAAAAGAACATGCTGCCAAGCAAACGACTAAAGAGGATAAATATCTTGCTAATATAAAGTACCCAGATAGTTCTAAAGGAAAGACTGGAAATACTAAGGGAGAGAAATCTTCAGATATGAGTTTACCACAGAAGGGTAGATTCAACTTTGCTTATCTGCATAGCCTTTTAAGCAGAGAAAGTGAAAGGTTAAAAAGTGTAGATGCGTTAACTAATATTAGTTATAATTTCCTTTTAAACTCTTCACAAATAATTGATGGATTTGGTGCACAGAAGGAAGTAATTTTTCATCATAATATGATTTATGATGTACAGAATAGTAAGGATAAGGTTACAGGTAATAAGCCAAGACAAATAGGCTATTTTGGAACAATTGTAGGAGGTAATCTCCTTGTAGAGCGCATTAATATCTTTACGTGGTCTGAGGAAGAAATGTATCTTATTGCTCAAGAAGCTATCAATGCAGGTTATAAAACTCTTGGTGGTATAGATTATAAAGGCACAGATGGAAATTTTATTCTTGAGCCAAAGATGAAATCAATGAATTATGATGAGCGTGAAGTTGTTGTAACCTTTACTCATCAGCCAAACCTTTATGCAGGACTTTATCATATTCAGATGGATGTAAGGTAATACAACTATTTTTTTAGATTAATTAAATTAAATAAAACGAGATTGATGTATATCATTTAATTATTTTTCAGTATATTTGCATCATAAAATTAATTTTCTACTAAGAGAGAACGATAAACGTTCATTATTTATAATGGGCAATCACCTGTAAACTATTTAAAGAGATTATGAAAGTATTTGACAAGCTGTTGAATTGGTATCTTTCTATAAATGCACTCCCATATTGGGTCATTTTAGCTATAGACATTGTTATCTGTTATCTATCAGGTCTCTTTGTCTTCTGGCTTTATTATCATGGTGCAGTATCTCCTCAGCACATAGTGCTGCTGACCAAAACAATCTTTATGTACATGATTTTTAACCTTATTGGTTTTAAAATTTTCCGTACATATTCTGGAATTATTCGTTACTCTTCCTTTGTTGACTTGCAGCGAGTAGTATTAGCAATGTGTCTCTCGCTTGTTATTGCAGAGGCAATGCATTATGTTGTTTACCATTGGAATCTTGAATTTGTTCGTCTTCAAGGTCGACAGATTGCAGCTATGTATCTTGTTGCAACCATAGGTATGATGGCTTTCCGCATATTGACAAAGTCTCTTTATGATGTGTTATTTAATACAGATAAAGGAATTCGTACACTTATCTATGGTGTAAAAGATGGTGGTGTAGGTCTTGCAAAAAGCATTAGAACCGATAAACCACGTAAGTTTCTTTTGAAAGGATTTATTGCTCATGACCCAGCTATAAGCGGTAGATTACTCATGGGTGAGAATATTTATCTTGTTGATGACAACCTTGCTGAACGTATCAAATCATTGAAGATAAAGGCTGTTTTAGTATCTCCATTACAAAATGAACGTTTTCGTAATGATTTAAAACTGCAAGATATACTTCTGAGTCTTGGTGTACAGATTTTCATGAGTCCTACAGAGAAGGAATGGAGTCAGAATGACGATTATACTGCTGTACAGCTCAAAGAAATTAGTATTGAGGACTTACTTCCACGTGATCAGATTAATGTTGATATGGATTCTATTGGTAATCTGTTACGTGATAAGAAAATTATGATTACAGGTTCAGCTGGTAGTATTGGTTCTGAGATGGTACGCCAGATTGCTATATATAAGCCTGCAGAGCTTATTCTTATTGACCAAGCAGAGACCCCTCAGCATAACATTCGCTTGATGATGCAATTTGAGTGGCCAGATATTAAGGCACATACTATTGTTGCAAGTATCTCTAATTATGAGAGAATGGAAAAGATTTTCCAAACTTACAAGCCTGATTATGTGTTCCATGCAGCTGCTTATAAGCATGTACCAATGATGGAAAACAACCCATCAGAAAGTATACAGAATAATGTCTGGGGTACAAAGGTTATTGCAGACCTCAGCGTTAAATATGGTGTTAAGAAGTTTGTTATGGTTTCAACAGATAAGGCTGTGAACCCAACAAATGTTATGGGCTGCTCAAAGCGTATCTGTGAGATATATTGTCAGAGCCTTAACAAAATGATTAACGAGCATGCAGATGGTAAACCTGCTACACAATTTGTTACTACACGTTTTGGTAATGTGTTAGGTTCAAATGGTTCTGTGATTCCTTTGTTTGAGAAGCAGATAAAGGCTGGTGGACCTGTTACTGTTACTGATCCTAATATCATTCGATTCTTTATGTTGATTCCTGAAGCGTGTAAATTAGTGCTTGAAGCTGGTACACATGGTAGTGGAGGAGAAATCTTTGTATTCGATATGGGCAAACCTGTCCGAATAGCTGATCTTGCTAAACGAATGATCAAGCTTTCTGGTGCTAAAAATATTGAAATTAAATATACAGGCTTACGTGCTGGTGAGAAGCTGTATGAGGAAGTGTTGAGTACAACTGAAAATACACTTCCAAGCTTCCACGAGAAAATTCGTATTGCAGAGGTACGTGAATACGACTTTAATGAAGTAAACAAACAGATTGAAGAGCTTATCGAATTGAGTCATACATATAACGATATGGCTATCGTTGAAAAAATGAAAGAAATTGTACCAGAGTACGTAAGTAATAATAGTAAATACTCTGTTCTCGACAAATAATTTATCTGTCGACTAAGTAGAATGTAAATAAACTAATGAAATATAAGAAAAAAGATTCTTCTGACCTTTTCTTTGAGTTTCTGCGCTTCTGCTTGAAAGAAGATGCTAAGGAACCAGCTAATTTGGCAGAAATGGATTGGGACGCACTTTATAAGTTTGGTAAAAAACAAGCTATTCTTGGCGTTTTATTTTACGGTATAAAAAGGTTATCAGATTCTCCTTATCGACCTAATAAAGAACAAATATTTAAATGGTATGGTGCTTGCTCTTTTATAGCACAAGCTAATAGGCAAACCTACAAAGATGCTAATGCACTTACCAGATTAATGCAAGAAAAATATGGTGTGCGTAGTTGTATTTTAAAAGGACAAACCAATGCCTTGATGTACCCAGACCCATATATGCGTACGTCAGGTGACATCGATTTATGGACTGATGCCAATACTTTAGATATTATACGTATTTCTCGCGAACTTGATAAAAAGGGAGAGATTGGATATCATCATATTGAACTTAGTTATTTTAAAACACCTGTAGAAGTACATTTCTTTCCTTCATTTATGGGTAACTTGTGGCATGAATACAAGTTGCGTCGATACTTCAATCAATGCAAAGAAAATCAGTTTAAGCATCTGACCGCAGAGTCAACCAGCAAGTGCAAAATTACAAAACGTGTTTAAAGAACTCGCACTTTGGATTAGAAAAGTTTAATTTTTCTCTTGGTCTTTCGTTCAATTTCTTTTGTATGGACATAATTCTCTTGTCCGTATATTTATCAAACGAATCCTTTTTAGGTATATACTGCCTGATTAATTTGTTTGTATTCTCAACAGTTCCCTTTTGCCATGAACAATATGGGTCAGCGAAGTACACGGGCACTCCTAAGTATTTTGTGATGTCCTTATGTGCTGCAAATTCAGGTCCGTTATCTGTTGTAATTGTCTTCAGGCTGTCTTTGTATGGCAGCAGTAGTTTCCTAACCACCTTTACCAGAGGCTTTGACATTTTTCCAAATGGCAGTTTCTGCATAAACAACATATTGGTGGATTTCTCCACTATTGTGAGTATGGCGTGCTGGGCAGGATCGACGATCAAGTCCATCTCAAAATCTCCGAATCTCTTCCCGTCAACTTCCTTACTTCTTTCATGGATACTCACCCTGTCCTTTATTGGAAGATGTCCGCCTTGGGGACGATGCCTGTATTTCATCTTATGCCTTGTGTGCTCTGCAAGCTTCCCTGTTGTGTCATTGTGGATAATGTTATAGATGGACTGGTGGGAGACCTCTATACTCTCATTTATGCGCAGATACCCTGATATTTGTCTTGGAGACCACTGGTCGTTGATAATATATTCTTTAATTCTCCAAACTAATTCGTCGGAGAGTTTGGCGTTAGTTACCGTGCTCTTTCTGCGCTGCATAGCCATATCATGCGCCTTCGTCCAGATATACTTTCCCGAAGGCGTACTGTTGCGTTTGATTTCACGTGAGAGTGTTGACTGACTAATACCGACGATCTCGGCAATTTCTTTTCTCGCTGTTTTCTTTTGGAGTAAGGCAAAAATTTGCGACCTTTGCTCCGAGATTAATTGATGATACATTTGCAATACAAAGTTAGTTAATCTTTGGGAGACTTCGGTCTCCTTTTTTATTTGTATTGCTGGTTGTTTCTTTTTCCTCTCCGAGAGATGCAGACAACCTCTCGCTACGCGTCGAGAACGTCTGCATCTCTCGGAGAGGGACACTCTTTTATTGCACTTCGTTTTGGAACTTGCATGACTGAGTTGCCAGATGGTTTAGGAAAGATTTACACTGTAACAGATGATTTTAATCGTGTATTTCAGTTGTCTCACTTGATGCATCATTTCTTTTTTGAGGGTATCGGATTAAGACAAATGATAGATTATTATTATTTGTTACTTCGAGGATTCAGTGAGGAAGAACGTCAAGAAACTCTTCATGTACTTAAAGATGTGGGAATGTATAAGTTTACTACAGCTGTAATGTATGTGATGAAAGAAATATTTGGTTTACCTGACAAATACTTATTGATGGAACCTAATCATAGAATAGGTAAAATTCTTGTCTCAGAAATATTGATGGCTGGAAATTTTGGCTTTCATGATCATCGTTATGCATTTGCAGGTAAATCAGTATACTCACAGTATTTCCTCGAGATATATAGAAATCTTCATTTTGCAATTGATTTCCCATCGGAAACAGTTTGGGGACGTCCTGTTTCAAGATGGTGGCACATGATATACAAGGCATATTTACGTCGACAACTACGACATAGTCAAAAATAAACCCCTTTAATAAGACTCAAAATAACTTTAATTTTCGATTGAAAATATTAAGTTGAACAATTGTATCATATGTGAACACCAATGGTGCTAAGTAGGAGCACCATTGGTGTTCACGTATAAACACAAACTGTGTTTCATTTATTATATTAATCTATATTGTGTTTTGCAATATAATAAAAGACTATAATACCTATATTAAATTGATATAAAGGAAATCCTAATTATCTTGTTTTAGTTTTGGCTTGTGAATATGTAAGCTTTACCATGACGGGATAATGATCAGAGATATTACGACGTGACTTACCAAGCCAATAGCTATTTGTAAAGATGGCATAATGTGGAATATTAAAATCTGAAGTAACAAAGATATGATCAATGCGTGCTTTACTACGACTATCCTGCATAAAGTCATTCCATGTTCCCGTGGGAGCCATGTATTGTAGAGCGTTAGTATAACAATCACGTAATACTCCTGAGTGAGAGAAAATTTGATAAACCTCGTCGGTTTCATCTACATTAAAGTCACCTGTTAGAATTGTAGGTAACCCTTTAGCAAGCTGTTTAATTTGCTTCAGAATAAGTTGAGCACTTTCTCTTCGTGCTATAACCCCCACGTGGTCCATGTGAGTGTTGAAGAAAAGAAACTGCATTCCCGTTGATATATCTTGGAATTTACCCCATGTACATATACGAATACAAGCAGCATCCCATCCAAAAGAAGCTTTTTCTGGAGTCGTTGAAAGCCAAAAATTGCCGCTTTCTAATAATCTAAGTTGCTCTTTCTTATAAAAGATTGCTGCATATTCTCCTTTTTCTTTACCATCATCGCGACCTATCCCTATATAAGCATAACCATCTAAGCCTTTATTTAGGTCATGTAGTTGATCTACAAGAACCTCTTGTGTACCAAATATTTCTGGCTGTTCAAAATTGATGAAGTCACACAAATGTGAACAACGTTGTGTCCATGCATTGCCTTCTTTTTCATCATTCGGGTTGTTATAACGAATGTTATATGTGCCAACATAAAGGCGTTGAGCAGAGAGGCTACAACATAATAGCATTGCAAAAAAAAGTGATGTAAGTTTATTCATGATTTAAGTTCTTTGATATTTATAACTTCAATATAAATGAAGAGTAATCTTTTTTCTTAGTATAAAGTTCTGTTTTACAAAAGTACATAATGTTTTTCAATCATCATCATATTATGTATTATTTATTGAAGGCATACAAATTGTTTTATATAATCTCAATGTCGCTTTATATACTATTTATATAGTTAATAGTAATTTTCTTTTTTAGTTGCTTTTTTCAACTTTATATATTATATTTGCCATATTATATTCTTAACATGAAATTATATATAAACCAATATTAATAACAAAATTAAAAATAATTTATTATGGTAGTAACAAAAGCAATTTATCAAGGAAAAGGACGTGTTGAAGCAAAGCATGTAAAATCAGAGGTAGTCGTAACAACAGATGCTGGTAAGGCTGTTGGAGGTCTTGGAGAAAATCAAAACCCAGTTCAATTATTAGGTAATGCTCTGTCTGCTTGTGTTCTAACGCTGATGGGCTTGCAAGCTGAACGTGGAGGAGTAGACTTCTCTGGCTGTTATGCAGAAGTTGGGGAGTGCGAAGAAGATATGAAGAAGTTTACGGTTACTCGTATTCCAATAGTTTTTCACCTTAAAGCTTCATTTGATGAAAAGCAGCGGAAGAAGTTTGAATATATAGCTAACAAGGCTTGCTTTGTCGGTAATACCTTAACTGCTGAGAAAGTATTTACCTTTGTGTATGACTAAAAATCTCATTATTATCTAAAAAGTTTATCGAAATAAGAGATGAAGAGGAGAGAATAATTATTCTTAAAGATAAAGAAAAGTCCTGCCATAAACAACATACTGATTATGACAGGACTTTATTTATGGTTCTTCCGTTAAATGCGTAGATTGTTAATAGAATGAGATTAATCCACATAAACGGAATAATTACCCCCATTTAGATGGTTTTATAAAGGGGGATAAACTATATGATAAACGTAATTAGCTGCGATATCGATCTGTCTTCTACAAACAACTTATTCCCCCATTAGTTGAAGTTTGTAAACTATTTTCATGCGTTTCAAAACCAACACATACTCTTTTGGCTTCTAAAAGACGCCCAATTGACTTGCAAAAGGTGCCCTTTAAGACCCTTACTAACGCCCTTTTGAAGTCCAATTAAGCACCTTTTATTTTACCACTTAGTAACTACTTGATTCTCTGTTGATTGTATACCTACTTCTTATATGTGTTTTTGACGTTATTTATAGATATTTTCTTTGAAATTATGTAATAATTTTTCAAACTCTTGTCTACAAGTTTTCGAAGTCTTAAAATGAAAAGGTTTTCAATGAAAGAGGATGAAAATAGGATAGAATGTTGATTGTCTTAGCCATATTTTGTTTAATGAGCAACCTCAGCTCTTACGTTAAAGCAATACGAAAAGCGTCCACACATTTAACGGAAGAGCCTTATTTATCTATATGCTATAAGATATTGGTAAACTTCAACAAAATGCATAACTATATATGTTAGGAAAGCTTACTCTCATCTATTAATCTTGCATTAGGAGTCAAGAAATTTGTAAGTTCAGCAAATCTGGATAATCTCAATAAATGTGGATGAATTTTATTAAGATAATCTCTGTCTTCATCTCCCATATAATTTGGGATGTGAACAGCCCATCCTCCAATCTTTAGTACTGGAGCTATGTCCTCAGAATACGTATCTCCAACTGTGAGAAGCTGTCCTGCCTTCACACCAAACTGTTTACAAAGACGCTTATAAGCATCAGATGTCTTTTCCGATACGATAACAATATCATCAAAGTAGGGACGTAATCCCGAGCGTTGAAACTTATTTTCCTGATCAAGCAATTCTCCCTTTGTGAACACAATCATTCGATATTTACCAGTGTCACGCAGTTTCGATAATGTTGTTTTAACACCGTCAAAAGGATGACCTGGTAGTCGTAGTAATTCCTTGCTTACCTCAAATATCTGTCCAATGTCATAACCCTTTACTTTTCCGTGACTGATCTTGACCGCATTCTCTATTAATGATAACATGAAAGCTTTACTTCCATAACCAAAAAGTGGTATGTTTGCCTTTTCAGTGGCGCGGAGAGCATGGGACACCTCATCTGCAGAAGCATACGGGGCAAGAATCTCACAGTACACTTTTTCCACTGTATTAAAGTAGGTCTGACTACCCCACAGTGTATCGTCAGCATCAAATGCTATAAGTGAAATCTCCGTCATAAGCCTAAAAAATTAGATGTTATTGTTATCGTAAACATTCTCTTCTTTATTGAACCTTGTCCAATAAAGGCCGGTCGTAGACGGTAAATAATAAACTTCCTTTCAAAAATAATAAATCCTCCTTTTCTTTCTTTTTGCAGCAAAGATAGTCTTTTTTTTCGTTATCGCAAGTTTTTCTACAACATTTTTACTCTTATAGATGTTAATTTCACTTTTATTAATTATGTGCAGATATAATATATTTATCGACAAAATAAAACTTTTTATTAATAAGCTTACTCTTTGCAGTATTTCTATTAACATTTTCAAAAGTAAAATTAAAGAAATTATAGTGGTAATTTACACAATGAAAAATTTGATTATCTCAATTATTTTTGCTTTCTTTGTGGTCGCTTAAATCTTTGGGCATGCGAGTGCTGATGGATATTATTTTCATTAAAGTTACATCTAATAACCCCTAACAATTTACCTAATCGGAAACTAAGAATAAAATGGAACAAAAACTCTTAACAATAGCCTTATTATCATCTGCAATCGGAACTGGTCAGGAGGCCTTAGCACAGACACGTGGAACAGCCACAGATAAGCCAAATGTAATTATTATATTAGCTGATGACCTTGGTTATGGTGATTTAGAGTGTTATGGTGCTAAAAACGTTCAGACACCTAATATTAATAGACTTGCAAAGTCAGGAATACGTTTTATGAATGGCCACGCTGTCGCTGCAACAAGTACCCCATCTCGCTATTCACTTCTTACAGGTGAGTATGCGTGGCGTCGAGAGGGTACGGATGTGGCTGCAGGTAATGCTGGAATGATTATTAAACCTAGCCAGTTTACAATGGCAGATATGTTTAAGAGTCGTGGCTATGCAACCTGTGCGATAGGAAAGTGGCACCTCGGATTAGGTGATAAAGGGGGTGAGCAAGACTGGAATGCACCCTTACCAGAGTCATTGGGTGACCTCGGCTTTGATTATCATTATATTATGGCTGCAACTGCTGACCGCGTTCCTTGTGTATTTATAGAGAACGGGGAGGTTGCAAACTATGATCCAGCTCACCCAATAGAAGTGTCATACGTAAAAAACTTTGATGGTGAACCTACAGGGCGGAAGAATCCTGAACTTCTTTATAATATGCGTTCAAGCCATGGCCATGATATGTCTATCGTTAATGGAATTGGAAGAATTGGATATATGAAGGGTGGAGGAAAGGCGCTTTGGAAAGACGAGAATCTTGCCGATTCAATGCTTACACATGCTGTCAAATTCATTGAAAATCATAAGAAGGAGCCTTTCTTTATGTATTTTGCAACCAATGATGTTCATGTTCCTCGCTTTCCTCACGAGCGTTTTCGAGGAAAGAATTCAATGGGAGTAAGAGGAGATGCTATTGTTCAATTTGATTGGACAGTCGGTCAATTAATGAAGAAACTACACGAACTAAAGATAGATGATAATACGCTTATTATTCTTACCAGTGATAATGGACCAGTTGTTGACGACGGATACCAAGATCGTGCAGAAGAATTACTTAATGGACATAGTCCTGCAGGACCATTCCGAGGTAATAAATACAGCGCTTTTGAGGGTGGAACAGCTGTACCTTTTGTTGTTTCGTGGCCGCGTAAAATTAAGGGTGGAATGGTCTCTAAAGCACTTGTTAGTCAGATAGACCTTCTTTCTTCATTGGGCTCACTTGTCCGTGCTCGTTTCCCGAAGGGTAGTGCACCAGATAGTCGAGACTATCTTTCAACACTTCTTGGTACTGACACAAAAGGGCGCGACTATGTAATTGGACAATCTAATACGCACGTTCTTTCAGTTCTCACCTCTCAATATCGGTACATCGAGCCAAGCAATGGACCAAAGATGATTCAATGGGGACCAAAGATTGAAACAGGAAATCTTCCAGTTCCACAGCTTTATGACATGACTGTCAGCCCTTACGAAACAAACAATGTTGCTGCTGAACATGCAGATGAGGTCTCACGTATGCAATCGATATTGAAGAGCGAGAGAAGTAAATAAAAAGCTAATTATAGGATACTTTTCCCTTCCCTTAAAGTATGAATGACATATTTCATTGCATACTATTAAGGAAGGACTCAGGGAGCTACTCTTGTAGTATGCTTTATATAAGACAACGTAATTATGGTAAAGAAGAATAGTCACACTTCAGCTTTATTTCATTATACCAGGAATCAAAATATTGTCATTAATATTTTGAGAGAAGGTTTGAAGTTCTCCTATTGTAGAGAGGAGTTCTCAGATGATTTATGTCTTGGTATTCCTATGATATGTTTTTGTGATATTCCAGTAGGTGCGAGTTTTGAGCATTCATCAAAGTATGGACAATATGCAATTGGCTTGTCAAAAGACAAGCTTTTAGACAAATATAAAGAAGCATTGGGACCAGTCAACTATGTAACATCCCTTTCATCAGTAGAAGTAGCCTTTCAATTAAGGAGTGTTGGGATTGAAAACAGACATGAGATTGATACAATTTCAAAAAAATCTCATACACCAGAAATAAATGTTACAGTTAATGGTAGACATTACAAGGGGAAGGTATTGCCTGCAGAATATACAAATAATACCTTGAGACTTTTCCTTCAAAGTATAGAATATCATCGCTCATCTACTCAAGCAATAAGTTTGATGAAACCATATCAGTCTATTCATGATGGTAATAAACAGATAAACTATGACGAATGCGAATGGAGAATAGTTTTACCTGAACATACAAAGCTCAATGAAAATACTCGTTGTCAATGGTTTTGGACAAAAGAAGAATATGAGAGTTGGAGAAAGCAAAGAGAAAATAAGTTCATTAATGAAATGCCACTCCTTTTCACTGTAGATGACATTGAGTACATTATTGTCCCTACAAAAGAATTAATCCCCAACTTTATAAAACGATTAATTGACTTAAAAGAAATTTGCGGTAATAAGATAGAGGATAAAGATAGATACTCTCTTGTTTCTAAAGTTATTAGTTTAGAACAAATTAAAAGAGACTTTTAGGAATATCAATTTAGAATAAAGTATAACTCAATAAAAGCATGAATCCCGGCTCCAAAAGGAGACCGGGATTATGTTGTTTGTTTGGAATAGTTGTTTGTTTGTTTCGCTTTAAGCTTCTGGCTTTACAGTCTTAGCAGCGTAAACTTCCTCTGAAAGAACAGAAACAGTACTCTTGTTGTACTTGCCCTTGTGGAAGTAAACAACACCGTCTGCAAGTGCATACAATGTGTCGTCCTTACCCTGTGCAACATTCTCGCCTGGGAAGTGCTTGTTACCGCGCTGGCGAACGATGATGTTACCTGCGATAATCTTCTGGCCACCCCAGATCTTAACACCTAAACGCTTTGAAGCTGATTCGCGACCGTTCTTAGAACTACCTACACCTTTTTTATGTGCCATTCTTAAGTCCTCCTTGTTAAGCGTTAATTGATTTAATTTCTACCTGAGTGAAGTGTGAACGATGACCGTTCTTCTTTCTGTAGTCCTTACGACGTTTCATCTTGAAGACGATAACCTTGTCGCCCTTTACGAGAGGAGCTACTACCTCAGCTACTACCTTTGCGCCCTCAACAGTTGGTGCGCCTACTGTGACTGTTCCGTTGTTATCAACCAACAGAACCTTGTCAAACTCAACAGCCTTGCCTTCTTCCGCATCCTTGATGTGGTTTACGAAGAGCTTCTTGCCCTCCTCAGCCTTGAACTGCTGACCGTTAATTTCTACAATTGCGTACATTTTTATATTGTAAACGGGTTTGTACCGTTGGGCGGCTGAGCATCTATTCAGCACTTGTTCTGAGCCCAGAACGGCATAATCGGGTGCAAAGTTACTAAAAATTAATGTTATGTAACATAATAATAGGTGACAAATCTTACTTAATTAACAATAATTAGAGCATTTGTTCTCTTTTACATTCTATAAAATCCTCTTATAAGGGTATTAAGATACTGTATGTATACAAAATTATGTACATTAAAAATCCATATTAATCTTATATTATGGCACTAAGAACTAAAAGCGCAAATACTAACAACCTTCATAATATTAACGAAGGTCTAATGAAAAGACATAAGTCATTAAGACCATAACAAAATAATGCTAACCTTTTATCTACATAAAGATTACACTATTATCATAGCCTTAGTTCCAAACTATTTATATGTCATATCAAGGGAGCATTCATCTAAATTATCAAGTTGACGCTCATCTTCTTGATAGATATTATCAAGATTAAACTCCTGCTCATTGTGCATTTTTGGTTTACGTTTCATAGTCATGTCCTCCATAGGGTAGCCCAGCCGCAGAGCATACCTCTGATAGTAAACAATTTAGGTTGCGGCAGTCCCTTTCCATCTCGTTTACAAATATATAAATTATAATTGATTTTTTTGTCAACAAATAAGAAATTCTTTGTTTATTCTTTCTACTGTATAGGTAGATTAATGATAAAGGAGAATTTAATACATGATTATTGTTGATGAGATATTAAAACCTAAATAAGAAAACTACAAGTAGATTATTTGCTCATTAAAATGGAATATCATAACTTTGTACTTGTAGAATCAATAGTTTATGGTCTTATGAACAAGATAAAACAACGCAGTGATAATGATATGAAATGGAGTACACTCTCCTCCGAGCAACTTATTAATCGACCTTGGTTAAAGGCTCGCCGTGATACCGTTCAGTTACCTAATGGAAAGGTTTATGACGAATATTACGTACTATCATATCCAACATGGATTAATGTTATTGCTGAAACAGAAGATGGAGAACTTATTTTGGAACGTCAGTATAGACATGGACTCGGTGTTGTGTCGACTGAGATTTGTGCAGGAGTTGTAGAAGAAGGCGAGACACCTTTACAAGCTGCACAACGTGAATTAGAAGAAGAAACAGGTTATACAGGTGGAGAATGGGAAGAGATTATGATTATCTCTGCAAACCCAAGTACAATGGATAATCTTTGCCATTGCTTTTATGCTCGTAACGTCAAAAAAACGAACAATCAACAACTTGATGACACAGAAGATATTGAGGTATTTCTTCGTTCTAAGGAAGAAGTAAAAGAAATGTTATTACGTGGAGAGTTTATTCAGTCGATGATGGTAGCTCCACTATGGAAATACTTTACCATCATAGATTAATTCAGGATGGTAGGGAATAATAGTTTCTCAAAATATAAGATTATGATTATTATTTGCTAACTTGCTGATATATTGCAATTTACATTTTTACATTATTACACGTTCTTAAGCGTGGTTCTTTTGATGTATACGGCAAAGATAAATGATTTGTTCGGAATTTCCAAATAGTTAACTTTCATTCACAAAATAAACATACCAACCCATTATATAAGGTAGTAATTGGGAAAGTTAGAATAAGAAAAGAAAAGCCCCCACCACCTTATAATATAGGTGTGTGGGGGTGTCTATATGTTGATGTTATGTAGCGTTATTAATGACACCCTTTATAATAGGGTTTCATTAATACCTTGGGTTGGTAGGTTTTTATTAGTTCCCCTTTGGGGCTGTTGTGTATTGTGTTCCTTGCTGTACTCACTTCTAACATTTTACTAAAGTAAAATAGAAAAAGAAGGAAAAACAAAATACTAATAAATAGTGCTCGCTCCAGAACTTCAGAAAATTTCCGTTTGTGTGAAAGAAAGTGGTGGAGGGGTTTAAAACATGGCCCCCCTTCAAAAAAAAGGCCTCCCCCCCCTGCCTGCCTTATTTAATTACATTACTTGTCGTTGTCTGTCTGCTTTCCTTGCTTGCTTCCTTGTTGCTTTCCTCCTGCTTTTCTTTCTTTACTTCCTCGGTAATTGCTGGCTGTTGTGCTGTCTGTGTCCTTTACTTGCCTTGGTGTGTCGTCTGTGTGTGCTACCTTGATAGTTAATAGATGATGTTATATAGTTCCTTGCCGTCTGTAGTGGTTGGTTGTTGTTCTGCCCTGCTGTGTTACTGCCTTGGTGTCACTAATCATTATACAATCAATCTAATACCAACCCTTTTATAATTCATTCATAATTAAGTCAGTCGAGAGTTACCACCCTTTGAAGGTGGTTAACTCTCTCCTTAACATTAACTAATAAACTTACTAATCTATGAAAAAAATATTTTCTTATTTAAATATCTTATTATCAAGTTATTATATTACTTAAATACTCATTCTAAGCCGTTGTAACGTCCTTTGTCTTTCGTTGTGGTGTATTGTTCCACTAATAGCGTTATATGCTGTCAGACGGCAAATAAACGGCTAATACGTTGATATTGTGTGTATTATTCCTTTACTCCTTATCTTGCTATTAATTGGTAGTGTTGTTTGCTTGCCTGCCTGCTTGACTGCTTGGTGTTTATTATTGTCGTGCGTGGTGTTGTGTCTGTTCCTTGACTGCTTGGTGTTTACTATTACTTCAATCTGTGTTATATATTTGCTATATGCCGTTTAATTCGCTTGTATTGGCTTGTTCCTTTGTTGCCTTTTAACTTTACCACCTTGCCACTATTACCGCTTTATATCGCTTGTATTAGTGCCTTGTGCTGGCTTATATTACGATAACAACACTTTGATAGTGTGTGTTATCTCCTTATATTGTATTATTGGGTTGGTATGTTTATTTTATTATTTATCTTTTCTTTCTGCTTGCATATACAAAAAAGGAAATAACCATTATTAGTTATCTCCCTTTTGATTATATATTGAGTTGAAAAGAATATTTTTGTATGTTTCTTAAAGTGCGTTAATCTGCTTTATAAATGTATCGTATTTCTCATTTATTATCTTTCTTTCCTTCGCTGTTTTTTCCTTTAATATATTTATTTCTTCTTTGCGTCTTTTCTCAATTTCCTGCTTTGCTATATCCTTCATTTCTTTTGTAATACAATTATTCATTTTTTAATTGATTTACTGGTTAGTTTATTGAGTATTAAACATTTACGTTATATCCTTTTTGTCTAATCTCTTTTAATACCTTGTCTTGTTTTTCTTGTTCTTTCTTCTGTAATTCCTTGCCTAAATCGACACCCATACAAAAGATACTTACACCGCAAAAGACGGCTGTTAGTATAAAAATTAAAAATAACATATTCATATCTTTTTATCTTTATTCTTTAATTAGTTCTTTAATGTCTTGCACACGTGGCAAAGGTGCTTTTAATGCTTTTCTGTAAGTGGTGTAAACTATATCATTATTTGCCCATTGTGCTATAATTTTACTTTTCGTTCGTGAAATTACTTTGTAAAATATTTTGTCTATTGTTCTGTTTTTGGTATGGTGCATTTTTTGCAGCATTATAACGTCCCCTCTTTTTATGCTGTTGAGGTCGTAGCCGTTGTTATCATTCCACCTTATCCACTGATATTCACCTTCTTTTGTCACCTTTGCGCAATATATTCGGTTTTCACCCCATTTGTAATCAAACCCTTTGAAATGCTGGTGCATTATTCCATTTTTGAGGTTATAAAACTCTCTGTCTGTCAATTCATTAGCCATATTTTCCATATTATATTTTTTATTTCTTTATTATATTATTCTTTCTTTTATTAGTTTACTTGTGTTTGCCCTTTTGCTTGGTTGTATTTTTTAAAAATAAACCTCAATCCGTACCGCTCGTTATCTTCTAAGTTATTGAGTACATAATCAAAATTACAATCTGTTTTGAACTCATCGTAACCGCTTCTTTGCTGCCTGATTATGTGTAATAACTCCCTGCCATTTTCGCCCCAAATGTTGGCTATTGCATTAGCCAGCCCAAGCGTATCTTTGTGATTTTTTGAAAGTTGTATTTTATTTTGCTTGATATCCTCCACCATTGATTTAACCTTTTTAAATTCCCTTTCTGTAAGTGGTTTATTTGCGTTAATTTCCAACCCTTGAAGGGGTTGTTTATTAACTTGGGTTGGTATGTTTAATTTACGTGTATATATATCGCATTTAGTATTCCAATATTCGTTATCGTCAATGCTCATATATCTTTCACGATTGACATTAATGCAACTACTATCTAACTTCAAACCTATTTTATTAAAGTCCTCCTCCAATGCCTTAAACACCGCCTTAAAGTCGGTTTTATTTTCGTCCAAAATTGGTATTAAAGCGTACATTCCTTTGCCTCCTACTGACATACTACTATACATAACATAAGGCAATGAATTAACCCTTTTACGCATTTCTTCAAGTGTCATTCCCTTATTGTCCTTCTCATCTAAATCAACGGCAATTAGTGGGTTAACTTCTTTTACTTCCTTGGCTGTTTCGCCTTGACAAAGACAAGAAGGGGTATAAGATAATACCTTTGCTTTTGCTTGTCTGTACTCACTTTCATTCTTGTTTCTGTCAATGTTTCTCACCGCTTCTATTTCCTCTTTGCAGTTTCTCCCTAACATTATAGCATTGTATAATGTGTATTCATTCAATACTTTATGTTGTCCCATAATGTTAACTTTGGTATTATGTATGAAATCGGGGGTTATTCTTTGCGCCTGCTTTTCCTCTTTTGCTTCCTGCTTTTCTTTCTTTATTTCCTCGGTATTTGCTTTCTCCTTGGCTGCTTCCTCTTTGACTGCTGGGGCTGCTTTGGTTGCTGGTTGTGTTGCTGTTGGGGTTGCTTGTGCTGCTGGCTGGCTGCCTTCCTTTGCTTTTTCCTCCATTATTGCCTTCATTACATCGGTCGCAATATCTTTATTAATATCCTTTGGGGTGTTGTCCTCGGTGCTGCTGTCCGTGTCGCTATATGTAAGGTGTACGGGGTTATACTTTAATACGCATTTGCCCCCCATTACTCCTTTTGCGCTGTCCCTTACTTTCAACACTTTTATAGTTGTTTCTTTGGCTTCATAATCGCTAATTTTCAAACTAAACATAAAATCAGAAATGTTATAAAAGTTTGCGCTGCCATTAACGGAATAAGCAGTAACTTCTTGACCTTCAATTAATTTAGTGGGATGTGTTACTAATATAACCGCTATATCGTTATCTATACTTGCCTGCTTTAGGGCACTCAAAGCCCTTGCTATATTGGTAGTGTTAATCTCACCGATTAAGTGCTGTAGCATTGTAAAGTTATCAATAACCACCATATCAACCCCGTATGTTTCCTTTGCGTCCTTTATCATATCTAATAAATCTTGCCAATCGCTAAAATCATAGTCGTATAATATGCTAAATTCGCTTGCTTTGGCTGCTGATTGGAACAAAATAGATAACATTCTACATTGGCGGTCTTGCGGTGTTTCGGTCGCAATATATAGGGTTTTCCAATTATTATTTTTTGCCATTTGATAGCCGTAAAAATTTGTAAAAGTTGACTTACCGCTGGCAGGGGTTGCGACTATTGTTGTTAATGTCTGTTTGTCTATTCGCAAAATATCATCTATTGATTTAACCCCACATTTATAACCGTCAAATGATTTATAGTCCTTTGCTGCTTGTATGAACTTGTTTGTATCTAATCTTTTGAAACTCATATCTTTATGCTGGTTAAATTTTTATTGCTGCTTGCAATTCTGCAAGTGTTGGCTTATGTTCTTGTTGTGGTGCTGTTTCCTTTTTAGCGTTAATAATACCACCCTTTGAAGGGTTGTTATTATTACTTTGGGTTGGTATGTTTATTTTATTGCTTGTCGCTTTCGCTTGTTTCTGCTTGCCGTCCGTGTCCTTTGCCAACTTTAACGCCTTATTAGATAATATCCATTTTTTCGATTTATATTTATTTTTTGTGTAAATGTCTTTTAAAGGCAAAATATATCCTTGTTCTATCAACTCATTAATTACTTTTGTCATTTGGCGGTGTACATTATCTTTGCCAAATCCGCAAATATTCTCACCGATATATTTTATTTGTGCTTCAATTTCTCGCTTATTAAGCGAAAGCAAGTATAATAAAACTAACTTGCTTGTTGGGCTAATTTCTAACCTTGTTGTTAATATCTTGTAGATGTTCATAGCGTTTTTTTTAACATCATTATTTTTATAGCATTTTTATAGTAAAAAGGTGGTGGAGGAAAACGCTAAATAAACCCCCATTTATACCACCTATATTTTTATCTATTATACTTCATCTTTAAATTGATTGGATAAATCAATTAAATTAATTGCTGCGTTAATCTTCTCCCATTTCTTTTTTATCGCTTCAATTCTTTTCGCTTCCTTTTCTGGTGTCATATTCTTATATCGTGCTTTCTGTGCTTCTGACATCTTGCGCTTTGTTTCCTCGCTGTGCTTTCTTCCTGTCATCATATTTTTATCTTTTTTTTATCGTTATTATTTGGGGTTAAATTTAAGTGCCCCCCTTTATTAAATAATTATCTTTTTATTCTGAAAAGTCAAGTATATTTTTAAAAGTTTTCTTCAAATCTTCTTGAAAACCGCTAAAACAAAGGAAAAATAATTTAAAAATAATTGAAAATAATTTTGAGTTTTCTGTAATTTAATTGAAAATAAGATATAATAGGGGGTAATAATTGGCTGGGGGCTTGCTGGAAGGGGTGTAAATTCAACCGATTATGTCGGTGTTGTGTTCGTTACTGCTGTGCTGGTGGTGGGTAATAAGGCAAAATAAGCACGTATAAGGGGGCTTTTGCTGCTGTAATGGTATAATTTGCAGGCAAAGGGGATTAAAACCCGTCAAATCGCAAATATACGCTTATATGGTGGCTTGGGTGTAATAGTTTGTTATAGCGTTATATATTTCCACCCTTGTGGGGTGTCATTATATAACTTGGGTTGGTTTATTTTTTTTATTGCTCCGCTTTGTCATTGGGTGTATTACTCCCTTACCTTTTACACACTCATCAGTATTACAGCAAAGAATAATATATATTAATAAATCAATACCAACCCAAAGAAAGGAGAAAAGCAAATAAAATGCTTTTTCTCTCTTTCTTGTTATCTCTTTATAATACTATAATATATAAACAGTCATTTTTGACTGTAGGGTAACAGTCATTTTTGACTGTAGGTATTATTTGCTTTTTAGTGTGAATATGAATAATACTTGCAGTCATTTTTGACTATAGGTATTATTTCGTTACTGCTGTAATGTAGGGGGATAGGTGTTATATTACCTATGTAGATACTTCCTATTATATGACTATATAGGGGGTACAAAAATACCCCTGCTTTACTTCTGACAATACAATATACTAAATGAGAAAATACCCCTACTATACATTTACTATATAATAATTTTACACCTTAATTAATATAGAAAATAAAAGCGATATTAGCCGTTAATTATGTGTGGGTTGGTAAGTATAGGGAAAGGGGATAATAAGCCGTTATACGTCAAATAAAGGGGGTATTTGTGGGCTGCTGGGTGTGGTGGGTGTCCCTGCTGTGTGTGTGGTGCTGGTGTCCCCTGCAGGAAGGTGTCTGTTGTATTCGTGGCTGCTTGGTGGTGTCGTCCCTGCTGTGTGTGTGTATTGGCTGGCTAGAAGGTGGGTAAAAGGAAAGAATAAAATAAAAATAAACATACCAACCCAAAATATTATATATCCACCCCTTGAAGGTGGTTATATAATATTGCTAACAACCCCTACAGAAAGAAAAAGGGAAACTAACCAAATACGGCTGTTTCCCCTTGCTTGTTATGCTTCCAATATGTCACAAAGTACGTTTATTTTAGTTATTAAATCGTCCACTTCTTTTGTTTTATCCTTGGTGCTGCTGAATAGTACCTTTATTTGTCCCTTACTTATATACGTGTCTAAGTCCCCACGCAACAAATAAAGCGTGTTTTGTAATTCTTCACTGCTTTTTCTCTCTATTTCTTGGGCTGGGTACTGCAATTTTTTAAGTACTTTTTTTATTAGTTCATTATACACTTTTAAAATGTTGTTTCTTTTACTTATATAATGAAGGGAATAATCAAATACCCCTTCACTCATTACGTTGCTTCTCAACTCCTTTAATCGTGCTAATTTGCTATTTAATTCCTTTTTAATAAAATAGTTGTCTATCTCACTTGTTCCGTATGCTTGTAACGTAACATCATATCCCCCTATGTTCTTTGTTGCTTCTATCTTTGTGCGTGCCTGCTGTGTCGGTGCTGGCTGTTCTGCTTGCACGTGTTGCGCTGGTGCTGCTTGTGCTTGTTGTGGCTGCAACTTGGCTATTATATCGTTGTCTGTAGGGTGTGTGTAAACACGTTCTACCATTTCGGAACTATTGCCCAATTGTAGCGCAATTTGTTCCGATGTTAGCCCCTTTCTTGCCATTTGTGTGGCTGCTGTGTGCCTTGCGTAATGTGTACTTATTTCCTCACATAATGGCTTGCCGTTCTCGGTAATACGTGTTAACCCTGCCCTTCTTGCTATCTTCTTTATGTTGCGGTTTATAAGGTCTTTTAGTGCATCACCATTTTTTGGCAATAACTCACTACCTTGTAACACCTGCAATAAGTCGCTAACTTCCTTTGTCATAGGGATATATGACTTCTTTACTTTTGCCCCCCTTGTTCCCTTTTTATTGATAATTATAATAAATTCGTTGCCGTTGCCGTCTGATTGTGTTGTATATTCCCCTTTTAATATGGTGTATACATCGCTAATTCTCTGACCTGTAGCCAGTTGCAATAAAAATACGTTGCATGAAAATGTTTCCTTTTCGGTCTGTGTTTCCACCTGCTTTAATGCTTCTATTTCCTCCTCCAATAGTTCACATTTAACCTTCTTGCTAATGGTGGCTAAATTTTTGAAAGTCACCTTTTTAATCCCATATTTTGCACCCTTGCCGTTAACTAATTCTTTGATTATACGTGCTATAGTGCTACATTTGATATTGATGTTTTGTGCGCTTTCATTTTGTGCTAACATCCAATCTTTGAATGAATTAAACGCTACTTGACTAAGTGCCTTTGCGCTATCTGTCTGATTGGTGGTAGTTAGCCATTCACACCATTTTTTGTAATCTGTTCGGTATGTGTTAATAGTGTTCTTTGCTAAACTCCCTTGCTGTTCCCACATAGTTAACACCTCTTCTATCATCTTGGTTGCTTTAGGTGTTTTCTTTGATTGTATAAATTGCGGTGTTACTGACATATCGTTATCGGTTAAGTTAATGTTTTCTTTTAATTCGTCAAAGGTAGTAAAATTTTGCGACAATACCAAAATACGGCAATTAGACACAAAAGCGGTTAACTCCGCTTGTTCTTGTAACTGCTTGGTTGTCAAATCGATATGAACACTTGTTAAGATTGGCTGCTGTCGCTTACTATCCCAAAGGGCTGGTAATACTTTCCTTCTCGTTGGTATCTTTGCTTGTACTGATTTTCCTTTGTCATCAACATAGTACACCACCATATATAAGGGGGTGGGGGTTGTACTCTTTGGCTTGCGAAGATTGAAATTAACACTAATTAACTGACTTAATTCCATAATTACACACTTTTTTGTCTGTTCAGACGTTCTTATAAATGGTTCTTATTCCCACATATTTGGAACGTGTGTAAATACGTAACTGATTGATATTCAGCGTTGAGTATAAACGGTAATCATAATATAAGATAATGATAACAAAAGACAGTATCGAAGCTGCTTATTGCTTTTTTCATCAGAAGTATCAAGTTTATGCTTTTTCAAATTGCGAACGACAGAAAGATGACATAGAGTATGCTATCAGTTCCTATGTAGAAGTGATGAATCCAGAACTCTATAAAAAACTTGCAGCAGGAAAAGAAGATTTCCTGCTGACACATTCAAGGTTTGCAGAGGACATAAAAGAGGCTATCGAGAAGCTTTCCGTGGAGTAATTGTCACCTCTATATTCTTATAGCCCATTGCCTTCAAAAACTGAGTAAACTGCTGTTTTGCATTTTTCTCAGCTATCATAATGTTCTCTGCAGTCATACAACGAGCTATCATCTTTTTGTATGCACGATTGTAAAGCTGCTCGCGATCAGCTGAAGTCCAGTCCCCCTTCTCAAAGAACGAACGTGATTTAGCTTCATCTATAAAGTTAGTATCAAGTAATCCAATAGGAGGCAACTTTGCAACGATAACACTGTCATTCTCCACACGAATCCAATGAGGTTCAGTTTGATGCAAGTCAACACCTAAGCGGACTGTCCCATAATAGATACGAACAAGTTCTGAATCAGAGAAGAAACCACGACTTATGGTATCAATAAGTTCCTCGTCGTTGATAGCAAGGAATTCCCATTGTCCGATATCTTGTATTTGCTGTATCTGTGTTGGCGTAATATCAATACGCTGATCTGATGATATACTTATATCATTGGTTGAATTAAACCAATAAAAGAGACCACCACAAAGACTAATGATAATTAAAAAGGTCAGAAGACAGCCTTTATTGGATGCTAAGATACGACTAAGAATCCCTTTCTTAGTCGGCTTATTCTCATTATTATTTTGTTCTATGATAATGTTATCAGATGTATTTATTTTCATTTTCAATCTTTTTTATTTACTTCAATCACCTGTCCTAAATCCTTAAGAGTAAACTTCTTGCGGAAAGATATAGTAACATCAGACTCTTTGTATCCCATAGCTGTAAAGATAGGAACAAGTTGGCGAGCTGCACTCTCCTGTGCTTGTTCTATGATACCCATCTGAGGAATAGAAGCAATAATCTGTTTTCTTCCTTGTGCCTCATAGCTTGTAAGCTCAGCATCCGTAAAGTTATGCCGTGTCAATGCCACATATTGCTTCACCTCCTTATGGTTAATCTTCGTAGAAGTAAGAAGAATCTTAGGATCGGGTAGGGTGACAACAAGTTCTTTTCCTCGACGTTGAATATTCTTATCGCTAAAACTTGATAAATCTATGTATGCCTTCAAAGTAGCATCCATAGGAATTGCAATGCGGCGGTCGCCTAATGGCAAGTTTACACTGAAGTCCTGCTTCATAAACGAGCCAGAAAGTTTCATCTTATCATCATGGGTGATAATCTTATGAATACGATATTCTGTTGTGTAAAGTCGTGAACATTGCTGTACCTGTGTTACCAGCATCGGAATTGTGTCAATGGCCTTTGCTGCAGACTCTTCAGTATTTTTCTTGTTTGTACAACCAATTGTAAGCAACGATAAAAACGATAATATGAGGATGAAATGTTTCATTCTGAATTTTAATAAATATATGTGCGCAAAGATACAAAAAACACACGATAAAACACTTACCAACCTAATAAAAAGAAATAAAAAAGATAGAGTAGGAGTTATATTAGTGCTCCCAGACATCTTATTTTAACGATAAAGATAAAACAATATATCAATCGGCTTATGTCAGTTTCTGCTTGTATAACTCTTTCTCTGACGACATTTTGTTTCCTTTTAGATAACAATTTGCATTGTAGTTAGGCCTTAACACCATTGGTGCGAACCAATAGCACAACACGTGCTAAGCAATAACACAACACGTGTCTGACAAAAACACTCCTATAGTGGATAGGAAAAGTGAAGTATTATAGCCACTATATCAAATATTATAAAACACTAACAGAATAACAAACTATGAGATAAATTATAAGTAAGCACTAATAATCAAAAGGCACGCTATTATTATTTTAAACTTATAAAAAAGCAAGCTGGTAAGGAACAATAGTAGTACAAAAATCGTCTATAGTACAATAAAAAATCATCTTCGCCAATTTATAATTTGTTTTTCTGCATCATTGACATTTTTTTTCGTAAATTTGTAGCATAATAGTAAATTAGAAGTATTTGGGACAAACCATATATGGAATCATTAAGAGAGATATTTAGAATCGGTAAAGGTCCATCGAGTAGTCATACGATGGGACCACAGCGTGCCGCCATTATCTTTGCTGAGCGTCATCCAGAAGCAGCAAGATTTGAGGTTACACTCTATGGTAGTCTGGCAGCCACAGGTGAGGGGCACATGACAGACAAGGCTATTATTGACGTGTTGAAGCAATTAGCACCAGTAGAGATAATACGGGAACCAGAGGTGTTTTTACCTTATCACCCTAATGGTATATTGTTCCGTGCCTATAACAGCAGCCAGGATTTATTAGACGAATGGACTGTTTATAGCGTTGGCGGTGGTGCTCTTTCAGAGGGAAAGGGTAAAGATGACTATTTTCATAAGGAATCTGTTTATGATATGCATACCCTCAGAGAAATACAGACGTGGTGTGAGCATCATGGACGTGGCTACTGGGAGTATGTAAAGCAGTGTGAAGGAGAAGAGTTATGGGACTATCTTCGTGAGGTGTGGAAGACAATGCAGGCTGCCGTGGAGCGTGGTCTCGACAGCGAAGGAGCCTTGCCTGGTCCATTAAATCTTGCGCGCAAAGCACCTAACTATTTTATAAAAGCACGTGGATATAAGCCTTCTTTGCAAAGTCGTGGAATGGTTTATTCATACGCCTTGGCAGTTAGTGAGGAGAATGCATCTGGTGGAACAATAGTAACAGCACCAACTTGTGGTGCTTGTGGTGTTGTTCCTGCAGTTCTATATCATCTCTCAAAAGGACATGAGTTTTCAGAAACTAAAATATTACATGCACTTGCAACAGCAGGACTTTTTGGTAATATAGTAAAACATAATGCTTCTATCTCTGGTGCAGAAGTTGGTTGTCAGGGGGAGGTTGGTGTTGCATGTGCAATGGCTTCAGCAGCTTCTTGTCAGTTGTTTGGTGGTAGTCCTTCTCAGATTGAATATGCTGCTGAGATGGGCTTAGAGCATCACTTAGGCATGACATGCGATCCAGTATGCGGCTTGGTACAGATTCCTTGTATTGAGCGTAATGCTTTTGCTGCTTGTCGTGCACTGGACGCACAGCTTTATGCATCATTTAGCGATGGTAGCCATCGTGTATCATTCGACCACGTTGTTGAGGTAATGAAACAGACAGGACATGATATTCCATCACTCTATAAGGAAACAAGTGCTGGTGGATTAGCAAAGCACTACCCAATGTAAGTCTAACAACTCATGTTCTTATCATGATATTTATCTACACTATATCAAGCTTGTTTATGTTAATATAGAAGTATAGATATTTTTAATGCCCAGTAAACGTTTACCAGATATTGGTAAAAACGATTACTGGGCATTAATCATTATAGAAGAAGAAAATAATCTATGTTTTCGAAACTATAAGACAATAATGATTCTTTGGCTATTGATATACGACGTTATCATATTTCACCTCCATTAGTTTTGTTAAACTTCCTCGGCGACTTTCTGGATTACCTTTCCACTGATGAGTTTTACCTTTGTAGGTAATATCAATACCCATATTACCAGACTTGTCATAAATAGTATAGCTTGCATCCTTATTTTTGAATGTTAACTTACCATTTTTCCTATAGAAAATAAAGTCTGACGTTTGCCGTAATTCTTCAAATGGATAGTAAAACTCCACATTCTGCTTAGCATCAAGAATAACGTAACACAGTCTATCGTCATAAAAATTACAAAGAATAATATCCTTATTCTCCTTATCAACATGAAACTTGAAATAGTCGCTGATAATTTCACTGTCTAAATCAATAGTACTGGTAACTGTCTTTGTCATCTTTTCTCCCTTCCATTCTTCTATTGTTGTAGTGCAAATAGGGGCTTTAAGACAGTCGTCAGTGCGTGTGCGGATAAGCTTTGGATTATTGTTTTCTACTATAAAATCTGAGTAATAGTGCAAACAACATCCACTTTTCTCCATAGTAGATATAAGTCTATTTTTATTGTCAACCACAAACATACCACAATAATTTTGTGCTAAATCCGTGAAAGCATCATTATATATAAACTCTTTATCCGATGCTAAGAAGATTTTAAAGGATGGACCACCATAACAACTATTAAATCCATCCATAATAGCAAAGTCTTTTATTCCATCAAAATTATAGTCTTCATAGAGCAAAACACTATATTCTCCATAAGGAATCTCGGCTATGTTTGCCATAATTTCTCCATCATGAAGGTCAAATGATAGTTCATTGGCATCAACATGAATAAGCTTCTTTTTTGTGGCACGGTCATAAACTTCAACCCAACCTGCAGAAGCAGTCTGTGTTGTATCAGAGAAGTAAACCTTACCATAGTATTGTTCGGAAAAGCCATCAATGTTGAATGTAGCCTGTCCGAAGGCTGAATGCAACCAGCCCAATAATATAAAACAAAGTAGGAAAGTTCTTTTCATTTTTAGAGGTAATTATAGTTTGTTTCTACTTGTACCTTATTCGGTAAGCAGAATAATATAAATTATTAAGTTAAAATGCCCCTCTCTGCATAATTGGAGAGAGGGGAACTCTTTTAAAATCTATTGATTATCTCCTCTGGGGTAAGAAGCTCTTGTTCACCAGTGGACATATTCTTCAGTGTTATCTTGCCTTCCTGCATTTCAGTTTCACCTGCAAGAGCAACAAAACCGATGTTCTTTGCATTAGCATAGCTCATCTGCTTCTTCATCTTCGCCTTGTCTGGGAACATTTCTGTGCGAATGCCGGCTTTACGTGCAGCTGCAACAATTGGCAGACAGTAAGCTGTTTCCTTCTCACCGAAATTGATAAAGAGAAGCTGAGTGCCCTGTACGCTCTCCTTTGGATAGAGGTCGAGAGTATTTAAGACATCATAGATGCGATCAGCACCAAAACTTATTCCAACGCCAGAGATACCTGGCATACCAAAAATACCTGTGAGGTTATCGTAACGACCACCACCTGTAATAGAACCAATCTGTACATCAAGTGCCTTTACTTCAAAGATAGCACCTGTATAATAGTTCAATCCACGTGCCAAAGTAAGGTCGAGTTGTATCTCATTGTTCAGTCCTGAATTCTTCAAGTTGTCAAGAATAAAACGCGTTTCTTCTACACCTTTCAATCCTGTCTCACTCTCCTTTAAGACTTCTGCAATAACATCAAGTTTCTCTTCATTAGTTCCTTCTAACTTAATGATAGGCTGTAACTTCTCTATTGCCTCCTCAGAGATTCCATTGTTACGCAACTCTTCGTTTACATTATCAAGGCCTATCTTATCAAGTTTATCGATAGCAACAGTAATGTCAACAATCTTTTCCTTCTCACCAATCACTTCTGCAATACCTGTGAGAATCTTTCTATTGTTAATCTTTATCTGTACACGAATACCAAACTCTGTAAATACAGTGTCAATAATCTGCATTAATTCCACCTCGTTTAGCAATGAGTCTGAACCAACGACATCTGCATCACACTGATAGAACTCGCGATAACGACCCTTTTGTGGGCGGTCGGCACGCCAAACTGGCTGTATCTGATAACGCTTGAAAGGTAATTGCAACTCATCACGATGCATCACAACGTAGCGAGCAAAAGGTACTGTAAGATCATAACGCAAGCCCTTCTCACAGAGCTTTGTCTGCATCTTAAGTGTATTGCGCTCCTTGAGTTCATCATCGCTAACAGCCTTCAAGTAATCTCCTGAATTCAGAATCTTAAAGAGAAGTTTATCTCCTTCTTCACCATACTTGCCCATCAGCGTTTGTAATGTCTCCATAGAAGGTGTTTCTATCTGCTGAAAACCATAGAGAGCATAGACACGCTTGATAGTATCAAATATGTAATTTCGTTTTGCCATCTCATCAGGTCCGAAATCACGTGTACCCTTTGGAATGGAAGGTTTGTTTGCCATTTATCTCTTATTTATGTTTTTTCGGATAAAAATGTTAGGCTGTGATAACCGGATAAAAGCTTTTAAGAATGCTTATAGCCGCCAGTCACAGCCTAAAAGGGATTATAGAACTATCGTTTGCTCACGGTCAGGACCAACAGAGATGACACCTATACGGGTTTCAAGATAGTTCTCAAGGAAAGATACATACTCACGGAACTCCTCAGGGAATTCATCCTGTGACTTGCACTTTGTCATATCTTTCTTCCAACCACGGAAATCTTTATAGATAGGCTTCACATTATCAATCTCGTAAGGGAAGTCCTTAGTTTCCGTACCATCTGGTAACTCGTATGCAATACAAGCCTTGATAGTTTCGAAGCTGTCGAGGACATCACTCTTCATCATGATAAGTTCGGTTACACCATTTACCATTACAGAGTAGCGAAGCTGAACAAGATCAATCCAACCACAACGACGCTCACGTCCAGTAACAGCTCCATACTCATGACCGAGGTCACGAATATTCTTTCCAGTTTCGTCAAACAACTCTGTTGGGAATGGACCTGCACCTACACGAGTACAGTAGGCTTTCATGATACCATAAACATTGCCCACTTTATTAGGACCAATACCAAGACCAGTACAAGCACCAGCACAAACGGTATTTGAAGAAGTTACGAAAGGATAAGAACCAAAGTCTACGTCCAACATTGTTCCTTGTGCACCTTCGCAAAGGATATGCTTGCCCTCACGAAGAAGATGGTTAATTACATTTTCTGAATCAACAAACTTAAACTCCTTCATGTATGCAATACCTTCCATCCAAACCTTCTCAGTCTCTTCCAAGCCTTCAAAGTCTGTCCAGCCAAGTGCTGCAAGCATCTTCATGTGTCGCTCCTTATGCGCAGCATACTTACGCTCGAAATCGCAGAGGATATCACCTACACGTAAACCATTACGGCTAATCTTATCAGTGTAAGTAGGTCCAATTCCCTTACCTGTAGTTCCAACTTTATCTTTACCTTTTGCAGCCTCGTAAGCACGGTCAAGAATACGATGTGTTGGCATGATAAGGTGTGCCTTCTTTGAGATATGAAGACGCTCCTTTAATGGGTGTCCACTCTTCTCAAGGTCTTTTGCTTCACCCATAAAGAGGTCTGGAGCTAAAACAACTCCATTACCAATAATGTTTACTTTGCCACCTTGGAAGATGCCTGATGGTATAGAACGTAGTACGTACTTCTGTCCTTCGAACTCAAGAGTGTGTCCTGCGTTCGGACCTCCTTGGAAACGAGCTACTACATCGTAGCGTGGTGTAAGCACGTCTACAACCTTACCTTTTCCTTCATCACCCCATTGGAGACCCAACAGGACGTCTACTTTACCTGTGTTCATTTGTTTTTATGTGAGTTTTTAACTTGTTTCTGTGTAAGAAACTTGCTTCTCTGACGCGACAAGGCTGCCTGACAGCGTGAGCATATTCCATATATATATAAGGAGAATCCGTCTCGGCGGAAGCGATGGAACTTTGTGTTCTTGATAGCATCCGCAATCTCTGGGGAATCAACCTCCGTCACTGTTCCGCATAGCGTACAGATTTGATGGATATGATCTTCATTGTTATAGCAGGCCTCATACTTGGTTTGACCAATGAAACGATGTCTGACTACGAGACGTAACTCTATGAAAAGACGCATCGTATTATAAAGCGTGGCGCGCGAAACTCGAAAATTATTCTTTTCAAGTGCTACACCCAGCTCATCCAAGGAGAAATGCTCTCCCATGTCATACACCGCATCCAGAATCGCATATCGCTCTGAAGTCTTGCGATGATTGTTGGCTTCGAGGTATTCATCCAGAATATCTCGAACTCTTTTTTTGACTATATCTTTAGTCACAACTTACTGATTAAATTCGCACAAAGTTACTATTTTTAAATGATATAACTACTATATAGTAATGAAAAAAAGTTAAAAACATGGTGCTTTAATTGTGGCATAAAAGCGGTTCTTCTGTTAAATGCGTAGATTGTAAATAGAATGAGATTAATCCATATACATGGTATGATTACTTTAAATAATATGGTTTTATAATGGGGGGATAAACTACATGATAAACGTCATTAAGTGTGATGTCTATCTGTCTTCTACAAACAATTTATTCCCATGCCATAGATTTTTGTAAACTATTTTCGTGCAATTCAAAACCAATACATGCTCTTTTGGCTTTTAAAAGACGCCTAATTGACTTGCAAAAGGTGCCCTTTTGAGGTCCTACTAACGCCCTTTTGAAGTTCAATTAAGCACCTTTTATTTTACCACTTTATAACTAATTGATTTGCTGTTGATTGCAAACCTGCTTCTTATATGGGTTTTTGCCGTTAGTTATAGATGTTTTTATTGAAATTATGTAATGATTTTTCAAACCCTTATCTGTATTTTTTTGAAGTCTTAAAGTAAAAGGTTTTCAATGTCAGGAGGGTGATAATAGGATAGATAGTTGACTGTCTCAGCCATATTTTTGTTTAATGAGTAACTTTGATTCTTTTGTTAAAGCAATACGAAAAGCATCTACACATTTAACCAAAATTGGTCATTAGAGCCTAAACATATTTTGTTTTATTGGCGAGTAGATTGTTTGTTTTTGTAACGCAGGCGTAGCGGGCTACGTCAAGTTACAAAGACAGACAATATGACGATAAGAAAATAAAAGATGTTAGGAAAGAATACAAAAACAAGAATTCCTAAAACGTTGTTGTCTAATGACCGATTTGGGTTTAATGGAAGAACCATAAAAGCTGTAGTGTAATTCTTTTTACAAGTTTATTACACGTATAGTATTATTCTTTATACAAGTGCTATATCGAATTATTTTCATGAACATAAATTCTTTTCTTCACGATAAAATTATATTAGAATTAGTCTAAATCATAATTTATGATGATTTTTTCTTTTTTCTTTACTTGTCTAATGAAAAATAATACATATCTTTGTGCACGAAACAAGATATAAATCCTATGAAACTAAAAACCATATCTACCAAATTGAAAAGTATGATAGATAAGTTTCTATCATGCATCTCATATCGGCAAAAGGTTACATTATCTATTTTGTGCGGTGTGATAGTAGGATTAACAGGGTTATTCTTTTATCTTCTACGTATGCATACCTATATAATAGGTGATGACCCAGCGGCATGTATTAATTGCCATATCATGTCACCTTATTATGCTACGTGGTCACACTCTGCACATGCTCGAAACACCACATGTAATGATTGTCACGTTCCTAATGATAACGTTGCTGCACACTATGCTTTTAAAGGTATGGATGGTATGAAGCATGTTGCTTATTTTGTTACATTCAATGAATCGCAAACTATTCAGGCAGAATCAGCATCGGCAGAAGTGATAATGGATAACTGTATCCGCTGCCATAAACAATTAAATCAAGAGTTTGTTAATACTGGCAGAATAGATTACATGGAGGCTCAGAGAGGTGAGGGTAAGGCCTGCTGGGATTGTCATCGTGATGTAGCACACATGAAAATGAATTCTCTCTCAAGTACTCCTGGTGCAGAGTATGTGGAACCAATGCCACCTTCTCCTGTTCCAGATTGGTTGCAAAAAATGTTAGGAAAGAAAAAATAAGAACTAAAAATCGATAATTATGGCAAAGACATTAAAGAAATGGCAAGGCTGGCTACTCTTTGGAGGAGCAATGGTTCTCGTGTTCATTCTTGGACTGCTCTGTTCTTCAATGCTTGAAAGAAGAGCTGAGATTGTAAGTGTGTTCAACAACAGACGTACACCGATGACTGACTCCATTGTATCTCAGAATGAGAAATTTGCAGCTGATTTCCCACGTGAATATCAGACGTGGGCAATGACAGAAGACACAAGTTTCGTGAGTAAGTACAATTCTTCCCAGGAAGTAGATGTACTGGCTGAGAGACCCGAAATGGTTATCCTATGGGCTGGCTATTCTTTCTCAAGAGGGTATAATACACCACGTGGACACCGTCATTGTATTGATGACTTACGTAAGATTATGCGTACAGGAAGTCCAGGTGTTGATGGACAAGATGACATACAGCCAGGAACCTGTTGGACCTGCAAGGGTCCTGATGTTCCACGTCTAATGCGTGAGAAAGGAACTGATAAATTCTATGCTGCCAAGTGGAGCGACTGGGGACCAGAGGTCATGAACACCGTCGGTTGCTCAGACTGCCATGATGCAAGGACGATGGAGCTACGTCCCGCTCGTCCTGCTCTCTATGAGGCATGGGCTCGTGTCGGTAAAGACGTGAGAAAAGCCAGTCATCAGGAGATGCGTAGCCTGGTTTGCGCACAGTGCCACACGGAATACTATTTCGAAAAGGAGAATGGTAACAAACTTCATTTCCCTCAAGAAAAGGGTATGACGTGTGAGGCAGCAGAGGAACATTTCGACAGTATTGGCTTCTACGATTACATCAATCCACTCTCAAAGGCTAAGATTCTCAAGGCACAGCATCCTGGTTATGAGTTGTTCTTACAAGGAATTCATGGACAACGTGGCGTTTCATGTGCTGATTGTCACATGCCTTACATTTCTGAAGGTGGCGTGAAGTATACTGACCACCATATCACAAGCCCATTGGCAAACATCGAACGTACTTGCCAGACTTGTCACCGTCAAGATGCAGAAACACTTCGTCAGAATGTATATGAGCGTCAACAGAAGATTTATGACTTCCGTACTAACGTTGAAAGAGAGCTTGCTGCAGCACATATCGAGGCTAAGTTTGCATGGGAAAAGGGCGCAACTGAGGCTGAGATGGAGCCTGTTTTGAAAGATCTTCGTAAGGGTCAGTGGCGTTGGGACTATGCTGTAGCCAGCCACGGTGCATCTTTCCATGCTCCACAGGAAGTTATGCGAATCCTCGCCAGTGCAATGGAATATGCTAAAGATGCTCGTCTGCAGATAGCACGTGTTGTCGCTCGTCATGGATTTACAGGACAAATTCCTATGCCTGATATTTCTACCAAGGCTAAGGCTCAGTCTTACATTGGTTTGGATATGCCTAAACTCAACTCGCAGAAGAAGAAGTTCCTCGATACTATCGTTCCGAAATGGATTGAGCAAGCAAGAAAGAACAAACGGTTTATTACTAAACCTATGTAAATAACCACTTACAGGATTCCTTCCCATTAGGGGAGGAATCTTGTTCAGTAAAATAGGAATACTCTATTTGAAGAATATTCTTGTATCCTAATATTTTATATATCAAAACGAAATCATTTATCTGCTCGTACTTCACAAACATAAAATAAAGTTTTTACAAGACCTTATTAATAGTGGGGGAGAGCCTCTTTTACTATGTGGAATAAACCTTATACACTTAGAGAAGGTACAGCAATAGTCGTTGGTTTATTGGTTACAGGTGGATTATTACAGGTAACAATAGGTCCCTTAGAGTGGGGTGTCTTTGCTTGGCCAGCCAACATTATTACATTAATCTTACTCGTACTGGCACTTATCATAGTCTACGCACTTCGTAAGCGGTCTTATTTCTGTCGTTTCATGTCAACCATGCAAGCGGCGATTCCAGCTATTGCTACAGCTGCAATACTAACTCTTCTTATGGGACTTACCAAACAAGTGGCAGAGGGGAAAGCTCCTATAGACCCACTTGGTCTAACAAAGATGCTTAATTTCTGGCCATTTGTCCTTGTTTACTTATGGATGACAGCCATTGTTGGTGAAGTAACTTTGAATCAAATAGTACATTTCTCTTGGCGTCGCTTGCCAACACTAACGAGTCATGTCGGACTGTTCCTTGTTCTTACATGCGGTACACTTGGTAGTGCAGATATGCTTCGAGTAAAGATGTTTTGCGAGCAAGGGCAGGTAGAGTGGCGTGGTCTTGATACTTTTAGTGCCGTTCATCACCTCCCTGTTGCAATTCAACTGGAGAAGTTTACCATTGATGAATATCCACCTAAGCTCATGCTTATTGATAATATGGGGCTTCCACTTCCTAAGGGAAAGCCAGAGAATATTCTTTTAGATAAGAATGTAAAGTCTGGTCAACTGTTAGATTGTAAGATTGAGATTCTCAAGCGCATTGATAATGCTATGCCAGTTATGCTTAGTAAGATGGTTGGTAAGATGCCTGGTGGTATGATGAGCAATATCCGTATGGACTCTTTAGGACTGGCACGTAATAAGGATGGCTATATAGCTTCGGATGCAACAGGTACAGCTTGTGCGATATTGGTGAAGGTCACTACTGGCAATGCACCCTACAAGGGTGTGCAGCATAGCTACACGGGTTGGCTCACTTGTGGAAGCTATCTTTTCCCTTATCAGTCTTTGAAACTTAGTGATGGTAGAAGATTGGTTATGCCAAATCGTGAGCCACGTCGTTTCGCTTCACTCGTTGACATCTATACGCAGGATGGAAAGAATATTCACACTGAGATAGAGGTTAATAAGCCTTTTAGTATTGATGGGTGGAAAATCTATCAGCTAAGTTACAATGAACAAATGGGCAAGTGGAGTAATCTAAGTATCTTTGAGATTGTAACAGACCCTTGGATGCCAGTTGTCTATGTAGGTATATTCATGTTGTTATTTGGAGCTGTTGGAATGTTCCTGACAGCAAGTCGTAAGAAGGAGGTTAAGCTATGATTTGGAGTTATTTTATCATATTTGCAGTTGTATCAGTAGTTTTATGGGCTATAGGTGCATGGGCTGCATGGCGTAACCGTCGCATCTTAACGTTTGGTGCAACAGGGCTTGGACTTGCGATTTTCTTTGCCTACATTCTTATTATGTGGATAACACTGGAACGTCCACCACTCCGAACGATGGGAGAAACACGCCTATGGTACAGTTTCTTCCTGCCTTTAGCTGGTATTATTGTCTTTAGTCGCTGGCAGTATAAGTGGATATTAAGCTTCTCAACACTTCTTGCAACAGTGTTTGTATGCGTTAATATCTTCAAGCCTGAGATTCATTCCAAGACGCTTATGCCTGCCTTGCAGAGTCCATGGTTTGCTCCTCATGTAATTGTGTATATGATGGCATACGCACTTTTGGGTGCAGCAGTAGTCATGTCGGTCTATCTTCTTTTCTTTAAGAAGGGAACTGATACAGATAAAGAGATGGAGATAACTGATAATCTTGCCTACGTTGGACTGTCATTTATGACACTTGGTATGCTTATGGGTGCTTTATGGGCAAAGGAAGCATGGGGACATTACTGGTCATGGGACCCAAAAGAAACATGGGCAGCAATCACATGGCTGGCGTATTTAGTATATGTTCACTATCGTCAGTACCGTCCACGAACAGTTCGGCCAGCCTTATGGGTACTCATCGTTGCCTTTGTGTTGCTACAGATGTGTTGGTGGGGAATCAATTACCTACCATCAGCGCAAGGTGTAAGCGTACATACATATAATTTGAGTTAAACTTTTATTTTATTTGGTTTAGCTCATTTCAAAGATATAATGAGGCTGTATCAGAGGGTGTAATAATTTACTTCACATTTCTGACACAGCCTCTTTTAATTTAGAAAACATATTAGAGTGTTATTATAGTCATATACTAAGATATAAATGCTGTATCATTGATATTTTTTGTTACTTATGTCTTTTTCATATAGTCGTATACTATTCTATTTACTCTTTTATTTTATTGAAGTTTATAATAAGCTATATTTTTAACAAAATCCTTTGTTCTTCCATATCTTTTTTATACTTTTGACGACTGAATTCAACAATAATAAGATGAGACAAATTATTAATCACTTCACAGACGATGATCTTTACAAGCTTACAATGTGCTGTGCTGTCATTGACAACTATCCACGTGCACATGTTTGCTATCATTTTGTTGACCGTGACGACACGGTTTATCCAGAAGGTTTTGCACGTGAAGTGGAACATCAAATAGAGTTATTGGAGTCGGTTGTTATTACCGATGAAGAGATAAGTTTTCTTCGCGAGAAATGTTATTATCTACCAGAGTGGTTCTTAACATACCTCCGTGGATTCCGTTTTTCACGTGAGTGGGTGAAGGTATGGCAGGATGAAGATGGTCATCTTCATATTGAATTTGAAGGATTATGGGCTGACACTATTTTGTTAGAAGTAAAGGTTCTGGCCATTATCTCAGAGTTATTCTATATGTTTAATGAACAAGCTCAAGAGTTTGATTATCAAGAACTATACGATAAGACCTATCGTAAAACAGAACGACTACTTGAGGCGGGGTGTGTCTTCTCAGACTTTGGCACACGTCGTCGTGCCAGCCTTACAGCAGAAGATACTGCTGTTCGTGCTATGAAGGACTGTTATGATAGTCGTGAATGGAAGGGACGCTTTGTCGGCACCAGCAATATTCACCTTGCGATGAAATATAATCTTATGCCTGTCGGAACTATGGCACATGAGTTTATCTGTGCTATTGGTGGTATGTTTGGTCCTCAAATGGCAAACTATATGGCTATGGAAGCATGGCGTAGAACTTATCGAGGTGCATTGGGAACCTACCTTTACGATTCCTTTGGATGGGATATATTCTCTTATAACTTCTCAGAAGACTTTGCAAATCAGTTTAAGGGATTGCGTATAGATTCAGGAGATAATATCGAGCAGTTAGAGAAAATCATTGCTAAATATAACTCTTTCGGAATTGATCCACGAGATAAGCAAGTGTTATTCTCAAATGCATTAGACACTGATAAGGCTATAGAGATACAGCGTTATGCTGAGAATCGAGTAAAACCATCATTTGGTATTGGTACTCACTTCACCAATGACTTCCCTCACGTTAAACCAATGAATATTGTTATCAAGCTTGTAGCCGTTAAAATTACGGAGTCATGGCCATTCTATAACGAAACCTGTAAGATTTCAGAAGATAAAGGTAAACATACTGGTAAGCCTGAAGTTATTAAACGATTTATGGAGGCTATACATTACGAAGAGTAAATTTTCTACTTGATAGGATACTTCATGTAGAAGAACAATACATAAAAAAGCGGTAATAAGTAATGAAAATATTCATCAACTTATTACCGCCTTTTGCTTTTGCTATTATTTTATTTTGAAGAAGAAGCGTCTTCTATCTTCTTCAACCCCTTCTGATAATAGATATAATATAGTATTCCTGAGAGTGTCAAGCCGAATGGGAAGGCATACCATACACCTACCAGCTGATAGTTCATTACCACACCGAAGAGGTAGCCTAAAGGCAAAGATACGACGAAGAAAGATATAAAGGCAATCCAAATAAGCGGACGCACATTGGCTGTACCACGCATTGCGTTAGCATAATTACACTGCAAACCATCACCAAACTGATAAATCATAAACGGAATAATCGTCATAGATACCATTGAAATAACGTTTACATTATCAGTGAAAAGTCCACCAATGATATGACGGCAAATGAAGATTGGCACAGAAGTTAGTATGGCAAGCAAGAAGACTAAATGAATTCCAGCCGTTGCTGTTCGTCTTACAGCAAGATAGTCACGCTGTCCCATAAAGTTACTGATACGTACTGCCACCGCTGCAGCCAATCCATAGTAAATCATATAGCCTAACTGTGAAATAGTCAACATAACCTGATGAGCCGCTAATGATTCTGTTCCAAACCAACCAACCATTAGACTTGAAAGACTAAAGGCTGCCGTTTCCATACCCATTTGCAGTGCCAAAGGAATACCAAGGACTGTAATTTTCTTAAAATCAGCATACTTTACTGACCCCATGCTCCATCCCTTCTTATATTCTCTATATTTCTTACTGAAAAAGAAGATACCAACCATTACGATTGCCATCACAATACGTGATATCATAGTGGAGAGGCCAGCACCGATCAACCCCAGTTCAGGTAATCCCAAATGACCATAAATAAGTATCCAATTACCAAAGATATTCATTACATTTCCTGCAACAAGAATCCACATTGCTACCTTTGTATCCGTAATACCATCGGTAAACTGGCGAAAAGTATTAAACCAGCAGACAAAAGGGAGGGAAACAAGCTGAATAAGGAAGTAAGGTCGAATGAGGGGCAATAATTCTTCTGGCTGTCCTAATCGGTGAATATTCAGATAAAGAATAACCATAATGACAGACAAAAGTATTGCCATACAAGTGTTAGCTGCTGTAGCACTTTTCATCATCTCACCAATACGATGTGTCTTCTCTTGACCATATAAAATTCCGACGAGTGCTGTAATAGCATACGTAAAACCGATAGCAAAGATAATCACCAGTGTGAACATATTATTGACAAATGCCGCTGCAGCCAATTCCTCTGTACTATGATGACCAATCATAAGCGTATCAGCAAAATTAAGAATAAGGTTTCCTAATTGTCCGATAATGATTGGAACGCCTAAATAAGTAAGGTTTCGGTAGTGTGTTTCGTACTTTGAAAATTGATATGACATACTATTTTTTGCTATTTATTATCCTAAGTGCACTTGCAAAGGTACGAAAAAATATTGTATTTTCATACATATTTCATAAATTACTTATCTTTGTTAATGAAAGAAATGATATAAAACAATATTATATAATAATAAAGGTGTATCTAAATGAAGCCAAGAGTGTCTTTACAACTTTAAAGTCATACCTCTGTTATATAAAAGACAAAAATGATAATAACAAATTAAAAGTATACAGCAGCCATAGAGAAAATAAAACTGTACAAACTAAAAGAGGAGACCACATGGTCTCCTCGAAATAATATAGTATGCGTTTTAATTATTTACAAGTCAAACTTGTAGCCCAAAGTAATCTGGAATACGCTGTTCTTATCCTTGAAGTTCTCAAAAACCTTAGTCAAGCCCCAGTTGTAACGGGCATCAAGCTGGAAGTTGTTGTACTCGTAAGAAATACCTACAGGAATAGAGACGTCAACTGACTTTGCTTTAATCTCATTAGTAGTACTTCCTGATCCAAGGAATGTTTTAGCTTCCGCCTTATTAGTGCTACTAACCAAGAAACCTGGCTGAACACCCAACTTTACTGCCAACCCCTTTGTCACATAAACGTTTGCCATAATTGGAACGTTAATGTAATCAAGCTTATATGTACGCTTAAATGTCTGATTCAAAACAGAAAACTCCTGCTTAGCACCTTGCATAGAGTAGAGAACTCCTGCACTTACAGAAAAAATATCACCAGCCTGATACTCACCTTCTACACCTGCAGCAAGCCCAATACGTGGATCTGAATCTTTAATTTCAGTGAGGTTTGCAATGTTAACACCAACCTTTGGCTGAAGATTGAATGAACCAACTGCATGCTGTGCGAATGTAGCTACTGACGAAAACATCATTGCTGCTACGAATAAAACTTTTTTCATAACTCTTTTGTTGTTAGTTTGGTATAAATTTTATCAATATATTATCCTTTTATTCTTATCGTGTAATACTTTAGAAAAGCATACATTTAAAGATTTGATATCAGCTTTTTTAATAGTTGATGCGTGCAAAGTTAAACGAAACTCATGTATTTCCAAAGAGTTTCATGTTAAATAGTATTTATCTAATGTTATAACTAATGAATTTCAAACAAAAAAAGTGGTTAGAGTAAGAAAAACTTCTCTAACCACCTTATTATTTATCTTATAATCTTCTTCTATGTAAGAATATGTTTATTTGCTTTACTTTACTTCACAACTAAGTTCCTTGTCTTCTGAGAATTCTTTTACACTGCTAAGAGTTGAAACAGCAATATTGTAGAGTGCTTCCTTAGTAAAGAAAGCCTGATGCGAGGTTAACACAACGTTTGGGACCATCAACAAACGAGCCAATACATCATCATCTATCATCTTATCGCTCTTATCCTCATAGAAGTACTCCTTCTCTTCCTCATAAACGTCAAGACCAGCTGAACCCACCTGCTTTGTACGCAATCCTTCGATAAGGTCTTCTGTATGGATTAGCTGACCACGACCAGTATTGATAATCATCACACCCTTCTTCATCTTACCAATACTTTCCTGATTAATAAGGAACTTAGTATCTGGTGTCAATGGGCAGTGAAGTGAGATAATATCACTATTAGCATAAAGTTCGTCAAGCTGAACAATCTTTACATCATACTGTTTTGCAAACTCCTGATCTGGATAGAGATCGTATGCTATAATGTTCATACCGAAGCCATGCAGAATCTTAATAAGTTCTTTGGCAATACGACCCATACCAACAACACCTGCTGTCTTACCATGCATGTCGAAGCCTAACAAACCATGTAATGTGAAATTTCCATCACGTGTACGGTTCACAGCACGATAAATCTTACGATTAAGACTTAGCATCAATGCTACAGCATACTCAGCTACAGCATGTGGAGAGTAAGCTGGTACGTGTGTCACCTTAATACGCCCCTCAGCAGCCTTAAGGTCAACATTATTGAAACCAGCACAACGAAGCGCAATAAGTTTAACACCATTATTCACCAACTCATCAATAACCCTTGCATCACACTCTGCATTTACGAAAATACAAACCACGTCTGCACCCTTTGCCAAAGGCACAGTACTAATACTGAGACGCTCTTGATAATAGCGAATATCGAAATTATAATCCTTGTTTACATCATTGAAAGACTCGATGTCATACGACTTTGCGTCAAAAAATGCTATCCTCATTGCTATTTACCTAATTTAATTATTATAAGTGCTATAGATAATCCTTTATACGGTAAAAGGATTTCTTTATTTTTCTGATTCCTCAGGTAATCTTTAATCTTACTCAAAGACAATGCAAAGGTACACATAATTTGTAATTCTTGCAAATAAATATCTTTCATAGTTGTTCTTTATGAGATAGAATAGTTTACCATTTTGCAGAAATGCAGCAATATTACTATAATAGTTTTGATTTTATTTTGCTGTCACTTTTAACAGTTTAAAGAAATCTGTTATAAATCAATAAGTTACAAGTCTTTTTTAGATGATAGGAGTGACAGGAAATCTATTTTAAAGAATTTGTGATGTTATTAGAAAGCAGAAATTTGGAATGAATTGGTAGGGTAGCGTATAATGGTTTAGAATTACTCATGATTAAAAGTAGAATGTAGTTGTTTTCACTTTGATAACATACCTTATCAACAAGTCTCTTTTTTGGTTCTTCTGTTAAATGCGTAGATTGTTAATAGAATGAGATTAATCACATAAACGGAATAATTACCCCCATTTAGATGGTTTTATAAGGGGGAATAAACTATATGATAAACGTAATTAGCTGCGATATCGATCTGTCTTCTACAAACAACTTATTCCCCCGTTAGTTGAAGTTTGTAAACTATTTTCATGTGTTTCAAAACCAACACATGCTCTTTTTGCTTCTAAAAGACGCCCAATTGACTTGCAAAAGGTGCCCTTTAAGACCCTTACTAACGCCCTTTTGAAGTCCAATTAAGCACCTTTTATTTTACTACTTAGTAACTACTTGATTCTCTGTTGATTGCATAGCTACTTCTTATATGTGTTTTTGGCGTTATTTATAGATATTTTCTTTGAAATTATGTAATAATTTTTCAAACTCTTGTCTACAAGTTTTCAAAGTCTTAAAATGAAAAGGTTTTCAATGAAAGAGGATGATAATAGGATAGAATGTTGATTGTCTTAGCCATATTTTTGTTTAATGAGCAACCTCGGCTCTTACGTTAAAGCAATACGAAAAGCGTCCATACATTTAACGGAAGAGACTCTTTTTTCGGTTAAAGAGGAACCTTTATAAACCCAATTTACCTGATACGCACGTATTATTACGAATGCCTAAGATTAATATGAGATAAAGTTAAAAATAAAAATTTCATTCAGAAGTTTTTGTTTTCATGAAAGTTTTATATATTTGCGTCTGATAGTTGTGATTTGTTATTTTAAATTTATAGTATATGAAAAAAAATCTATTAAAACCTTTTTTAGTAACCTTATTGGTTATCTTTTGCAGCGTATCAGTTAATGCACAGCGAGTAGAAAATGGTAAACTTATTTCGTGGGACGGAGCTTCTGGAAGTATAAAGATACCCGATGGCGTTACTGAAATTGCCGAAAACTGCTTTTATACACAGGATGAAGGTGGAGAAGATAGTTGGGGCGGTGGTGAAGCCATTAGTAACACACAAATTACGAGTGTTGATTTTAACCAAGTAACTACCATTGGTAAGAATGCTTTTAAGGGTTGTACGGGCATTACTTCTTTGGTAGCTATACACGTTAAAACTATAAATAAGGAGGCTTTTGAGGGTTGCTCATCTATCAAAACTCTTTCTCTGCCAGCAGTGGTAACCATTAGTAAGAATGCTTTTGCCAATTGTGAACAATTAAACACGGTGTCTTTGGGAGCTTCCTTATCTAACGTTACAGCTAATCCTTTTTCTAATTGTACTGCTTTGAAAGAATTTGTAGTTGATCAATCGTCAGCAACTTTTATGGCAGATGGTCACGCCTTAATACGCAAAAGTGATGGAACATTGGTTTCATTTCCTTGCGCTTTAACGGAATACACGGCTTCTTCAGTGTGTAAAAAGTTAGGTGATAGTAGTTTTAAGAATTGTTCTAAGCTTGTTAAACTTAATCTTCCTTCTGTTTTAGAAATAGGAGAAAGTGCACTATCTAATTGTTCCTCGCTTGTAGAATTATTAGTTCCTCATTTGCAAAAAGTAAATAATATCTATGGATTGACATTTAATGGAGTAGGAAACTTGAAGGTGGTAGATGTTCATCTAAGTGATCAATTCTCTGGTTTTGGAGGTGCTTTACCAGATAAAGAGGGTACAATTGTATATGTTAGTAATGAGGCTGTAAAGCAAAGACTACAAAATGAGTTCAAAAAAGCAAAGATAGTTGTTGGTGAAGCAAATGCTGTAAAACAAGTAAAGGTGACTTATAGTAGCGAAGGACCTGGCTCGTTAGAGGCTTGGACCTTGTCTGGGACAGATGTGAAAAATAATACATACATTGCACAAGGTTCTAAATTATCTATTAAGAGCATACCTTTATTTGATTGTGAGGCTTATAAATGGTTAGTAAATGGTGAGGATAGAACTTCTAATGTAAAAGAAAACATATTAGAAATAGAAGATGTTGCTCAGGATATAAACGTTGTTGTACATTTTAGGAAAACAGAAGAAGGGGCGTACATCTTTTTCCGAAGTGTGTCGCCTATGATGGGTTCAATTACTTGCACTAAGGAAGATGGAACACAAGTGTTAAGTGCTTCAAAGGTAAAAGTTGGAGAAAAACTTACATTCACAGCTAAGCCACGCCGTGGATATAGAATAACAAACTGGCAAAGAGAAAAGAAAAATGTAGCAACTGCTGAGTTTGAGAACTTAACAGATTTTTATTCAATGTCGAGTATCACACTTTCTGCAGAAGATGCAATGGATATTCAGGTAGACTTTGATCGTAAAGCAGATTATTATGTCGTTAAATTTGCATCGTTTAATGATAAAACTGGTACACTTTCAGCTCAAAATGTAAGCGATAATACTATGTTAAGTACTGGTGAGGCATTGCCAAAGGGATCTAAGATTGTCTTTACTGCGCAACCTAAGGAAGGATATGGTGTTGATGAATGGCAATTAAATGGCAATACAATACTCAAGTACACAAGCTCTACTTATACCATTGATAACTTACAATCAGACGTAGAAGTAAATATGGTTTGTAGTGAAAGGAGAGAAGAGGTGCCAACTGACGCAACAATAGTAGATGGACATTTAATTAAATGGTCACCTGTTGGTGATGCTGTTTTGCCATCTAATGTGACTCACATAGATGCTCATGCTTTTGAAGGAGCTAATCAAATGACCACTCTCACCTTGAATGATAGGGTAGAAAAGATAAGCTATCCTGCATTTTTATATTGTAATAGCTTGGTCAAGTTTGAAGTTCCAGCAACAAATCAATACTTTACCAGTGTAGATGGTGTGCTTTATAGTAAAGATAGAACTACGTTGGTAAGCTATCCTAACGGACGTCCTGATGCGTCTTATACCATACCTGCCACGACTCAAAATGTGCAGCCAGCTGCCTTCACGACAGTTCCTGCCCTAACAAGTGTAAAGGTTGAAGAAGGAAATAGTTATTTACGCAGTGTTGAAGGAGTTTTATATGACGCGCAATTATCAACGCTTTTATTCTATCCAGTTCAACCATCAAGAGAGAAGGCAAAAGAAATAGTGTTAAGAGAAGGTCTTACTACACTTGCACCTTATGCGCTAACACACCACACTGCTTTAGAGAAAATAACTTTACCAGAATCATTAAAGGTAATAAAAGATAATGCATTGTGTTATAACCCTAAACTCACTAATTTGAATATAAAAGAGGAAGGTAGTTCTGCATTAGTATTTATAGGTGAAAGTGCATTTAAGTATTGCCGTAGTTTAGATACTCTTCCTTATTTCTCAATGCTTAAAACTATCTCTAAGAGTGCATTCTCAACCTGTACAGGCTTGTATACTATTCACATTCCAGCAGGTTGTAGTTTGGAAAAGAACGCATTTGAAAAGTGTATTAATCTACATGATGTATATGCTTATGATGTTACTCCTGCTACAATAGATGCTAACATGTTTACGGATATTGTGTTTATAAACGAAACACGTTTGATAGTTCCAGTCAAGAGCGGACATCTTTATGCTAATCAAATAGGTTGGAATGTGTTTGCGGGACATATTATTGAATCTATAGAAACAGGTGTAAGAACTATCGAAGATACGCATGTAACAGTTAGAGAAACATCTAATGGTGTAATTGTAGATGGATTGCAAGCTGGTTTACGCTATGTTCTTTATAGTACAAATGGGTGTCTTGTTGCACAGGGTGTTACAACAATGGCATCTTTAACATTAACACTACAAAAAGGTTTATATATGCTGAAGATAGAGAAGGTTGGTACTTTTAAATGCATGAAATAAATGATTTTGATAGGCTTGATAGCCGTTAACAATCTTCTATAAACTTTTGTGATAAAGGAGGGTGTGTCAAAATTGATACACTCTCTTTTTATCGCTCTTTACCTCATCTGTCGCATGATTCGTTATTTATTGCGGCTATCCTGATAATTTAATATAAATTGCTTGTTCGGCTTCAAATAGCCAATATGAACTTCAATACGTCCGATTCTCTAATAAGTAGACTATGTTTGTTAAGGAGTTAATGCTCCGCACATGTGGTGTTGATGGTAAACACCAATAGTGCGAACGATGGGGAGTGAAACGAAAAAAGCATTCTAATAATATGAATAGTAGTTTTCTTGCTTGTATTTAATAGAAGCTATCATTTCAATGGAACCCCAAAAATGAATAGTAAATTTGCTTTTTAATTTTTTTGTAAATGATTATCTTTGCTTTTTCAATTGTTTGTTATCAAACCTATTAACAAAACATCAATGATGATGAATAATAAAATTATACAACAAAAGACCTTTATGATTCTGAAAGAAGCAGAAACATTGGATTATATACCTTTAAAGGTTACATCGTCAATGGGATTGATGCACACCCCAGTTTTTTTTATATTTCGTTTTTTAGAGGAATGATAAAAGGTCAATTGGAGAATCATTTTTATTGAGTTTAAGTTTATATTAGCCTAAACTTATTAAAGGAGTGTTCGAATATGCTTTAGATATTCATCTACTTGTGGTTCTGACATACGCTTCCATATATCTCCTAAAAAAGCAACACCACCAAAGTGCCACTCTTTGACAAGTGAGATATTATTAGCAGTTATACCTCCCAAGGCAATTACTTTTTCATCAATTACATTCTCTATAGCAGCCTGCTTAAGTAAGGTAGGGGAGAATGCAGCATGATATCCAACCTTAGAAATACTATCAAAGATAGGACTCAAAAAAACATAATCTTTTGAGTCTTTCTGCTTTTTTACCTCTTCTAAGCTATGACAAGAGCAAGAGATATTCCGATGAAAAGAGTTGGGAACTTGCGAACATCGCCGATTTAGATGAATTCCATGAAGCCCAAACTCTTCTGCTAAAGCGAAATGTTCATGTAAGACAATACGACTATACCACTGCTTCGGTATTTGAAGTAAAAGCCGCTTATAGGCTTCTAATGGTGCGTCTGGTTTACGTATATGTAATAAATCAAGCCCCTGTAAAAAGAGTTTATCAATGAAGATAGCCTCTCCCGATATAAAGTCAGGAGAGGTTATAGTTATCCATTTCATCAAATGATGTTTATTTCTTTAGTTTCTCTATAATCAAATCAGCTACCTTCTTGCCAGAAAGTAACATACCACCAAAGATAGGTCCCATTCTTGGAGTGCCTGCTACAGCTGAAGAAGCCATACCAGAGACATAAAGGCCAGGATAGATTTCACGCGTTCCTTCAACAACCATACGTTCACCTTCAGCCACATCCAAAGACATTTCACCAATAACACCACCAGTAGCTGTGTCAAGTAGAATACCATTCTTACGTGATACAACCTTACATATCTCACTATCATGCCCCGTACCATCAATCACACATTTAGCCATAATATTCAATGGATCAACATGTAACCCTTCACGAAGAACAGGAGTCCAGTTAACAACAACGCCACTTACAACATTATTCTTAAAAACAACATCTTCTACTGAGTAGCAATTAAAGATAGTTGCACCTGCATGTGCGGCATGATAGAGCAGGGCAGAGGTGCTTTCAACAGAGTCAATGGTATAAAGTTCATTTTCATAAGGCTGATAGCTGATATTGAAGTCCTTAACAATGTGCAATGCTTCTTCCTGTATAACAATTTGGTTGAACATCATTGCTCCGCCCCACATACCTCCGCCAGGTGACAACTTACGATCGAATAAAGCTGTTTTTAACCCTGCTTTCGCCAGATAATAGGCTGCAACAATACCAGAAGGTCCGCCACCAACGATGGCAACATCCAGTTCTAAATTACGCTGAAGTTTGTCGAAATAGGTACTAATAATACCTTTTGATACTTGTGTCTCAATCATAATAAATTTATATTTACGGGTAAATGTTATTCTTTTGCTTATTCCTCACAGTCATTGAGCGAATGACTTATACGTGCAGCACAGAAATGTGGGCCACACATTGTGCAATAGTTTGCATCTACAGAGTTACTTGCTTTGTAATATTCAAGCGCACGCTCAGGGTCGAGTGCTAAGTTAAACTGGTCTTTCCAACGAAAGTCATAACGTGCCTTACTCAATGCATTATCACGGATAGAAGCACTCGGATGTCCCTTTGCAAGGTCTGCTGCGTGGGCAGCTATCTTATAGGTGATGACACCTACACGTACATCTTCTTTCTCAGGTAGGGCAAGATGCTCCTTTGGAGTTACATAACATAGCATGGCTGTTCCATACCATCCAATGAGAGATGCACCAATAGCAGAAGTGATATGGTCGTAAGCTGGGGCAATATCTGTGACAAGTGGACCTAATGTATAGAATGGCGCACCATGACACTTATCAATTTGTCGTTCCATATTCTCCTTGATTTTATGCATTGGAACATGACCAGGTCCTTCAATAAAAACCTGTACATTCTTAGCCCATGCACGCTCAACTAACTCTCCCATCGTGTCAAGTTCGGCAAATTGAGCTGCATCATTCGCATCGTGCGTACAACCAGGACGAAGTCCATCTCCTAACGATATAGCAACATCATACCTTGCACAGATATCACATATATCATCAAAATGTTTATAGAGGAAACTCTCTTTCTGGTGTTCTTTGCACCATTTGGATATAATACTACCGCCACGACTTACGATACCTGTCAAACGATTGTCAGCAAGATGTATATTCTTTAATCGTATTCCACAATGAATTGTAAAGTAATCTACGCCTTGCTCGCATTGTTCAATCAACGTTTCACGGAAGATTTCCCAGTTAAGAGCTTCAATCTTTCCATTAACTTTCTCAAAAGCTTGATACATAGGTACAGTCCCAACTGGTACAGGACAGTTACGAAGAATCCGTTCTCGTGTCTCATGAATATCCTTACCTGTAGACAAATCCATTAATGTATCACAACCCCATTTACAACTCCAAACAGCCTTTTCAATCTCTTGTTCGATACCAGAAGATGTGGAGGAGTTGCCGATATTGGCATTGATTTTTACAAGAAAGTTTGTTCCGATAATCATTGGTTCAGACTCTGGGTGTTTCTTGTTAGCAGGTATTACAGCCCTTCCTTCGGCTATTTCCTTGCATACAAAGGCTGGAGTGATACGCGTATTGATACCCAACTCCTCACAGTTCATATTCTCTCTGATTGCAACATATTCCATCTCCTCAGTTATTATACCCTGTTTGGCGAAATACATTTGGGTCTCATTGTTCTTACGCTTTGCTATCCAAGACTTACGCAGTTTAGGTAGTCCGCACTCTAAGTTGATATCAATGTTTGGGTCACTATAAGCTCCACTGGTATCATATATATACACTGGGGCATTACTTTCCTCACATCTTTTCCCTTTCTTAATAGTAACAGTAGGAGTAAGATGTACTTTTCTCATTCCTACTTTGAGCTCAGGATAAAGTTTTCCACTTAGGTAAACCTTCTCTGAGGCGGGATAACTAAATTTGAATTCTGTTTTCATTTATTGTTTGATTTAAGTTCGTTGATAAATCGTTTCATTGTTGTAACTGGACTATTATCATTGTCAGCATTGAGGATTGCACCACTTACAGCTATACCACTCATCCCCGTTTGCATTATATCTGATATGTCGGGTAGAAGGATTCCACCTATAGCTATGACAGGGATGTTTATTCCATACGCATTTATTTGCTCTATAATACGTTTGTAGCCATCTAACCCTAAAATGGGAGACAGTTTTTTCTTTGTAGTCGTAAAGCGAAAAGGACCGCAGCCAATGTAGTCTGCTCCAGCAGAATAAATACGTTTGATGTCTTCAAAAGTATTTGCCGTACCGCCAATAATTTTATCCTTTCCAAGAAGACGACGTGCTTCATCGATAGGCATATCGTCCTTACCAAGATGTACACCGTCAGCCCCAGTCCTTTCTACCAGTGCTACATGGTCATCAAGAATAAAGACAGCATTGTATTGCCGGCATAGTTTTCTTGTACTTTCAGCAGTCTTCAGAATCTCCTCTTTTGAAGCATCCTTCATTCGAAGTTGAATCCATCGGCATCCTCCTTCGAGTGCCATTCGAACACCATCTAAGTAATCATAGCGTTCATTGGCATGTGTAATAAACTGTATCATAAAGTTATTAGTTTTTCAGGATTAAACAAATGGTTAACAGGTCCGTGTCCTTCGCCTATATGAATATCCTTACCTGCTTCCAATGCTTGAGAAAGATAGTTCTTTGCAGCCGCTATAGCATCAACTAAATCCAGTCTACGTGCTATAAAAGAAGTGATAGCAGAGGATAGAGTGCAACCTGTTCCATGTGTATTTCGGGTGTCTATTGTCTTATGAGTGAAAGTTTGTACACCTCCATTAGTCGTATAAAGTCGATCTACCTTTCTATCTCCTTTCGCGTGTCCTCCTTTTATCAGAACAGCTTTACAGCCCAAACTCTGAATTCTTTGTGCTGCTATATCCATAGCATCAATGGAATTTATTTTCATGTTAGACAATATTTCTGCCTCAGGAAGATTAGGAGTCAATAGAGTAGAAATTGGAAGCAAAGAGTCACAAAATAGTTCCAAAGCATTTGGTTTCATAAGATTAAAGCCGCTTGTTGACACCATTATAGGGTCCATCACTATCGGACACTTCGGGTAATACTTTAAAGTATCAGCTATGGCGTGTATAGTAGCACCGTCATTTACCATCCCAATCTTTACAGCATCAGGTTTTATATCGTCCATAACCGCCTTAATCTGATCTGCAACGATAAGAGAGTTCACTCCATGAACAGCCTGTACACTTTTCGTGTTTTGCACAGTAATAGATGTAATAGCAGCTGCTGCATAGACACCCAAAGCTGACATTGTCTTTATATCTGCTTGTATTCCAGCTCCACCGCTACAGTCTGAGCCTGCAATTGTCAATGCACAAATATACCTCATTCAACATATCGGTTTGTAGAGGTACGTCTATTGTAGTTTTTCAAAAGATGATACGAGATAGAAAACAGTCCCATTAATGACAAACAAAGTGTAAGTATAGAATGAGACAATCCCTGCGGCTGCATTATCAGCGTCAGGTTCTATGGGTATAATCTCAGCAACACAATCGTGAAGCACCCCTTGTTTCTTAATTTATTTATTGATTGACAAAAGTAAATGTTATTACTTAAATAGGAAATAGTTACTTAAGATTTAACTTATATTTAACGTTTAGTACGCCATATTATATAGTTCTCTTCCCAATTAAAAGACTATGTTTGCCAAGGAGTTGATGCTCCGCACATGTGGTGCTAATGATAAACACCAATGGTGTTGGGTGCTAAATGCCTTGCAATAGTTAGCCAAAGTGAAAGCAACTTATTGTTGCCATGCGTCAGATATACTCATTATTCCTTATTCTTGACCTTTTTATAGGAGCTTTCGATACATATATTGCAGAAAAATATGTAAATTTGCACTTATATTAGCGTTAATCAACACACATATAAATCGTGAGTAATTCTTCCACTATAAAGGGGTATGGTTATGCCAGCCTTTCTGCAATTACGTTCGGTACTATCCCACTTTTCTCTATTCCAGTAATGGAGTCGGGAATGTTACTGCCGTCAGTATTAATCTATCGTTTCGCCTTCGGATGCCTTTTTATGATGGCTATCCTCTTATGGCGTAAGCAAAACCTGCATATACGATGGGGAGATGGACTACGAATTATGTTCCTTTCTATTATGTATGCTGTTTCAGCAGTATGCCTCTTCAGCAGTTACGAGTATATGCCAGGAGGTATAGCAACAACGTTGTTGTTCTCTTATCCTGTATGGACAGAGATATTACTCATCCTTTTCTTTAACGAAAAACTCACAATTCGCATATCATTAGCCATTTTACTTGCTATTGCTGGCGTTGCTTTTCTCGGTGGAATAGGGCAGACAGATGGTATTAAGTCGATGTGGGGCGTTACGCTTGCGATGTCGTCAGGATTGCTTTATGCTATCTATATGGTGCTATTTCCTCACATGAGAATCCGTAAGCTACCTGCATTGAAGGTTAATTTCTACATCTTCTTTATGGCTATGTTGCTACTCATGCTTTATGCAACATTTACAACAGGAGGCGTACAGCGAATCTCTAACGCAGACTCTTTCCTTTCATTGATACTACTGGGATTGATTCCAACCACTATTAGTAATGTAACGTTGGTACGTTCACTTACCTTGATTGATTCTGCCAGTGTTGCGATTTTAGGAGCCTTTGAGCCACTCACAGCAATGACGATTGGCATTACACTCATGGGTGAACCACTTACAACATCAATTATCATTGGTTGTGTACTTATCATTACTTCCGTAATACTTCTTATCACAAAGGGCAAAACCTTACCTAATCCTCTTAAAAAATATGCCGAACATCAAGAATAAAAACATACTATGGCATCTTCTTGCCATTGTTATTGTTGCCGTATGGGGCACTACCTTTGTAAACACAAAAGTGCTTTATAACAGTGGACTAACACCGTTAGAAATATTCTTCCTACGCTTTGTCATTGCCTATATCTGTATATGGTTTATCTCGCCACGTCAGCTCTTTTCTCGTACATGGCAGGATGAATTAATCATGGTTTTATTAGGTATTACGGGAGGATCAGTCTTTTTTCTTGCAGAAAACTATGCAGTGGGGCTTACCTATGTCAATAACGTTAGTTTCATTGTTTGTACTGCACCACTGCTTACAGTACTACTTGGTATTACCTTTGTGAAGAGTATTAAAGCAAGTTGGTCGCTGATTCTCGGTTCATTAATAGCCTTAATGGGTGTTGCCATTGTCATTTTTAATGGTAGTTTTGTCCTACATCTGAATCCTTGGGGCGACCTTCTCACGTTGTTGGCATCACTATGTTGGGCTGTTTATTCCCTATTAATGAAGAAGATTTCAAATAGTTATTCAGCTGTTTTTATAACACGTAAGATTTTCTTTTATGGTCTTATCACAGTGCTGCCTGCCTTTATCTTCGACCCATGGACCGCTACAACCTCTATGCTTCTTACACCAAAAGTACTCCTAAATCTCTTGTTTCTTGGACTTGTTGCATCCTTCCTCTGCTTTGTTCTATGGACATTAGTCATTGCGAAGATTGGTGCCATGACATCATCAAACTATCTATACCTTAACCCTATCACTACAGTAGCAACCAGTGCTATCTTCCTCAACGAGCCGATGACAGCCATAGCGTATGTCGGGAGTGCGTTGATATTAATAGGTGTGGCGGTGTCTAATAAATAATAGTAGTGTTTTGTAGATATCAACTATTAGATAAGAAATCGATAGGAGAGTAAACTCACCTTTCTATTAGTCCGTCTTAAACTATATTGTCTTTTAATAATAACTTAGTCATAATATGAGAAAAATAGTATTAATTACTGGTGCTACCAGTGGAATTGGCGAAGCCTGCGCACATAAGTTTGCGCAAGGAGGATATGATGTTATCATTACTGGCCGTAGAGCACAACTTCTTGCTAACCTAAAGAAAGAACTCGAAGCAGAAGGAGTAAGAGTGTTAGCACTTGCTTTTGACGTACGAAATCGTAATGCAGCAACAGCAGCAATCAATAGCCTACCCCTTGAATGGCAGCAAATAGATGTTTTAATAAACAATGCAGGTTTAGCTCTTGGCTTAGAACCAGAGTACGAAGGAAATTTTGAGGATTGGGATACGATGATAGACACCAATATTAAAGGACTCCTTACCATGACACGCCTTATTGTACCAAGAATGGTAAAACGTGACAGTGGACATGTTATTAACATCGGTTCTGTAGCAGGCGATGCAGCTTATGCAGGCGGTAATGTCTATTGTGGTACAAAGGCTGCTGTTAAGACGATTACCGACGGGCTCCGCATTGACCTTGCCCACACCTCTGTACGTGTAACAAATGTAAAACCAGGATTGGTAGAGACCCACTTCTCTAACGTGCGCTTCCATGGCGATGACGCTCGTGCTGATAAGGTATATGAAGGTGTTAAGCCACTTACAGGTGCTGACATAGCTGAGGTTGTATTCTATGCTGCTTCCGCTCCTGCCCATGTTCAGATTGCCGAAGTGCTCGTTCTTGCTACGCACCAAGCAAATGGAAGTGTGCTACATAGAAACACATCAAAGTAAATCTTTCTTTCCTAATTTACTTTAAGATTGCATTTAACCAAAAGAAGAGAGGATACTTCCACTTTTAAGAGTGATATAAGAGAATCTTACTGCGATGGGAATATGAGTTATAGTTTATTGTAGATGTACCCAATAGACATATAAACTTATATTCCCATTTGTCTTATTCAATTCAAATTAGTGCTATAAACACTTACTTTTTAGAATATTCACTGTTTGAATTTATTTTACATTACGCCTTAATCTCTTTGTAGAAATTAGGTGAAAACATGCTATTTTGTTTATCTTCTTAACTATCTTGTTATTAAGAAGTTACAAGGTTGCATAACAAAAGATGCTTAATAGGACTTCAAAAGGGCGTTAGTAAGACCTCAAAAGGGCATCTTTTGCAAGCCCAAAGGGCGTCTTTTCAAAGCCAATTAAGCCTTGATAATAACAGAGGTGGAGAAAAGTTTTTACAAAATCGGCTGTTTTGTCTAATGTAGATAGTTCTACTTTCCTATTATATCTATAAAGAGTCTTGTATGCTAAGACCTTTCCTTAAAATGTTTATTACCCCTTAGATTTATTCTCACGAGCAGTCTTAATTCTATCTTGAATCATCTGATAGTGTGAGATAGCATGTTTACGAGCATTGATAATCTGGAATCTATAGACAAAGCAGGTTGTAACAAAATATACAGCTGCCTGTATCCATAATGCACGAACCTCAGGTAACACGTCATCAATAGTTGCACCCATTGATGCTATTCGTAAATAGCCACGAACACCAAAGGTAGAAGGTACAAGCCAGCTAACACCTTGCCATCCACCAGGAATACTACTCTGTGGCCATGATGCACCCGTAAGGAAAAGGAAAGGAATAGACGTGAAGACCACTAAAAGCATTACATTCTCACGATAACGCACAAGACATGAGATAGTCATACCAAAGAAGATAACCGCTAACAGATATGGCAAAAGAAGCCAAAAGAGGTCAGAAGGACGAGCAAGCATAGTGAAGTTAAACAAATGGGGTACAACCATTGAGACGTATGCTGCCATAACACAATAGATCATGAAGTAGCAAGAGAATTTACCAAGTACTATCTTCATAATTCCATTGTAGTGCTTACCAATAGGAACAAGGTCTTGAAAACGATTGTTTTCACGTGCTGTACCTGCCGATAAGCCTATTCCGAGAAGTAATGTCTGTTGTAGAATAAGAATCAATACACCAGGAAGAATAGCATTGCCATAACCTCCCGTTGTATTAAAGATCGGTTCTGCATCTACAATCATTGGTTCGGTGCTAACCTCTTCGTCTCTTTCTGTAAACGATAAAGAATGTTCTTTCTTTATGTCAGTACCCATTTCCATTGATACTGCCAATGCAGTCTGATAGATAGCCTTATAGGTAAGCATCAGACTCATGTCACAATACACACCCACATGAGCCTTTTCACCACGATGCAAAGTGCAATCAAAATCACTTGGAAAGTAGAGTACACCATGAACAGCCTGTTTTCCCACCAATGCTTCAGCCTCCTGTAGATTATTACAATAGTAGGCAGCACGTACATCAGGTGATGCATCAAAGTTTTGAATAAACTCACGTGAAGATGAAGAGTGAGATAAATCGACAATCGCGACAGGCACCTCACGCACTACTTCATTATTATATATCCATGAGTAAAGTAGTGGGTAAGCCAAAGGGACAAGGAGAAAGAACATTAATACTCCTTCGTCTTTAATCGTACTCTTCATTTCCAACCACCATATATAACAAAGAGAAGAGAGGAAACTCAGCGGTCCTGAGCTTGCTTTCTTTTTATTAGTAGGCTTTAATGTATTCTTTGTTTCTGACATAATTGACAGTTTATTGATTCCTCTTCTTTGAAAGATTATTTAATCAATGATGAGTAATATACAGAAATATAACCCTTTATATATCTTTTTTGGATATAACATTCTGCAAAAACACCCAACGATTATGACCATTAATGGATGAGACTTTTATATCCTTATGGTATATATACATATTCAACCATCGCTCGCTTAATATTTCTAATCACAAGGATTGGCAATGATGCAAAAGCCACCAGTGCTACGACATTCACCCACGCATTTATCAATGGATAACCATTGAAGATACAGATTTGATAAATCATATAATAATGGCGCAGTGGTATAATCTGTGCCAATGCTTCAATCATTCCGTCCATTGCAAAAAGTGGGAAGGTTGCACCACAGGCAGAGAAACCTACCACAGCCCAAAGAGAACATATACTCATTGACATTCGTAGAGAAGGCATCAATCCAAAGACAAAAACACCGAAGCCCTGAGATGACAATACTGTAAGTATGGCAAGGAAGACTATCATACCCAGACCACCTGGGTGTGGAAAGTTCAGATAACCATAGACATACCATTCATAACTAAAGAATATGGTTAAGAAAATAAGTGTCTGTGGTAATAGCTTACCCATAAGGGCTACAAGAATATTATTTCCAGCCATAGACATCCACTCATTTGCTCTGCCAAACTTTAACTCTGTACCAATAGAGTAGGCTGTAATAAGAAACATGAATAGTACCAGAATACCTGGAATCATTATACTACTCAAATAAACATTATAGTTCATCCAAGGATTACCAACCATGTGCACGTCGAGTCCTATTGGCTGAATGATAGTTTTAATCTCATCTGGCGTCTTTCCAAGCATCTGCAACTTGGCTGCACCAACAGCTGCAGAACTTAATGTAGTCACGGTTTTGAGATCTTTAAAAATCATTCCTCCTGCAACAAGTGTTACATTACTATAGTAGAAAGAGATTTCTGGTTGACGTTGAGAAACAAGTTTTGCCGTTGTTCCTTCTGGGATATAAAGAAAACCATATATCTCATTGCGTTGTATTGCCTTACGAGCTTCAGCTACATTGTTATAATGTCCTGCGACTCGAGTACTTTGAAAACCATCCAACTGACGAATCATTGCACGTGTAACGGAAGTATTATCATAATCGACAACACCACACGGAAGTTTCTCTGGCTGCCCAGTACTCATCAAAGAAGTAAAGAAGAAGATGATAATAATGGGAAAGACCACCATACAACAGATGTAGATGGGGTTATGTATCATCAATCCTACTTCACGAGCAGAGAGATTAACAATCCTTCTTATGTATAAGAGTAATTTCTTCATTATGATTAAAAAAGTCTCCTCAACTCCCTCTATAAGGGGATATTATGTGAGGAGAACTGCCTTTAAATGTCTTTGTCAGATGGTCTTTAAATAATGAAAGTTTACTATCTTATTAGTAAAGTAAGCCCCTCAGTCTTTAGTGTTAAGCCTTAGCACCATTGGTGTTAGCCATCAGCACTACATGTGTTTACCATTAGCACATCTATAGAAGATGCTAAGAGAGGGCTATTTTAGCCATTATTGGACAACTGATTGTTACTTAAATAACCAATTTTATCCCGTTAGGTAGCTCCCCTCCTTTGGAGGGGTTGGGGGAGGTCCTATTTCTTTAATATCAGAGACATACCAGGTTTCAAACCTTCAACCTTCTTTGTTGGTTTTGCCTTTACTTGGAATGTCTTTAAATCATACTGTCCATTGGTCTTAGTGGCCTTCCATACTGCGTAAGAACCCTTATCTTTTAAGGAAGTTACACGCAGTTCGATGTTCTTATCAAGAGCAGGAGCATAAGCTTTCAATACTGTTCCAACCTTCATATCCTTGAGTTGATCCTCACGAACATTAAATGTTCCCCAAATATCATCAACCATTGAGATACTCATAATAGGACTGCCTAAACCAACAAGTTCGCCCACCTTTGGATAGATTGTTTCAACCTCTCCGTCTGCTGTTGCTCGCTGTACGGTCTCTTTCAATACTGAACGAACGACTTCAACGGCAGAACGAGCTGCCTGAGCCTGCTTTCTTGCAGCCTCTTTTGTCTCACGTTGTGCACCATTCTTAGCAAGTTCCCACTGTGATTTAGCTACTTGTACTCCAGCCTTTGTCGCCTCGTATGCAGCCATTGCCTCGTCACGTTTCTGTGCACTCAGAACACCTTCATCATAGAGTCGCTGCATACGGCCATAGGTCTTTTCGGCGATACTATTTGCAGCAATAGCCTGCTGATAAATTTGATAAGCACTTTCAACTGTTTCGCGACGTGTAGGACCTTCTGCCAAAGCACTCAAAGCATCAGTAGCACCAGCGGCAGCTTCAGCTACTTTCTCTTGTGTACTTGCTTCAGGAATAGCCAATGTTGCAAGAACATCTCCCTTATGAACAAAGTCACCCTCCTTCACCTTAATATCTGTGATACGACCAGGGAACTTGCAAGCTACACGATATTCGCTTACTTCCACTTCTCCTTGTATGGTCTCTTCTGTGCGATCAATGGTGAAATAACCAATAACGGCTACAATAACTACAACCGAAACAAAGCCCAACACGGCTAATAGAATGTTGTTATGTTGTGATTTTGCTGACATACTTTTGAGATTTGATTTTTATATGTTAAGTATTTTATTCTTGTAAAATGAGTCTTTAAGAAATGAATTAATGACTTACTAATGCTTCATGAAGTTCAAGTCTCAAAGTTCAAACTTTAGTTATAGACCGCCAAGAGCCTTTTGTAATCCTGTCTGTGCTAACTTAACGCTAATTTCAGCATCAATGATTGCCGTGCGTGAAGTCTGCCAAGCAGTCTGAGCAGCCATGACTTCTGTAACCGTCATAACGCCCTCCTTAAAGCCTACATTTGCACAGCGTAGATTCTCTTCTGCTGCAGCCATATTCTTATGAGATGTAGCAAGTTGCTTGTTAGCATCCTTAAGACGGAGTCTATTTTGCTCTATCTCTAAGTCAATTTTCTTACGTACATCATCCATTTCCAGCTGTGCGATACTTGTAGCTGTCTTGCTTGCACGTACCTTATATTTGTTTTCTCCCCAAGTCCATACTGGTACTTGAACTGTTATTCCTATGTTCCATAAATCTGTAAAACGCTTCTGAAAACCATTAAAGAGATTCGGATTAGACACGGAATAACCAGCTGTAAGAAGTACATGAGGCATATTAAGAGAACGAATAAGTTTGGTGTTCTGTATGCTCAAATCAACTGCATTCTGCAAGAGACGTAACTCTGGACGAGCTTCGTTAAGCCCAGTAGTATCTGAAGAAGAGACAGTGTAGTTATCAAATTGTGGAGAAGGAGTAGGAGGGAGGTCAACATCACCTTCATCCGAGAGCAAGATATCACCATTTAACTCAAGACCACAAAGCTCACACAATGCCATCTTTGCCAATGATACACCACTTTGAATACGAGAGATCTGCATATCAGCAGTATTAACAGCTACCTCAACCTTCAATCCATCAGCTCGAGTAGCAACACCCTCACGTATCATCTTCTTAACATCTTCATTGAGCTTTTGTGCTAAATCACGATAGCAAGTTGCCAATGCCTCTTTCTTCTTTAAGGAGATTGCCAACCAATAGGCATTATCAACTCCATAAAGTACCAACTGTCGCTTGAGGCTGATATTGTTCTGCGCAACCTGCTCACCAATAGCTGCCATATCGTTAGCTGCTTTGATAGCACCGCCCATATAAATAGGTTGGTTTACAACAATACCACCCGCATAGACATTCTTCGTGTTTGAACGGAATGCCTCATTGATTCTTTGCCCGATATTATTTCCTGCCTGAGTGAGCGGTGTAGCAACATTGCTAAAGAGCTGACCAAGCTGCTGAGCCATCTGTGGACTGAGAATACCTTGTTGTGCTAACGAAGTGAGATTCTGACCGATCTGCCCCCCTAACTGCCCAAAAGTATTTGTTCCGAGATTACTAAAAGTATTCTTCTGGTCGTCACTGAGGAGTGATATCTCACGTGAAAAGTGCTGATAACCAGCGAGCGCATCGACACGTGGCAAATATTTTGTCTTAGCTGCCTTACGTGTGTTTTCTGCTACTTCTACTGTCATACGTGAAACCTGTAACTGGCGATTATTCTGTAAAGCAAGCTCTCGACATTTCTGCAGAGAGTACACCTCCTGCGCATGAATGCCCAAGATAGCACCCAATAGAACTACTATGGCGAATAATTTTTTCATTATCTAAATGTCTCTAAAAATATCTTTTGCAAAAATAGTCTTTTTTAATTGATTAACAAGGAAAAGGGAAGAGATTATCATTAAAATACAAAAATATGCCTATTTTTAGGGAAATATAGAACAACTTTGGAAATAAATGTTTAACTTTGCAGAAGTGGTTTGTATAAAATACAAGTACGAAAACATTTCATACAGTGAACAAAAACAATTTCTTTTATCGTGCATTTGACCTCTATTATGATGGTTTTCGGCACATGACATTAGGTAAAACGCTCTGGACAGTAATAATAGTTAAGTTGGCTATTATGTTCCTTGTGTTAAAGATATTCTTCTTTCCAAACTTTTTAAAAGAGAATGCGGAAAAAGGAAAAGAAGGTGATTTCATTGAGCAACAGCTGATGAAAAGATAATTTCTTTCAACTATTTTCACTACTTTGTTACCAATAGCAAATATTCAATTCTTAACATTTTAATAAATAACAACAAACAATGGAAAACCTACTTTTAGCCATTGATCCAGGAACTGTTGACTGGTCACGTGCACAGTTTGCACTGACAGCCATCTATCACTGGCTTTTCGTTCCCTTGACACTGGGCTTAGCTGTCGTAATGGGAATCATGGAGACTTGTTATTATCGCACCCGAAAGGAGTTCTGGCGTACTGCAACTCGATTCTGGCAGCGATTGTTTGGTATTAACTTTGCCATGGGTGTTGCCACTGGTATCATCCTTGAGTTCGAGTTCGGAACAAACTGGAGCAACTATTCTTGGTTCGTTGGTGACATCTTTGGAGCACCACTTGCCATTGAAGGTATCTTGGCTTTCTTTATGGAGTCAACATTTGTTGCAGTGATGTTCTTCGGTTGGAACAAGGTCTCAGCAGGCTTCCATCTCGCGTCAACATGGCTCACTGGTTTGGGAGCAACGCTCTCAGCATGGTGGATTCTCGTGGCTAATGCGTGGATGCAGTATCCTATTGGTTGCACCTTCAACCCAGATACGATGCGTAATGAGATGACCTCATTCCTCGACGTTGCACTGAGTCCATTTGCAATTGACAAGTTCACACACACCATTACTTCTTCTTGGATATTGGGTGCAGCATTCACCGTTGGTGTAAGTTGCTGGTATCTGCTTCGTAAGCGTCACATTGAACTTGCAAAGGAAAGTATCAAAGTGGGTGCTGCAGTTGGTCTTGTAGCTTCTCTTTTAGCAGGCTCTACAGGTCACAACTCTGCTTACATGGTAGCACAGGCACAGCCAATGAAGCTTGCTGCAATGGAAGCTCTCTATGAGGGCGGTACAGACCAGAGCCTGACTGCAATTGCTTGGGTAAACCCATTTGAGCAGCCTGATTACATGAATCAGTCTGAACCTCCTATGCGAATAGCTGTACCTAACATGCTTTCTATTCTCGCTACAAAGGATGCTCATGGTTATGTTCCAGGTGTAAAGGAAATTATTAATGGTTATCAGAAGCCAGATGGCACAGTAGAACCTTCATTGAAGGAGAAGCAGGAACGTGGTCGTAATGCCATCCAAGCACTTAAAGACTATCGTGCAGGAAAGGACAAAGAGTCTAATCTCAAAGTTCTTGAAAAGGATATGAAGTACTTCGGCTATGGATATATTAAAGATGCAGAGCAGATTGTACCATTCATTCCTGTTAACTTCTGGTCATTCCGCATTATGGTTGGCCTTGGCTGTTTCTTCATTCTTATCTTTGCAGTGATGTTGTTCGTTGTTTACAAGAAGGACATTACTCGTCCACGCTGGTTGCAGAGAGTAGGTATTGCACTCATCCCATTAGCTTTTATTGCAAGTGAGTGTGGATGGCTTGTTGCCGAATTTGGCCGCCAGCCATGGACAATCCAGGATATGCTTCCAACATGGGCAGCAGTGAGCGACCTCTCAAGTGGTGGTATCGCATTCACCTTCTTCCTCTTCCTTGTTCTCTTTACTGCAATGTTGACAGCTGAAGTTAGTATTATGTGTAAGCAAATTAAGAAAGGACCAGAACTATGACATACGATTTTCTGCAACATTACTGGTGGTTCATCATCTCACTTTTAGGTGCGCTACTTGTCTTCCTGCTGTTCGTGCAGGGTGCAAACTCAATGATTTTCCAATTGGGTAAGACAGAAGAAGAGCGCCGTATGCTCATTAATTCAACAGGTCGTAAGTGGGAGTTCACCTTTACAACACTTGTAACATTCGGTGGAGCATTCTTTGCTTCTTTCCCATTGTTCTATAGTACCAGTTTTGGTGGTGCTTATTGGGTGTGGGTATTAATTCTCTTCACATTTATCATTCAGGCTATTAGTTATGAATTCCAGAATAAGGCAGGTAACCTCTTTGGTGTTCGTACCTTCCAGACTGGATTGATTATTAATGGTATTCTTGGTCCATTGCTCTTAGGTGGAGCTGTTGCAACCTTCTTTACAGGTTCTAACTTCATCGTAGAGAAAGGTAACATTACTGACTTCATGCAGCCTGTTATCTCTCATTGGGCAAATGGTTCACGTGGACTCGACGTACTGCTTAATCCTTGGGTAGTTATCTTTGGTATTTCAGTAGTATTCCTTGCACGTATTCTCGGAACACTCTATATTAATAATAATGTGAACGATGATATTATCCGTGGACGTGTTCGCAAGCAGTTACTCGTAAATACTGTTCTTTTCTTACTGTTCTTCTTGCCTTTCCTTATTGTAACATTGGTAGGCGAGGGCTATGCAGTAAATGAAGCTGGCATTATCGTTATGGAGCCTATGAAGTATTTGAACAACTTATTAGCAATGTGGCCATTGGCTATCATTCTGCTTGTAGGTGTTGTTCTCTTGCTTTTCGGAATCGTTAAAACCGTCCTTAAGCCAGAGTATGTACGTGGTATTTGGCCTGCAGGTATTGGAGTTGTATTGGTTGTTTTGGTCCTCTTCCTCATTGCAGGATGGAACAACACAGCTTACTATCCATCAACAGCCGATCTACAGAGTTCATTGACACTTCAGAACAGTTCTTCAAGTGAGTTCACATTGAAGGCTATGTTCTATGTTAGCTTCCTTGTTCCATTCGTTTTGGCATACATTGTTTATGCTTGGCGTGCAATCGACAAGAAGGCTATTGATCGTAAGGAAATTGCAGAGGACGACCACGCTTACTAAGTTTTAGTCCTCCGGTTCTATACAGATAAAAGTCTATGGGGTGAGAGAAGTTTCTATTTATGAACTTTTCTCACCCCTTCTTCTTATAGAAAGAAATACTAAACTTGTTTTAACTCAGCTTGTTTATTAGACAATAACACTCACTTTTTTTATAAAAACAGTTATTTATTACGATTGAAAGATGTTTACAAAAATCTCTGTAAAAAGCACTTTTGAATTCAAGAAATGACCATCAAAGACCATAGTTGCAACTATCAGTTAGTCAACAGATTACAAAGTTCAAAAACAAAAGGTGCTTATTTAGCTTCTAACTAACGCCCTTTAAGGGTTCAATTAAGCCTTAGTTAGAAGTCAATTAAGCCTTAATTGAACCCTTATTGGGCGTCTTTTATTTTGCATGTTTAGAATTATCTTTACAAAATAGCGGCTTTGTGTTGTATCAATCAAAATGAAATTCAAAAAATAAAGTTCAAATTTCGATTTAGCCAATATCTTTTATATCTTTGCAGAAAATTGCTACATGAAATTGAAGATAAAGATATTAGTTTTATTTATAGCTTTATTTTTCTTTGGAGGTTGTTCTTCCGAAGTCAGCTATAGTAGTCAAATAATAAACTATGATTTTCATCAGTTAGATGGTGTCTTAATCTATAATAGAGATATTGACGTGACTATTTTTGAGCTTTTTAGGGTAAAGGCGAGTGGTCTTGTGTTTGTAGATAATCATCTAAGAATAACTAAAAAGCCAAAAAACTATCCCTTACAGGATAACAAGATTATTAAGTTACTCAAGGCTTACAAGAAATTAAATTTATCGTATTGCCGCATAGATTATGGTAAAATAATAAGAGTAATGTCTAATGGCATTGACTATATTAAAATAAATAAAGACTATAATGACAAATTATACCTTTTCGATTCGTATAAGCAAGAATATGAATATATTGGCAATGATTGGTATGTAAAGAGGATGTAAATAATATAGATAAAAGAAAAATGAAACAGAGATTATTAATTTATACGGTATGGATTACCATTTTCCTATGCATATCGATTTTGATTCTTTTCATAACTGGCATAACACAAGGCTATTTTCCATATCTAAATTTGCTGATATACGTACCAATGATTATACTTTCATCTGCCTCCTTTGCAGTCATCTTTGAAGACAAATGGTGGGTAAGTCTAATTGAAGGTATGGTCATAAGTCTGCCAGCTCTTTACCTATTCTGTTTTATTTAAATACCTTTAATTGTAGAAAAGTAAAAGAATATTCTTTCTACTTTTCTTTATCACCCTCTACTTCACCAATCTTTCGTGAAGAATTGTCAGCTAACACGTCGTTGACTATGTTAGTAAGTTGCTCTTTCAATTCATTAATAAATTGAGAAGCATCATACTTTTTAGCTTCAATATCACGAAGCTTCTTCTCCCAGATACCCGTCAATTCGGCTGATGTAAGAAGTTTCTCGTGAATTGTATCAATGAGTGCAATACCTGTCTCCGTAGCTTCTATATTCTTTCTTTTACGACGAATATAATGGCGTTTGAAGAGCGTCTCAATAATTCCTGCACGTGATGAAGGTCGACCGATACCGTTCTCCTTCATAGCAGCACGTAGGGTTTCGTCCTCAACAAACTTACCAGCTGTTTCCATTGCACGAAGCAAAGAGGCCTCGGTGTAATGCTTCGGAGGAGTTGTCTGCTTTTCGGTAAGGGTAGGGGTGTGCGGTCCTGATTCCCCTTTCTTAAAGGTAGGAAGTAAAGGAGAGGCTGTTGCGGTTCCTTCTTGGCTGTCATCAGATGGAGTAGAGGAGGAGCCTGCTGGTGTATCAATGCAAACTCTCCAACCCAAATCTAATATTTCTTTACCAGATACCTTAAACTCTATCTCGTCAACTTTGCCTAATACTGTTGTCGTAGAGAACTTACAATCGGGATAGAAAGCTGCGATAAAGCGACGAGCTATGAGGTCGTATACCTTTTGCTCAGCATCTGTCAGTCCTTGTGGTAGTACACCTGTCGGAATAATAGCATGGTGATCTGTCACCTTTGAGGAATCAAAGACGCGTTTTGTCTTAGGCAATGGCTTGCCACCCAAGGTCTTCACGATATCAGCATAAGGCTTTTTACCCGCAAAGGTAGTCTGAAAGAGTCCGTTCATTATCTGTGGACACTTCGGATAGATATCATCAGAGAGAAACTGTGTGTCAACACGTGGATAAGTTGTAAGTTTACGTTCGTAGAGAGTTTGAATCGTATTGAGTGTCATTTCAGCAGAAAATCCAAACTTACGGTTACAATCTACCTGCAGAGAGGTGAGATCATAAAGTTGTTTAGGCTGTTCTGCCCCTTTCTTTTTTGCAACGCTTGTAATCGTAAAAGGCTTTCCTTCAATCGTTGAGAAGGCTTGCTCACCTTCTTCTTTAGAGGTGAATTTACCCTTTGTTGCCGTAAACTGCGTATCACGATAGACTGTAGCTAATACCCAATAAGGTTCTGGCTTAAAGTTATCTATCTCTTTCTGTCGCTGTACGATGAGTGCCAAGGTTGGTGTCTGTACTCGACCAATTGAGAGAACCTGACCTCTACCATAACTATTGTTTCCATACTTTAATGTATAAAGGCGTGTGGCATTCATTCCTAACAGCCAGTCACCAATTGCACGAGACAATCCTGCGAGGTAAAGTGGTTGATATTGCTCTTGTTCCTTTAAGTTAGCAAACCCCTCGCGAATAGCTTCATCCGTCATCGAAGATATCCAAAGACGCTTCACAGGACATTTCACACCAGCCTTTTGCATTACCCACCGCTGAATTAATTCACCTTCCTGACCAGCGTCACCACAGTTGATAATCATCTCAGCCGACTGGTAAAGCTTCTCAATAACAGCAAACTGCTTCTTGATACCTTCGTCCTCAATGAGCTTAATACCAAAGCGAGGAGGTATCATTGGCAATGCAGCGAGACTCCAATACTTCCAGTTTGTGAAATAATCATTAGGCTCCTTCAACTCACAAAGGTGGCCGAAGGTCCATGTTACCTGGTAATTATTGCCTTCCATATAACCATTACAAGCCTTATTGGCTCCAAGGATTCGAGCTATATCTTTAGCAACACTGGGTTTCTCTGCAATGCAAACTATCATACAATTTCTTCTTAGTTTTAAGCCATTTTACCTTTGCAAAGGTAAGAAAAATATTCTTTGTGACGGATTAAACTTATTTTATTGCCTGTCTTTCTTTCAATTTTCTTATGCCATCTAAGTTATTTTATCTAAATTTGTAGCACAGAAACGAACAAGAAAAATAAATTTATGAGAGTTGGTCTCTTTATTCCATGTTACGTCGATGCACTTTATCCACAAGTTGGCGTAGCAACTTATAAGCTTTTAAAAAAGCTAAAAGTAGATGTAGTCTATCCCGAACGTCAGACTTGTTGTGGTCAACCAATGGCAAATGGTGGCTTTCAGCGTATGTCTGATCACCTTGCAGAACGTTTTGAGGATAAGTTTAAAAAATTCGATTATATAGTAACACCGAGTGTATCTTGTGCTGCTTTTGTGCGGGTTAATTACCCACAAATACTCGATCATGAGTGTCAGACACCTAAGAAAACAATGGAGTTGGTAGAATTCTTACATGATGTTCTGAAGGTAAAGGAACTTCCTGGAAGTTTTCCTCATGTCGTGTCTGTTCATAACTCTTGTCATGGTGTACGTGAGTTAACGCTTAGTACACCTTCAGAATTGCAAGAGAAGCCTGCAAATAAGATCGTTGAATTATTGAAACTCAAGGAAGGTATTACGGTTAAAGAACCTGATCGCAAGGATGAATGTTGCGGTTTTGGTGGTATGTTTGCTGTTGAAGAACCTTATATCAGCACTGCTATGGGTAACGATAAAGTGAAACGCCACATGGATACGGGAGCTGAGTTTATCACTGGTTCGGATAGTTCATGCTTAATGCACATGCAGGGTGTAGCAGGAAAGAACCACTATCCTATTAAGTTCATGCATGTAGCTGAGATCTTAGCTGCAGGGTTATGATTTGTATGTAAAGATTATAAAAGACAAAAGAGTTATGTCAACATATCATTCTAAAAAAGCAAAAGAGTTTCTGAAAAACCCTAAGAAGGTTGAACGACATGACCGTACATTTTGGTCATTGCGTCAGAAAAGAGATGCTGCAGCGGCAGAATTACCAGAATGGGAGGATTTACGCGAACATGCAAGTCGAATAAAAGAGCATACAGCGACCCATTTAGCTGACTATTTAGAGCAATTCTCTAATAGTTTGGAACGTAATGGGGTTATTGTTCATTTTGCAAAAGATGCACAAGAGTTTAATGAAATGGTTTATGGGATACTTGAATCTCATAAAGTAAAGAAACTCGTTAAATCTAAATCAATGCTGACCGAGGAATGTGAAATGAATCCTTATCTGATAAAGAGAGGAATCAATGTCGTTGAATCCGACCTTGGTGAGCGTATTCTTCAACTCATGCACTTGAAGCCTGCGCATATTGTTATGCCTGCTATTCACTTGACTCGTGATGAGATTGGAGAGATGTTTGAAGAGAAAGGAATCTCTAAAGAGAAAGGAAATCATGACCCAGCTTATCTTACACGTTGTGCGCGTGAAGATTTGCGTGGTGATTTTATGGATGCTGAAGCAGGACTGACAGGTTGTAACTTTGGTGTTGCTGCGACAGGAGATTGTGTTGTCTGCACTAATGAAGGTAATGCTGACATGTCAACTTCAGTACCTAAATTACATATTGTTGCCATGGGTATTGAGAAAGTTATTCCTGATTATGATTCGTTGGCAGTGTTCCAACGCTTATTAGCACGTAGTGGAACGGGACAACCTTCAACTGCCTTTACCTCTCAATTCCGTAAGGCACGACCAGGAGGTGAGATGCATGTAATATTGGTAGATAATGGTCGTAGTGACATGATTGCTAATAAAGAACATTGGATGACACTGAAATGTATTCGATGTGGTGCATGTATGAATACTTGTCCTGTCTATCGTCGTTCTGGAGGTTATTCATATAGTTACTTTATTCCAGGCCCTATTGGAGTTAACCTTGGTATGCTTAAGAATCCAAAACTGCATAGTGGGAATGTGTCTGCATGCTCATTATGTTTGAGTTGTGATTGCGTTTGTCCTGCAAAGGTAACACCAGGTAGTCAGATTTATCGATGGCGTCAAAGCCTTGAGAAATATGGTACAGAGAATAAAGAAAAGAAGGTGATGGCAGAAGGAATGAAAGTTGTTTACGAAAACTATCATATTTATGATGCTTTACTTCGTAACTCATCAGTTGCCAATTACATACCAGAATCACTAATGGATATAAAGCTTAACCCATGGAGCATTGGACATACTATGCCTAAGTTTGCAAAAAAGCCTTTCCATGTTATATTTAAGCAAACAATGGAGGAATTGAAGCATGAATAAAGAAGATTTATTTAGCAAATTACGACGTAATACAAAAGAACAATTTGATATGCCTGAGAAGTCTATTGAGGGTATTAAATATCAAGATGTAGTACAGCAATTCATTGAGATGAGTCATACTGTGGGTTGTGAAGTCATTGAGGCACAAGCTGAAGATGATATTAATAAACTGATACAAAAGGCTTATCCTGATGCTAAGGTGTTGGCTTCAAATGTACAAGGAATAAAGGCAGACCTTAATCCTGACACTGTTTCAAAGGCACAAGATCTCAATGGAACAGATGTTGGAATTCTTCAGGGAGAAATTGCTGTAGCAGAGAATGGATGTATATGGGTGCCACAAACAATGAAAGAAAGAGTTGTTTGTTTCATCTCAGAGAACCTTGTAATCCTTGTTCAACGTAACAATATCGTCAATAATATGCATGAAGCATATAAAAAGATTAACATGACAGACTATGGTTACGGCTGTTTTATATCCGGTCCAAGCAAAACAGCCGATATAGAACAAGCACTTGTTATGGGAGCACAAGCAGCACGTGGAGTCACAGTTATCATAAAGGGATAAACGTTAATTTTGTCAAAAACATAAATATAACGTATTGTTAGGAGAGGTTTACGACTTTTTTTATTAACTTTGCAAGGAGAAAAAGAAAGTTAAAAATATAACTGATTTTTAATAAACATATAAGTTATGAAGATTGAAAAAGTACATGCTCGCGAGATTATGGACTCACGTGGCAATCCTACAGTTGAAGTAGAGGTAACTCTCGAAAATGGTGTAATGGGTCGTGCAAGCGTTCCATCTGGTGCATCTACCGGTGAGAACGAGGCTCTGGAGCTTCGTGATGGCGACAAGAACCGTTTCTTGGGTAAGGGTGTTCTCAAGGCTGTTGAGAATGTAAACAACCTTATCGCTCCAGCTTTGAAGGGTGACTGCGTGCTGAATCAGCGTGCTATTGACTACAAGATGCTTGAACTCGATGGTACTCCTACTAAGAGTAAGCTTGGTGCTAACGCTATTCTCGGTGTTTCTTTGGCTGTAGCTCAGACTGCAGCAAAGGCATTGAATATTCCATTGTATCGTTATATCGGTGGTGCAAATACTTATGTATTGCCAGTACCAATGATGAATATCATCAATGGTGGTGCTCACTCTGATGCTCCAATCGCATTCCAGGAGTTCATGATTCGTCCAGTAGGTGCTCCTTCTGAGAAGGAAGGTATCCGTATGGGTGCTGAGGTATTCCACGCACTTGCTAAGCTTTTGAAGAAGCGCGGTCTTTCTACAGCTGTAGGTGATGAGGGTGGTTTCGCTCCTAAGTTCGATGGTATCGAGGATGCACTCGATTCAATCATTCAGGCTATTAAGGACGCAGGTTATGAGCCAGGCAAGGATGTTAAGATTGCTATGGACTGTGCTGCTTCTGAGTTCGCTGTATGTGAGGATGGTAAGTGGTTCTATGACTATCGTCAGTTGAAGAACGGTATGCCAAAGGATCCTAACGGTAAGAAGCTCAGTGCTGATGAGCAAATTGCTTACCTTGAGCACCTTATCACAAAGTATCCTATCGACTCTATCGAGGATGGTCTCGATGAGAACGACTGGGAGAACTGGGTTAAGTTGACATCTACTATTGGTGACCGTTGCCAGCTCGTTGGTGATGACTTGTTCGTAACTAACGTTAAGTTCCTCGAGAAGGGTATCAAGATGGGTGCAGCTAACTCTATCCTTATCAAGGTTAACCAGATTGGTTCTTTGACAGAGACTCTCGAGGCTATTGAGATGGCTCACCGTCATGGCTACACAACTGTAACTTCACACCGTTCTGGTGAGACAGAGGATACAACTATCTCTGACATCGCTGTTGCAACAAACTCTGGTCAGATTAAGACTGGTTCTATGTCTCGTACAGACCGTATGGCTAAGTACAACCAGCTCATCCGTATTGAGGAGGAACTCGGTGCTTGTGCTAAGTACGGCTACACTAAGTTGAAGTAAATCATTTAATCACTTCCGTGATTAAATGAAATTTTATAGAGTAGGGGATAATTGCTTTCATAGGCGGTTATCTCCTATTTTTTTTATTTGTAGTTATGACGAATACTGCAAAACTTCTCATAACATAAATAGATATTTTTGTTATACACTAAATTATTCAATGTATAATGCCATATTTTATTGCAATAAAACAATTTGCATTTTAGCGTATGTTTTATTTGAAAATACATTACATTAATTTCTAAAATATACTCATTAACAAACTTCAAAAATACTATTTTAAACAACTAATGTAAGTTGCTTATCCTGATCAAGTTACAAAACAAGAAAAGAAAAGGTGCTTAGTTGGACTTTAATAAGGCGTTAATAGCATCTTAAAAGGGCGTCTTTAGCAAGCCAATTAAGCCTTAACTCACATGCAGTTTATCCTCAACAAAAAACAATGAGAAGAAATTTATTTACAAACACAATTCTTAATCAATTAGTGAAACGTAATATTTATACTTCAATTCTTTATTAAGTTTATAAGATTTATCATTTTATTCTGGACCTTTTTTCATATTTCATTTTTCTCATTTAAGTTTTTTCGTAGATATTCTGTCGTATAAATCAGATGTATTTTTTAATAATACATATATTTTTGACATGAAAATAACTGTCGCTTAATGGCTTTTAATACTCCAAAACATATTTAAAATATAATGAACATTATGATAAATAAAAACTTGTTACCCAAAATTACAAATAAAGATAAAGAGATTCTTCCCTGTTCTCTTTATACAAACTTTCAATATATATTGTGAAAGTTGGAGTAAAATTTGATTTTAGAAAAGAATAAATAATTTTCTTATAGGAAGGCTAAATATATCGTAGTTTTAAATAATCAAATCGTATAAGTAAAAAATAATACTCCTTCAGAATACTAAGAATATATTGTGATTGATCTCAGTATCTATTAGAAAATGATTATACAAAAAATCCCTATCCCACCCTCGTCAAATATGTTATAGTCAGCTAATGGTAATGCTATATGCAAAATGCAAACTACACCGTACAAGTCCGATAAGACATTATATGCTGGGAAATGCAACCTGCAGATAATATTCCGAGACCCCGTACTCTGATGTAATGTTATTTTTAGCTCACACCTACAACATAATAAGACTACACCTAAAAATCTTTCTTTAATTTCTTACTTTCTTTATAGAGTTTACTCCATTAATTCTGTTGTAAAGTTTAATGTCTGTATCTTCATATCAAGCTCACGTAATTGCTTTGACAAGTCATCTATTTTTTTACCTAAAGGCTTGATATCTATTGTTGTTACCATTTTTATTTCAGAACGGCTGTAGCGTTCCTGAGATTCTGATGCTTTGTTGAAGATTTCACGAAGTGACGTAATACGTATAGAGAGGATATCACGCTCTGCCATCATTTCTGTTATAGTACGCCCTTCGCTAATAGTATTCATGTTAGTTTTGTTAATCTTGAATATTAAAGCAAAAAGTGTATTCAGACAGGCATCCATCTCTTTCATCAATTCTTTTGGTTCTTCAGAAGGCACATCACCTTCCTGTACACGAACATTATTTAGCACTCGACTTTTAAGTTGTTCTATCCTTTTTTGCGTATCTTTACGGATTGCTAATGCTTCTGCTAATTTCATTGCTATGTATTTTTATTATTATTCTACTATATTCTGACTATTCTTACGTGATTCATCAAACTTTGCCTTCATTGTAGGATTCATGTACGTTAGCCTACGTATAGTGAGATCGTCTGTGTCTTTATTAGCAAGACGAAGATTATTCTCACTACTTAAAAGTTCCTCACGTACCTTTTGAAGTTTTATAATTGTAGCATCAATATCCTTAATGGCATCATTAAACTTCTTTGATGCCATCTCATAATGGCGACCAAACTTAGTTTTAAAGTCTTCTATCTTATTTTCAAAATTGGTAACATCCACCTCTTTACTCTGTGAAAGGATAAGCTGCTTCTTATATTCTAAACTCTTCTTTGATGTTTGTACAAGAAGATTGATAAATGGAACAAAGAACTGTGGACGTATAACATACATCTTCGGATAAAGATGACTTTTATTTACAATACCTGTATTATAGAGTTCATTATCAGCTTCAAGCAAACTTACTAAAACAGCAAACTCACAACCTTTCTTCTTACGATCATCATCAAGCTTCTTCAAGAAGTCATCGTTCTTATGTTTGGTAGCAGTAGTATCCATTTCATTTTTCATCTCAAACATGATAGAGATATACTCAGTACCATCTTCTTCCGCACGAAATATGAAATCCCCCTTTGTACCATCACTCGCATCATTATCTTTCTCAAAGTATGCAGTAGGCATCATTGGACGAATATACTGATCGAACTCAATACTACAATGCTGTTCAAGTGTTTCACCAATCATCTTTGTAGACATCTTGGTTTTCAAATCTTTGTAGTAGTCTACCAAATCCTGCTTCATACGAAGTTCATTCTCATGATGCTTGATGAGTGATGCCTCATGAAGTTGTGCTTCACGCTTCTCTAATTCTGCAGCAGAACGAAGTTGAGAGATTTCTGTATCCTTTGCTTGAACTTCCTTCTGAGCTTTACTTCGCTCTTCCATTATCGCAAGCTGCAACTTATTATCACTCTGTTCTATTGCAGATTTGAGTTTAGAAATCTGCTGATCTTTCTCAGCCAAAGCAATCATCATCTCACTCTTTTTCTGAGTGGCAATATTCTCTAATTGCGTCTTGAGAACTTCGATTTCAGCCGAGAATGCACTCCTCAACTTTGTAAGTTCACTTTCCTTCTCACTCTTCAGCCGGTCAATCTCAGCGTCTTTGGCACCAAGTTCAAGTTCTTTCTTGGAGAGCTGGTGTTGGAAGGATTGTTCTGTCTTAGCAGTTGCTAAGGCTTGCTCTGCTTTATGCTGCTCGTGAAGTTCAGCTATACGCCGATCAATCTCCTCATTAAACTCCGTATTCTTAACCTGATTAACAATAGAAGCATAGTCTGCCTCGTCTACAGTAAAAACCTTGTGGCAGTTAGGGCATATTAATTCTTTCATGAATGTGATGTCTTTTGATATCTAAAAAGTCTACTTACAGAACTCAGAACTTAACTCTTTACTGTCATTCTTTGTCGCTCGTTATCTATCGACTTTCATTTTAGCATAGAATAAATAAGTCAAATGCGAATATACAAAATATTTTGCTTATTTTAGATGAATAAACAAGAAAAAACACAAACTGACTATTAATTTCTATAGTTTATTATCACTTTACGAATTAAAGTTCAATATTTATTACTCAGCTCCCCTTGTTTAATAAGAATGAAGAAGAGAATAACACAAAAGAATGACCATAAAATACGTTTTCTTAAAAGAATGGTACCCATGTGTATCCTCCTTCTTTTGAGAGACCAAAACGTGCAGAGGTGACATTTAGGCTCCCACAAAGATTTTGATTCAAAATCATAATAATCAAAGAAACCATTTTAATAATGTTTTATATAATAATTGAAGTCTGCTTTATTTTTAGGAGCTATATCACGCATTATAACCCCATACATTCCACTTGGAATTGGTGATTTCCAATAATCTAATCCCTTTTTCTTCAAGAAATTAACGACTTTCATTTTGTCTGTATATTCTTTAGAACCAATTGGATATATGCATTTACGTAGTTTATATAGAATGTCTACTTCAAAAGTGGAATAATCAGGCTTATCCAAGTCTATTTCTGTAAACTTTCTGCGATACTCTGCTCCTTTTTGCAGAAGATATAACATAATATCCATCCTACCATGAATCATACAATTTTCTATTGCACAACTTTCAGTAGTTGTTTCATAATTAATGTTTGCTCCTGCATCAACTAATAATTTAACTTTCTCAAAGGAGGAAAAAACAGCAGCACTTAAAGCAAATTCTCTCATTGGTACAATCTCTCCCAAACCATTCTCCTGAACTCCACAAGCTGTTGAATTTGGATTTCCTCCATATTTCAGTAATAAAGCAAGTATTTTACTTGAGGGTCTAGTAAAGCGACAAGCTAGTAACACAGCACTTTGTCCAAAGTATTTAGTGGAGTCATTATGTGCATTAGGATCAGCTCCCAGCTCTAATAATTTTTTAACGGATTCTATTTTATTAGTACGTGTTGCTAACATCAAAAGAGTCTGCTTGTACTTTGGATCTCGATAATCTACAGAAATATGCATCTGTAAAACTTGTTTAGAAATTTCTGTAGTATCTTCATCCTCAACAGCCTTTGCTAAAGACCATGCAGGCGTATATTTATACAACCTAAAATCATCTCCTAACATGTCGTTCACGTTAGGCTCGGTACACGAAGAACAAACAAACAATACTAAGAATAAAAGATGCCTCATATTTATAATAATTTATTGTGGGAAACCATGAAAGGAGTCTATGTACATACGTTGGTATAACTCATTTTTAGCTTTTATCTCATCTTTCATTAATTCAATGTCAGTCCGATAAAAATTTTGGATGCTATGCCCTAGAATCGCCCTTCTATTGAATCTATAGTGTGGAAAACCATCTGCACGGAGCCCAACTGACCGCTGAACCTTATGAAGTTCATCTTGCCAGTTTATATAAGCATCAATTCTTGGAAACTTTCTATTGAAAATAGTAAATGGACTTACCCATGCAGCATTAAATGTCATGGCACTACGTCCTGTTTTATATGCATTAGCTGCTGCTAGCCCCCCACCTAAACTGTGCCCCGTAAATGTAAGTTCGGAGTTACCAATCACTTGGGATATCTTTTCCGCATTCCTCATGGAAATATCATACTGCTCTGACTTTCCGATAATCTGCTTTATATTATTTTTCCAATCGTTCATTTCAGTAAAATCTGTTCCTGCAGTAGCATAAACATATTCCGTCTTCCCTTTATAAGTCCTTTCGTATATTGCAGACTTAAAACCAGAATCTTTATCTCTCAAAGTAATACCACTAATTGTCTTATTATATTTCGATAGATGCCAGCCACCTGTCAAGGTTACTTTCTCTGTACCATAAACATGTGCAGAAATTCTAGCAGCCTCTTCTTCTGTCGGTCTTTCTCCATTAGGGTCTATCAGTTTAATGGGATTCCCAAAACAATATGAATAAGAACCATCTTTTGGCATTTTTTCTATTTGTGGATCCACCCCATACCACAGACTCGTGACTGGGTTCATGTATCTTGCACCGTAATAGTACAGACCTGTTTCTTCATCGAACTCTTTGCCATTGAACTTATATGGCAGGTCTTCGGAGCTGCTATGCTCGTCAATCAACAGCTCACCATACGGCAGGTAAGCATCATACTGTGTGATGTTACCCTTATCATCGGTGATGTAAGATGTTGAGCCGAGGTGGTCACTGTGATAGAAGAAGGTTTCCTCCTTCGTTGTGTCATTAGGAATATAGCCATAACCAGCCTGTGGGTCATCAGGGTTGCTCGGGTCATTCCAGCTTACAGGTGGACCGGGGTTAGTATTCGGTGTGGTGTTGGGGCGTGGAGTCTGAATCCAACCCTGTGGCACATCGTGGTTACCGAGTGTGTCAATGATAGAGTTATATCCTCGCTTGGTATTCTCTGGATCACCATACGCACCCTTCATTGTAGGTACACCAGGGGCAATGCCCTGCTGCTTGTAATACGCTTCCTTCTGACGTTGGATTTGGTTCATACGTTCAGCATAGTCCTGCTGACCAGCCGTTACGTATGAGCCATTACGTCCATAAACGTTGTTGAACAGACCTGTTCCTATCCTTGAAGCAACTCGTTTGTCACCAATGAAGTAATGCTTCGTAAATCTGTTCTTGTTGACAGAGAGGATACTTGCAGGATAAAGTGTGAAGTTGTCTGTCTCGTGGAAGGTAATACCCTGTGGTGCACCATTGATATACACACCCTCCATCGTTCCGTAACTCTTCATGATACGTTCACCAGCAGCGTTGTAAGTATATCGACTTGTCTTGCCATTATCAGAAAGAACCATCAACCGATTATCCTCGTCCCAGTACATCTCACGGGTCGTATTGGTTGAGTCATTTGTTACCAGTGTTGGATTGCCGTTGGCATCATACGTGTAATGATCGTGACCAATCTGTGTTGGGGCCGTCGGGTGGTTACTGTCCTCATACTTATAAGCAAAGTTATAAGACTTAGCAGTTGTTGTTGAGTCCACTTTCTGTACCTTAGTGAGTGGTTCACTCATCCGTCCGAACGACATCACCATATCATACGATGCACGCTTAGCCTTACCGCTGGCATGAATAAGACGGTTCAGCTCATCATACTCATACGTATGCGAACTCCTTCCTCCCAGCTTCGCCTTGTTGAGCTTCGTCAGCGATGTTGGGTTGGCAGCATTCGTGATGCCGAGGATATTATCCACAGCATCATAACTATATCTGTTCTCCATCACAGTCTGACCATCCGCTGTAAGGTTCATCACCTGCAGACGTTCACGCTGCTTGTCGTAGGCATAGGTAGTCTCCGTGCCATTACCGAGTTTCGTATAGACCGTATAACCCTCCTTATCGTAACCTATCTTATCAACAATAAAACTTTCATGCCCACTTATTGCTCGCAAATCGATAAAAATCTATGACTTTCTTATAGAGGAAGATCAGGAGTTAGGATTATTGATTTATGCTTCGATACGAGTTTTATGTCAAAACTATTTCTTTTTTTTATTAAACTATCTCCTACCTGAACTGTATGTAGATCCCACTTTGAAGAAATACCTAATTTAAGAATCTGTCCCTTTCTATCGATACCATAAACATAATATTTGCGTGCTTCTTTCTTTATGCTCAAGACTTTCACACAATATGATTGCCCTTTAACGTATTGATTATAAGAGTTATTACTCAGATCATCTTGTTTAATAAAAATAAAAAAGAGAATAACACAGAACATTGGCCATAAAATACGTCTTCTTAAAAAAATGGTATCCATGTGCGTCCTCCTCCTTTTGACATATCAAACCTTGCTGGATTGGCATTTAGACTCACTCCATACGACCTTGAAAAATCAGTTTTATTATATCCATTTTCACCCTGTTCAGCACTTGTCCCATATAAAAGTCCCAAGTTTCCTACAGATAAACCTTTTGATATCCCAAGACCTCTATAACTATTAAATGAGTTTAAATCATTTTTATTTAGATTCTCATACATAACAAAATTTCCATATGCATTTGCATTGAGTATCTTTAAAGGATTTATACGACCTTTTTGGCTGAAAAAATCATATATATTTTCGGCATCTATCCCTCCAGAAATAGTTAAATATGGCGAGATTGCGCCTCCTCTCATTATGATTCCTACTTCAATCCCTACAGTTGAGCCTATAAAGGTTACATTGCCACCTACACCAAAGCTAATAGCATCAGCTTGTATAGGACCATATCCACCATCTGAATGTCTAAAATCACCGAAGAGATAATAACCGAAACTGTGATGGAACTTATAGTCTTTATCGCCAGTAACAATTACATCCTCCATTGGATGAGCAGAAAGAATATTCCCCTGATTATCACCAAACTTATAAATACCCTGTTCATCAAATAAATCCGCTGTATTTCCTAAGAATCTGCCACCTTTAGGAATAAACTCTATGTCTTCAGCCGAACTAACCCTTTCATCCCAATAAGTTTTCTTATCTACGGTTTCAACCCAGCCCATTCCATTTGGGTCAATTATTCTAATTGGATTTCCACCACCATATAGATAAGGGCTGGTCCACACATATTTTTCTGCCAAAGGATCCACACACATCCATCTTCCCAGCACAGCATCATAGTGGCGTGCACCATAATCATACCAATCCAATCCGTGCATACGGTCAAGTTCCTTACCGTTGTACTTGTAAGATTGTGCGCCTCCGCCTGTACTCTCACCCATCAGTCCACCAAAGGCATAGTAATGATTCACTTGCTCCACTTGTCCATGCTCATCTATCACTACACGGTTGTTTCCAAGGTGGTCCTGCAAGTAGTAATGGTATGTTGGAGTAGAATTTGCAAGTGTAATGTATCCCACGTCAGTAAGAATCTTGCTTAATTGTCCATTCTCATAAATCATATTTCCACAGTAATCGGTTTTCAGCGTTAAAGCCACATTAGTAGATTGAGGCGGAACGATGCTGCCCATAGGTACAAAGAGGTTAGTCTTCGAGGTTTTATAAGTGACAGAGAGTTTACGTCCTATCCGTCAAAAGAGTAATTGTTCTATTTGTTTGTATTTTAAATTATTAGTTTCTGCAAATATAAAAAACTAATTTTACAAATCAAAGTTTAAGACCTACTTTTATATTGCTATTTATTATTGACAGCCGACATACACTCCAACTAAATATTGCAAGTTAGTTTGGATTTACACTACTAATGTCTGAAATTGAAGGAGTTTATCAATTTATCATTTTACACATAGTATTATAACACGCAAATAATAAAACAACAAGAGGAATACCCTTGCGATATTCCTCTTGTTTCAGTGATTCGCATGGGGCTCGAACCCATGACCCCAACATTAAAAGTGTTGTGCTCTACCAACTGAGCTAGCGAATCTCCCTATGCTTTGATAAAAGCGAGTGCAAAGGTAACAAGATTTTCTGATAATTCCAAATTATTTATAACTTTTCTTGTATCTTTTTAGTTGAGAGATGCGTAAACTATGAAAAATATAAGTTTCTATATGATAGCTATGCGCTCTATGATAACATAAGGAGAAATAAAACTTCTCCTTATTTATGTCGCATTTATCAACTTTATTTCTAACTTTGTACTCTATCTAAGAACCCAATCCATAATTCTTTATAACAATGCACATCTATACACTCTATAAATCAAAATATTCATCTACCCTATTAGCTACTGCTTCTATGGCTACTTTTGGAGTATCGCTCCCAGTCAAGGCACAAAGAGAAAACCCACAACCCAACATTATCTTCTTCATGGTAGACGATATGGGGTGGCAAGACACATCCCTTCCTTTTGCAGACTCAATTACTGCCAATAATCGAAAGTACGACACACCAAATATGAAAAGACTCGCTGCAGAGGGTATGATGTTTACTGATGCTTATGCAACTCCTATCAGTTCACCATCAAGATGTAGCCTGATGACTGGCATGAACATGTCACGACACCGCGTAACGAATTGGACTTTACATCGTGACAAAATGACGGATGGGAAGCGAGAAGGTGTAACGCTACCAGATTGGAATTATAATGGCATTGCACAGAGCGGTAATGTGCCACACACAGCAAAAGCCACATCCTTTGTGCAACTACTGAAAGATGCGGGTTATCACACCATACATTGTGGGAAAGCACATTGGGGAGCTATTGACACACCAGGTGAGAATCCGCATCACTTCGGCTTTGACATAAATATTACGGGTACAGCAGCAGGAGGCTTAGCAACCTATTTAAGCGAACGTAATTATGGCTTCACAAAGGATGGGAAAGCCACATCACCATTTGCAATCCCAGGTTTAGAACGTTATTGGGGTACTGGAACCTTTGCAACAGAAGCTCTAACACAAGAGGCTATTGCATCCTTAGAGAAGGCAAAGAAATACAATCAACCTTTCTATCTCTATATGTCTCATTACGCTGTACACGTCCCCATCGACCGAGATATGCGTTTTTATCCTACCTATAGAGCACGTGGTCTTTCTGAGAAGGAAGCTGCTTATGCTTCGTTGGTTGCAGGAATGGATAAAAGTTTAGGAGACCTCATGGATTGGGTAGCTCAGGCTGGACTCGAGCGAGAAACGATTATCATCTTTATGAGTGATAATGGTGGACTTGCCTCGTCGTCGTATTGGCGAGATGGGGAACTTTACACACAAAATGCACCTCTCAAGAGTGGTAAAGGCTCGCTGTATGAAGGAGGTATAAGGGTACCCTTTATCGTAAAATGGAACAATGTAGTAAAACCAAATTCACGCTCTCATGCACCTATAATCATAGAGGACCTTTATCCGACTTTGCTCTCTATGGCAGGCATCAAAAACTACCGTGTACCACAGACTATCGATGGGCAGGATATCACATCTATCCTTCGTGGTAAACAACGAGGCTTTGAGAAGCGACAATTGATATGGAACTATCCTAATATATGGGATGGAGAAGGACTCGGTATCAGCCTTAATTGTGCTATTCGTGAGGGACAATGGAAATTGATTTATTCGTATCTTACAGGAAAGAAAGAGCTTTACAATCTATCAAGCGACCTATCAGAAAAGAATGATCTTAGTGCTTCACAGCCTCGACTCGTTACTCGACTCTTCCGACACCTAACATCTCGATTGCGTAAAATGAATGCACAAAAGCCTATTGTGGAGTATGAAAAGATAAAATAGGGGTTATGAATTTCCGCAGACACAAATTGTCTGTTACCTTAAAATTCATATTAACGAGTTGATTCTTATTGGTTTCCTGCTTGTTTTACCCAGATAAGTTAGTCAATATTTTATTATTATAAGAATCCTCTCATTCCATGTTTTGCTTTTGTGCCAATGCCCAACACCATTGGTGTTCATAGTAAACACCAATGGTGTTGAGCGTTAAACACAATGTAGTATACTATCAGTGTGAAAGTAACTTATTGTTTAAAAGAGGTTACACTACCAAATATTAGTAAATTAAAAACACTTACTTCCTAAGCTTCCATTGGAATGTACTACATGGTAATCCCACTTCGTTCACGAGATTAGCACGTGTGAAAGGTTGCCAGCCATAACGAACATAGAGTGGACGTGTTACAGACGACGACCTAACATGAATTGTGTTAGACGATGTTATCTGTGCTTCGGCTGGATAAAAGATACCATCAGCACCTGCTACCTCAAAGCCTATAAGACGACCACCCTTAGCAGACAATGATTTTGCATGCACAAACTGCAGTTCAAGTCCATTATCTTTCACAGAAACAGAATGACAGACAGGTCCCTCTGACTCTATCTTGTAATCATAACTATGACACAAAGCTTGTAAGCCAAGACGCTCGCCAACAGGCTTCTTATTTCTGTAATGCACGTCCAAAGAATCACCCACATCCGTTGTTACAGCCATCCAAGTATTACGCAACCTTGATGCCATACGACGTTGAGAGTCACGGAAACGTGGCCATGAAGGACGATTCAAGCTGGAGAGCTGTACAAAATAAAACGGCAGTTCAGCGTTATGGAAGAAATTGCGCCAACTCTTCTGCAACATAGGGAAGAGTCTTTCGTGAAGTTCTATATTGTGCGCATTAGACTCACCTTGATACCACACAACGCCCTTAATGCCATAACCCTTCAAAGGAAGCATGCCCGCCTCAAACATATAAGTAGGAGCATAAGGATGACGCTGCAATGGGTTCTTACTCACACTGATGTTCTGCAATGCTCGTTCACGTGCCCACTTCATACCGAAGTCGCCACGATACCAATCACGAAGAATGGCTGGCATACGCTGTTCCAAAGTCTGACGGTCAATCCATGACTCTGTTGTCGTTCCACCAACAGCATTACAGATAATACCTACAGGTACTTGTAAGCTGTCTGCTAACATCTTTCCAAAGTGATAAGCCACAGCTGAGAAGCCGCTCAATGACTCACGAGAGCAGTTACGCCACGGTCCAATACGGAGGTACTGATGACGATTTATTGAGTCGCAAGCACCAGCCGACCATGCTACAGCATTCGTTGGATAGATTGCAGACATATTAAAAAGATGTAAGCGAGTCTGACTGTCAGCCTCATCCAAGTCTTGCTCTTTGTTCAATGAAGCATTCACTGGCCATTCCATATTCGACTGACCAGAACAAAGCCATACCTCACCGACATATATTTCCTTAATAGTAAGTTTCTCCTTCTTCGTGCTAACCATTGCTTTATAAGGCCCTCCAGCCTTCTCAGCAGGAAAAGAAACCCTCCATTTTCCAGTTCCATCAGCCACAGATGAAAGCGTACGACCATTGAAGTTCACCTTAACAGTTTCGCCAGTATTTGCCTTTCCACGGAAAACAATAGGCTTGTTGCGCTGAACAACCATTCCGTCTGTGTACAACGGAGAAAGAGCAAGACCACCATAATTGCCTGTCAAGGCTCCATATACCGTATCAGCGATAATCTTCGCACCTTCAGCATTTGGATGAATAGCATCAGCAAGAAGGTCAGGACGGCTGTATAAAGGCGTATTCAAATCAATCAGTGAAACGCGCGTAGCTGTAGCCACTTGTCGTATATGCTTCTGAATCTGTGCATGCCAATCACGTGTACCACTCTCAAAACGAGGGTGACGATCAAAGATTGGCGTCATAAGACATATCCAAATCTTCGCCTTTGGATTTGCCTGACGAAAACTATCAATCAAACGAATATAATCTGCATTGAACTCCTCACTGTATTCTGGCCAATTACGTGGGTCGGTATCATTGAGTCCAAGATGGATAATAACAAGATCTGCCTTAAAATCCAATGCCTCCTTATACTCCTTCTGATTAACATAAGGACGATGTCCACGACGAAGCAACGTCGAACCAGAGTGTCCGAAGTTTCTGACTTCATAACTATCTCCTAACATCAACTGCAGTTGTGCTGGATAACAATTCTTCTCTCTGTCGACAATTGTCATTCCCCATGTCACACTATTTCCTACACATGCCACCTTAATTTTACCACCTGCAACAGCAGTTAAAACCATAAGGAGCAGTCCAAACAACAAGATTGTTCTTTTCTTCATAATCATTTATAAATGTAGTAATGGAAGATTTTGCTTTTTATTTAAAACTTAACTCACAGATAAGCTCCTTGCAAAGTTAACTATAATCTATGAATAAAGGAAATACTTTGGATAACAAAAGCCATTTCAACAATTAATATATCATACAAAAAAACAAAGAACAAGATAAATAATAATAGCTCACAACAATTCACATAACATTACAAACACACCTTAATTCAATATAAGAAAATTCTAAATTACTGAACCTTCAAACATCAAAAAATCGCTTTAAAACAAGAATATAGCATCCTTTTTCTTCAAAAAAAGATTTAATACAAACATGTGTTCGCACACATTTCAACAATGAAAAAAAAATCTACTAAAAGTTTGCATGGAATATGAAAATAACATATCTTTGTGGCTGTTATCCTGAAAACAATCTTTTACCTTTAAAAGACTAATACCTATTGAGTAAATAAAGCGATTCCCTGTGAAGGTCATCGCTTTTTCTTTTTATATCCCCTTACCATTGAAATAAGTTACCTTTACATACGATTAGCATATCAAGATGTTCCAAACATTGATATCTTTATCTTTAGTAAAGCCTAAAGAGAATTTCTATATAGTTGTTTATTGCATCGTATTTAGCCTCAACACCAGTGGTGCTTACCATGAGCACGATATGTGCGGGGCATTGACACAATATGTGCGGAACATTAGTACATCAGCAGAAAAGAATAAGAAAAGGATATGATAATATATAGTAATGAGCTAACCTATACAGTAAATGTTTGCCGAACAGCACTAATTGCTATCAACAAAAAAAGGAAGACATCTGTCCTGATGCCTTCCTTTTATTATATATAATGTATCTGAGAATATGCTTATTACATCATACCGCCCATACCTGGAGCAGCTGGCATAACTGGAGTATCCTCAACCTTGTCTACAATAAGACACTCAGTTGTCAAGAACATACCTGCAATTGAAGCTGCATTCTCAAGTGCAACACGAGATACCTTAGCAGGGTCGATAACACCTGCAGCACGAAGGTCCTCATAAACATCCTTGCGAGCATTGTAACCATAGTCACCCTTACCCTCACGAACATTATTAACTACTACGGCACCTTCACCACCAGCATTAGCGATAATCTGACGAAGAGGCTCCTCAATAGCACGACAAACGATATTGATACCTGTCTGCTCATCTGCATTCTCACCCTTAAGGTCCTTCAATGCTTCCTGAGCACGGATGTAAGTGGTACCACCACCAACAACTACACCCTCTTCCATTGCAGCACGAGTAGCGCAGAGTGCATCGTCAACGCGGTCCTTCTTCTCCTTCATCTCCACCTCAGAGTTAGCACCAACGTAGAGAACAGCAACACCACCAGAGAGCTTAGCCAAACGCTCCTGCAACTTCTCCTTATCGTATGAACTTGTTGAAGTCGCAATTTCGTTCTTAATCTGAGCTACACGATCCTTGATAGCTTCCTTCTCACCAGCACCATCAACGATAGTGGTGTTGTCCTTAGAGATAGTAACTTTCTTAGCTGTACCCAACATCTCAAGAGTTGCTTTATCCAAAGAAAGACCCTTCTCCTCGCTGATTACCACACCACCTGTCAACACAGCGATATCCTCAAGCATTGCTTTACGACGGTCGCCAAAGCCTGGAGCCTTAACAGCACAAATCTTCAAACCTGCACGAAGACGGTTTACAACCAATGTTGTCAATGCCTCAGAGTCTACGTCCTCAGCAATTACCAACAATGGACGACCACTCTCAGCAGCTGGCTGTAGAATTGGGAGGAAGTCCTTAACGTTTGAAATCTTCTTATCGTAGATGAGGATATATGGGTTCTCCATATCACATTCCATCTTATCTGTATCTGTTACAAAGTAACCAGAGAGATAGCCACGATCGAACTGCATACCCTCAACAACGCCGATACTTGTCTCACGAGTCTTGCTCTCTTCAATAGTGATAACGCCATCCTTAGATACCTTGCGCATAGCATCTGCAAGCAACTTACCGATTTCAGGATCGTTATTTGCACTTACAGTAGCAACCTGCTCAATCTTGTCGTAGTTATCACCAACAACTTCTGCTGTAGCTTTGATATGCTCAACCACCTTAGCTACAGCCTTGTCGATACCACGCTTGAGGTCCATTGGGTTTGCACCAGCTGTAACGTTCTTCAATCCTTCAGTAACAATAGCCTGTGTGAGGATAGTTGCTGTTGTTGTACCATCACCTGCATCGTCACCAGTCTTGCTTGCAACGCTCTTAACAAGCTGTGCACCTGCATTCTCAAAATTGTCCTCGAGCTCTACTTCCTTTGCAACGGTAACACCGTCCTTAGTAATCTGTGGAGCACCAAACTTCTTACCGATAACTACATTACGACCCTTAGGACCGAGCGTTACCTTCACTGCATTTGCCAACTGGTCTACACCACTCTTCAAGAGTTCACGTGCATCTGAATCGAATCTTATCTCTTTTGCCATTTTATATATTCCTTATTATGATTGTTTAATTATGCGTTGTTAGCTGTTCTTTTTTATCTTTTCTATGTATATATAGTTCTACAAGATACAATAGAATAGCCAAACTACAGCTATTTTAAGACCTTTTGATAGGAGAAGTGTTACTCAACAATTGCCAATACGTCGCTCTGGCGCATCATCAAATATTTCTCACCCTCATTCTCAAGCTCCGTACCAGCGTACTTACCATAGAGCACCTCATCGCCAACCTTGAGAATCATCTCCTCATCCTTGGTACCATTACCAACAGCAACCACCTTACCACGTTGTGGTTTTTCCTTGGCTGTGTCTGGGATGATAATACCACCAACTTTCTCTTCTGCCTGTGCTGGAAGCACGAGGACTCTGTCTGCTAAAGGTTTAATTGTCATAATTGTATATGTTTTAAGATTTTAATTATCAATTTGTTTACGACCTGCTAAGAAGTCGTTTCGCCTTACTTTATACGAAAACTATGCCAAACAGACTTACTGACAACTATAAGAATATTATCTGACAACCTGTCAGTTCTTCTTCTCAATTAGTCCATAAAACAAAATAAAGAATTATCTTTGCAAGAGATAAAGAAGTTGGTAAAACAAAAAAGGATTTACTATGAAGCAACTTACCAAGACTATAACAAATAAACTTCAAGCACTATCAGATGCGGAGAAGCGAGAGATATTCCCTAAGTTCTTTAAGGCTGGCAAAGGAGAATATGGTGAAGGCGACCGTTTTTTAGGTGTCACCGTACCCAATATTAGAGCTATTGCGAAGCAGCACAAAGACATTTCCTTAGCCGAGATACAAGAACTAATACAGTCTGAATGGCATGAAGTGCGCCTTTGCGCCTTAATCATTATGGTAGAGAAAAGTAAGAAGAAAGACTTGGCATTACACAAAGAGCTTTTCGATCTCTACCTCTCTCAAACCAAGCATATCAACAACTGGGACCTTGTTGACCTATCCTGTCGCTTCATCATAGGCGAATACTTGCTCGACAAGTCACGTGACATTCTTTACCAATTAGCTCAAAGTCCACTACTATGGGATAATCGTATCGCAATCGTATCAACATACGCATTTATTCGTAAAGGTCAATTAGAAGACACATACGCACTAAGCGACCTGATGATGCACCACCCACACGACCTCATGCACAAGGCTATTGGATGGATGCTTCGTGAAGCAGGGAAACGAGATTCAAAGCGTCTTTATGACTACGTTATGAGCCATCGAGCAGACATGCCCCGTACCATGCTACGTTATGCAATAGAGAAGTTCTCACCCAAAGAACGCGCTATTCTCATGAAACGTGCCTAACACTTCCCCACTCTATTACTCCCATTTGGATGCTAATCATACGGTCAGAGAGAGAGTAAAAACAACTCTTTTGTCATATTTTTTCACATACTCATTTTTAAAAGAGCACAAATTGCATTCAAATTAACGCCCAATTGACTTGCAAAAGATGCCCTTTTGAAGCCTAACTAACGCCCTTTTCAAACCCAAGTAAGCACCTTTTAAAATCCAACCCTGTAACTATCTAATAACAAGACAGTTATAAGAGCACTCAAAACAGTGTTTTTTGCTTATTTATAAAGATATAAGACAAGAAATAATGTAAACAAAATTCAAAACACCAAGAACATTATTACCTTTCAGAAAGCTAAAAAATAAGGGTACCTTTATATGACATAACACTTTGCAATATATACGATGCAGAGTACGAAAAGTTAGAAAGATAGACGAAGCATTGATAAGAAAATGAAAGATAGTATCAAGCATTACTATTCTGAATAAGAATGATAAATGTTAGAGTTTAACGAGTGATTTGAATTAAACTTGAAAAAGATAAAAACGAACAACATATTTAACTCTCATAATTCATAACACAAAATAATAATATATCCCATATTTTTCTTACCTTTGCATTCAGAACATAATATATAGTTTAACGATATAAAAAAGAAAATGAAACCTACGTTATTACTCCTTGCGGCAGGTATGGGAAGCCGCTACGGCGGGCTAAAGCAGCTCGACGAATTGGGTCCTAATGGCGAGACCATTATGGACTACTCTATCTATGATGCAATCCAAGCAGGATTTGGTAAGATTGTCTTTGTTATCCGTAAGGATTTCGAAGAGCAGTTCCGCAGCCAAGTTCTCTCAAAGTATGAGGGTCATATCCCTGCAGAACTTGTTTTCCAGAGCATCGATGCATTGCCAGAAGGATTCTCTGTACCAGAAGGTCGTGAGAAGCCATGGGGTACAAACCATGCTGTTTTGATGGCAAAGGATGTTATCAAAGAGCCTTTCTGCGTTATCAACTGTGACGACTTCTACAACCGTGACTGCTTCAAGGTTATTGGTAAGTTCCTTGCTGACCTCCCAGAGGGTGCAAGAGATAAATACGCAATGGTTGGTTTCCGCGTAGGTAACACACTGAGCGAGAATGGTACTGTTGCTCGTGGTATCTGCTCTACAGATGCTGAAGGAAACTTGACAACTGTTGTTGAGCGTACAGAGATTGAGCGTCGCGATGGCGAAATCAAGTATAAAGACGACAATGGTGAGTGGGTTGCTGTTAGTGAGAACACTCCTGTATCTATGAATGTATGGGGTTTCACACCAGACTACTTCGAGTACAGCGAGGCATACTTCAAGGAGTTCCTCTCTGATCCAAAGAATATGGAGAATAAGAAGTCTGAATATTTCATCCCATTGATGGTAAACAAGCTCATCAACGATGGTACATCTACCGTGAAGGTGCTTGACACTACCAGCAAGTGGTTTGGCGTAACATACGCTGCCGATCGTCAGAGCGTGGTTGACAAGATTCAGTCACTGGTCGACGATGGAACCTATCCAGCTAAATTGTTCTAATTCACAACCCCTGCCTGGGTATTATCTCCGCATACATTCTTCGGCATTTCAAGATGTAAGACGGGTATCCAGGCAGGGCTTTTTATTTCTCTCATCTCTACACACATCGGGTATAACAACCCAAACACCTTTCAAACACACACCAAAGCTGACAGCTATAATGGAATTAAACCTACTGAATCAAGAAGAAATTGCAACACTTCGCAATCTTCTCTCCAATGCAACAAACATCGTAATCTGTGCTCATAAGTCACCTGATGGCGACGCGACAGGTTCGTCACTGGCATGGATGCACTTTCTAAAACAGATTGGCAAGACCAACGTTAAGGTGTGTATGCCTGACGCTACACCCGACTTTCTGCATTGGCTACCGGGACATAATTCCGTTATTCGTTATGACAGACGACCAAAGGAGGTTGAGAAGGCGTTTAAGGAAGCAGACCTCGTTTGCTGTCTTGATTTCAACCAAAACTCACGTGTAGATGCAATGCAAGAGGTTTTGGAGTTCTCCACAGCCCCTCGCCTACTCATCGACCACCACTTAGAACCTGAAACAAACAACGCATTGACGGTTTCACATCCAGAAATGTCAAGTACATGTGAGATTGTCTTCCGCCTGATTAGTCAGTTAGATGGCTACGAGAAGATGACAACCCAATGTGCGTCCTGCATTTATTGTGGTATGATGACAGACACAGGTGGCTTCACCTATAATTCATCACGCCCAGAGATATTCTATATTATCGGTCAGCTTCTTGCAAAGAATATTGACAAGGACGAGATTTATAACCGTGTATTCCACAACTACTCCACCAATGCCCTCCGCCTCCGTGCACACATCATCCTCAACAAGATGAAGGTGATTGAGGAGTTGCACGCATCCTATTATACCGTAACAAAAGAAGAGATGGCACAGTTCCATTTTATCAAGGGAGATATGGAGGGACTTGTGAATATTCCACAGCAGATTAAAGGGCTCAAACTAAGTATCTCATTGCGAGAAGATACAGAGAAACCTAAGACCGTACTCGTGAGTCTTCGTTCTTGCAATGGGTTCCACTGTCAACCAATGGCAGCAAAGTTCTTCAATGGTGGCGGTCATGCTGACGCATCAGGTGGAAGACTAAATTGCACCATCGAGGAAGCTGAACAGATTGCCATTAAGGCGATACTATACTATAAAGAGGAGTTACAATAAGTAAAATCCTTTATTGTGAGAGTATAAACAACAATACACTTCATAGCTAAATCCACATTGGAAAGCTTATATTTATCAGGTTATGAATATATTAGAACTATCCCAAAAGCGTTTTTCAGTACGCAAATATAGTGACACACCAGTATCAGAAGAAGACTTACAATATATTCTTGAAGTGACACGTATGGCTCCATCAGCTGTCAATAAACAGCCATGGAAGTTTGTTGTTGTGAAGTCGGATGAGGCACGCAAGCAACTACAAGAATGCTACAACCGCGAATGGTTCAAGTCTGCACCACTCTACATCATTTGTATGCGCGAGGTTGACAAAAACTGGATACGCCAGGAAGATAACAAACAACATGGTGACATTGATGTTGCAATTGCTACAGAACACCTCTGCTTAGCTGCAACAGAGCGAGGCTTAGGCAGTTGTTGGGTTTGTAACTTTAATGTAGCCAAACTGAAGGAGACCTTTCCATATACAGGTTTTGAGCCTGTTGCCATCATTCCTATCGGTCACATAGCAGATGACTGCCCAACGAATGAGAAGAAACGGAAGACTTTGGAAGAAATTACAGACATCATATAATCTTTATAAAAGATTTCTGTTGTCTATTGAACATAAGCTGTATAGGTTGTTATTAGCATCTTATTCATATAATGTAATGACCATAACGAATCATTCTCCTTACTTTTAACTGATGTGCTAAGGCTCCGCACCTATGGTGCTAATGGTTCGCACCAATAGTGCTGACGCTCTGCACAACTCAATATGACGCCAGCATGAAAGTAAGATACTATTGACTTCTGGTTCAAAACTTAGCTTATAACATTCAAGCAGAGGGATTATCTGCATATAAACATCTTAATTCAACAATAAATTATGCGTATTTTTGGAAACATCATTTGGTGGATATTCGGCGGATTAGAGGCTGCTATCGGTTATTTTACAGGTAGTTTAGCACTTGCCATCACCATTATCGGCATACCAGCTGCAGTACAAACATTCAAGCTCGGACTCCTGTGCCTATGGCCTTTTGGCGCAGAAGTGAGAGAAGGAGAAAGTCTTTCAGGCTGTATCACCATTCCACTCAATATCATTTGGATTATCTTTGGTGGTTTATGGGCATGCTTAGCCCACATTCTCTTTGGTATCCTCCTTGCCATTACAATTATAGGTATTCCATTTGCCAAGCAACACTTCAAAATGGCTGGACTATCCCTTACACCTTTTGGCAAAGATGTTGAGCTTCATCTTTAAGTCTAAAGCCGAAAATAAAGACATTTCAAAATCATTTAAATTAAAATCATTTAAATTCTTGGTAGAACTATCAAAAGTCAGTATCTTTGGCAAAAACAAAAGAGAAAAGCCCATGATTACGCAAGACAATTTCAATCAGGAATACGCTGACCCTATAGAGGAACAGCAGATTCGACATTTCGTGTGCATGGAAATGGGGCGTCAGATACATAGATACATCAAAGCCATGCACGGCAGTAAACAACAGATGCTACGTTTTGAGGAGCATCTGAAAGACCTACCTATGAAGGAAAAGGAGGCTGCTATTGCACGATATATTGACTTAAACCGCAAGGCTATCAAGGGATTAGACATGAAGATTGTCTTAGCTCGTGCGATGGCAAACTACTCTGACACATTCGATTACCTCGTTACATTGGTCAACGATAAGAGAAAGATGGTGAAATATTTGAATCTTATCCGTGAGATATACATTCAGTATCATGAGGTAATCGAACGAAAAGGAAAGTTTGGTATCCTTGACCACAGAGGACGTACACTCGTTGAACCGAAGTATGAGTTCCTTCGTACTTGTTATGTCTATGTTGATGATTTGCGAACAATGCCACTCATAGCCCAATTGGATGGTAAGCTTGGCTTGATACTTCCTGATGGGAAAGACACCATTGTAGCACCTTTCATCTATGACAGTATAACGTTAAGGGACGAACCACCTTACTTCGAAGCAAAGAAAGGAAGCAAGAAGATTCTGCTTAACACAGATGGAGAAGAGCAATAAAACAAAGAAAAGAGCTGTAACTGCCAATGCCGTTACAGCTCTTTTAATATTACAATAAAATATGATTTAAATCTTCTTCAGCAAAGCAGCCAAACCCTGAAGTTGCTCCTGCCACATAGCAATCTTGCTATTCACCTTGTCAATATCAACCCCCTGATTCAGTTCTGGAGAATCACGCTGCTGCTGCAATAGGCTGATATACTGATTAACCAGTGCCATCTTCGCCTTAACAGTCTTCTTCTTTGGATAGCCACGCTTGTCAACTTCGCGCTGATACTGCTCAGATATATCGTTGATACGCTGACCACACTCTTCATACTGGCTCAACCACTGCTGGTAAGCTGCGCTATTCTGCTTGTTCTCAAACTGTGTACTGTTTGCAGATTCACCTATCTGCTCGTATGAGCTCTGTGCCATACTCATCATTGGGAGGGCCATCAGAGCAATAACCAATAATTTCTTAACTCTCATAATTGTGTTCTTTTAAAATATAATATCGGCTGCAAATATAAAGTAAATATCAGAAAGAACCAAAGTTTTTTTGTAATTTTGCATATTACTATTCGTCCTTTAAATCTCTTTTAAGAGTCTGTAAGGATAAATGTAGAATAAAGTTGATAATTATGAATAAATATATTGAGGTAAAAGGGGCTAAGGTTAACAACCTAAAGGATATAGATGTAAAAATCCCTCAAGGCCAGTTTGTTGCCGTTACTGGTGTATCAGGTTCGGGCAAGTCATCGCTTGCTTTCGACACACTTTATGCTGAAGGGCAACGCAGATATGTGGAAAGTCTTTCAGCTTATGCCCGTCAGTTCTTAGGCAGAATGTCTAAGCCTGAGGTCGATTTCATCAAAGGACTCCCCCCTGCTATCGCTATTGAGCAAAAGGTTATCTCACGTAATCCACGCTCAACGGTGGGTACTTCTACCGAAATATACGAATACCTCCGTCTTCTCTATGCTCGTATAGGTAGGACTTTTAGTCCTGTTTCTGGCGAAGAGGTAAAGCATCATTCTGTTGAAGATGTCATTGAGAAAGTGATGTCGTACTCAGAAGGTACAAAATTCTGTATTCTTGCTCCTCTACACATCGTTGAAGGACGAAGCGTACAGAACCAACTTGAGATGGAGATGCAGGAAGGTTATGCACGTATCTATGTAGATAATGACTTTATCCGCATAGAAGACTGGCTTGAACAAAACCCTGCTAATGATGACAATAAAAGCACGGCAAAGGATAAAGCAAAGAATATCTATCTCGTTATTGACCGTTTGTCAGTTGACAACTCCAAAGATACACTGACCCGACTCACTGACTCTTGCGAGACAGCTTTCTATGAGGGTGACGGCTATATGCAACTGATGATTCTACCAGCCAAGCTTACTTATGACTTTTCAACACGCTTTGAAGCTGACGGCATACGCTTTGAAGAACCGAACGATAATATGTTTTCGTTCAATTCTCCCCTCGGTGCTTGCCCTACTTGTGAGGGTTTTGGTCGCGTCATCGGTGTCGATGAGAAATTAGTTATCCCAGACTCCTCTCTTTCTGTCTATGATGGTTGCGTACAATGTTGGCATGGTGAGAAGATGGCAACATGGAAAGATGAGTTCTGCAGACGTGCAGCAAAAGACAACTTCCCTATCTTCAAGCCTTATTTTGAACTAACTAAAGCTGAGAAGGAAAGCCTTTGGAAGGGTCTACCAAGCGACAGAAAGAAAGACATTCACGATCGTATCTGCATTGATACTTTCTTCCAAATGTTGAAAGAAAACCAATACAAGATTCAATACCGCGTCATGCTCAGTCGTTATCGTGGTAAAACTGTTTGTCCTGACTGCCACGGTACGAAGCTAAAGAAGGAGGCAACTTGGGTCAAGATAGGCGGTATGGCTATTACCGAGCTCGTTGATATGTCAGTCATTAATCTTAAGCAATGGTTTGACAAACTGGAATTAACAGAGCATGAACAGGAAGTTAGTAAGCGATTGATGACCGAAATAACAAGTCGTCTGCAGTTCCTTTTAGACGTAGGATTGGGCTATCTCACTCTTAACCGCCAATCAAACTCATTGAGTGGTGGTGAGAGTCAACGCATCAATCTCACAACTTCCCTTGGTTCTTCCCTCGTTGGTTCACTCTATATACTTGACGAACCTTCCATTGGTTTGCACAGTCGAGATACCGACCGCCTCATTCATGTACTGAAGGAACTTCAAGCATTAGGAAACACGGTGGTTGTTGTGGAACATGATGAGGAAATCATGCGTGCTGCTGACTACCTGATTGACGTTGGACCAGATGCAGGTCGACTTGGTGGTGAGATTGTGTTCGAAGGTAAAGTATCTGATATCAAGCGAATAGAGGGAGATATTAAAGAGAAGAAAAATACTCAATCACTGCAATTACTGGAGCAGTATCCTCATTCATATACCATCAAATATCTCACAGGAACGGAAGTTATCAACACACCTACAAGTCGACGTCCTTGGAATATGGCAATAGAATTGAAAGGGGCACGCATGAACAACCTTAAAGGTGTTGACGTAAAGTTCCCTCTGAATGTCTTTACTGTAGTGACAGGAGTCAGTGGTAGCGGAAAGTCTTCCCTTGTGAAAGGTATTCTCTACCCTGCTCTCAAACGTCATTTGGATGAGGTTGCCGACACACCAGGTGAATATTCTTCTATCGGTGGTGACTGGAAACAGATTAAACACGTGGAGTTTGTAGATCAGAACCCTATCGGTAAGAGTACACGCTCTAATCCTGCAACCTACGTGAAAGCATACGACGAAATCAGAAAGCTATTTGCAGATCAGCAATTATCTAAGCAGATGGGCTTCACACCACAATATTTCTCATTCAACACAGAAGGTGGTCGCTGTGAAGAATGTAAGGGTGCAGGTGTCATTACGGTAGAGATGCAATTTATGGCAGACCTCGTTCTTGAATGTGAAGAATGTCACGGACAACGCTTTAAGCGTGAGATACTCGACGTGCAGTTCCAAGGAAAGAATATCAACGACATTCTGAATATGACCGTATCTGAGGCTATTCAATTCTTCGGTGAGCATAAGCGCAAAGCAATTATAAACAGATTGAAGCCTTTAGAGGATGTAGGTCTTGGTTATATCAAGCTCGGACAAAGTTCTTCTACCCTATCTGGCGGTGAGAATCAGCGTGTGAAACTCGCTTACTTCATCGGACAGGAACAGCAAGAACCAACGCTTTTCATCTTTGACGAGCCAACAACGGGTCTGCATTTCCACGATATCCAGCGTCTACTCCATGCTTTCAATGCGCTCATTGAACGTGGACATACGATATTGGTTATTGAACATAATCTCGATGTCATCAAATGTGCTGACCATGTCATCGACCTTGGTCCTGATGGTGGAGACAAGGGTGGAAGCCTCGTAATAGCTGCTACACCAGAAGAGGTGGCTCGCTGCAAGGAGAGTTTGACGGGTAAGTATTTAGCTGAAAAACTAAAGTAAGTAAACCTTATAGACTGGAAGGGTAAGTCCCTTAACAAAATACGCTATCCTTGTTTAGGGTAGCGTAACTCTTTTCTAACAATAAACGTCACTCGTTCTAACAATATATTGTTAGGCGTTTAGTGCTTAGCACCATTAGTGCGAACGCTCCGCACAACATGTGCGGAGCGTTCGCACATTATGTGTTAGGCTACAACACGTTGATAAGAGGATAAAAAGAAGGAAGGATTATCACCCTTATAATAAAAGAGTAAGACGCTAAACAACTTACTTATATGGTAGAGATATTGGTCATTCAAATATGATTACATGATAAAAGGCTGAACTCAAAGAAAGAGTTCAGCCTTTTATTATATTATAAAATCTTATTCCGTGAGGGGCTACCTTTATGCAACCTTCTCCAAACGCTTCATCATAAGGAACATGAAGCCAGCAGAGAGAAGACAAAGTACAATAAAGACAGACCATACAATTGTCAGAGGTATGTCGTTCCACAAGAAACCACCAACGCTGACAAGCAGGTTACCGATAGCTGTAGCAACAAACCATCCACCCATCATTGTACCCTTATACTTTGGAGGAGCAACCTTACTAACGAAGCTGATACCCATAGGACTAAGCAACAACTCACCAAAAGTAAGAATAAGATAGGTGCCAATCAACCAGTTACCAGAAGCAAATGGAACAGTCTCGCCTGCAGCCTTTGCAGCATCCTGCTCGTTAGGAGTAAGCAAACCACGTGATGCCAAAACCATAAGCAAGTAAGCACTACCTGCGATAATCATACCGTAAGCAATCTTACGAGGCGCTGTTGGTTCCTTACCTTTAGCTGCTAAAGCACCAAAGATTGCCATACTGACAGGTGTCAAAGCTACTACATAGAATGGATTAAACTGCTGGAAAATAGGAGCACTAACATCAACAGGACCACCGATGTTATGATACTTATAAACCAATACTCCTACGGCTGCAAGGAATACAACAGTAGAAATCAGCTTAGCCTTAGAAGTTTTACTCTGGAAGAATGACATTAGACTGTAAATCATGAAGATAATCATCACAAGGTTGATTACATCAAATGCCATTGTTTGCACACCCTCTGACTTTGGACTAACAAACTCATCGGCGAAGAAAGTCAGTGTTAGACCATTCTGATGGAACGACATCCAGAAGAAGATAACGACAGCAAAAACAAGACAAAGAGCAACAATACGCTCCTTAGTTTGCTGTGGAGTAAGCTCTTCTGCTGCAACTGTTGTATCAGTTTTCTTACTCTTACCTGCACCAGCTTCTACATGCTTAAAAGTGCTACGGAAAGCGTAGTAAATCATCATTGACACGATCAATGACACACAAGCAACTGCAAAAGAGAAATGGTAGGCATCATTACCAGAATAACCAAGCGAATGCTCAGCCCATTCCTTAATTCTCACAGCTGCTGTAGGAGCAAAGAGTGCACCAATGTTGATTGCCATGTAGAAGATAGAGAAACCTGAATCGCGCTTTGCTGACAGTTCTGGTGCATCATAAAGATTACCCACCATCACCTGTAGGTTACCCTTGAACAAGCCTGTTCCAAGACTAACAAGTAGCAAAGCACCAAACATTGCTGCATAGCCCATTACTCCTCCACCCAATGGGATAGACAAGAATAGATAGCCCGCAAACATGACGATAATACCAATAGTCACCATCTTTCCATAGCCAAACTTGTCGGCCATGATACCACCGACCAATGGCAAGAAGTAAACTAAGGCAAGGAAAACACCATAAATCAAGCCAGCTGTATCACCAGATAACCCGAAATTGGCTCTTAAAAATAAAGAAAAAACAGCTATCATGGTATAATAGCCGAAACGCTCACCAGTATTGGCTAATGCCAATGCGTACAGTGCTTTAGGTTGGTTCTCAAACATAATGATAAAATTATAGGTTAATTATTACTTTGTTTTTACAATGTCAAAAAGGTAGGTAGCCTTGACAACAATATTGCTATAATTAGACTTACCGAAATAGTCTTTCTTTGAACTTCCATAGATATTACCCAATCCATAGTAATAGCGGGCTTCAAGTAAGAAATGACCTACATGACGATTACTATACTCCATACCTAAGCCAGCGGCAATACCATAGTCTAACTTTTTCTCAACAGGCATTGACTCCTGTGCTATTATTGGATTACTGCGCCCTGTTCCATCAGTAGCAAGGTTAGGAATATCATAGTTTTTAGAAGTAGACTCTCCAAGATAGAGTCCTAATTGTGGACCAGCTTGAAAGAAAAAGTTAAAGCCATTCTGCTCACGTCCCCATGCAAGGTGTGCAAAGACAGGAATCTGAACGTAGTTAACAGTACGTGAATACTCTTCAGTCAACCCATTAGAATTAATTACTGGCTGATCTGTTCCTGTCAAAATCTTCTCCTTCCATCCAACGGAAGCATAGTTCACCTCACCATAGATAGAACAGATAGTATTGAAATACTTTTCACACACATAACGTATACTTAATCCTCCCGTGAAGTCACCATGCATGGATTGTCTTACACTCGGAGTGAAACCTACGTTAGAGAGTACGTAACCACCATTTACACCAATGGCAAAGTCGTTACGATGGTCACCTACTTGCGCAGCTACTGTCAATGGCAACGCAAGTAGGATAATAGCTAATATTCTTGAGATTTTATTCTTCATCTTTTGGATAAGATACTCTTCTTCTGTTTAATAGACAAGATTCTCCATTGTCTGGTCTGTCTTGAAGTGAACCAGTTGGAAGTTGTCATTGATATATCCGCCCTGTCCTACACGTATAAAGTTATAACGTGTCTGCAATGGACGATACTTAACTTCTGCAGCAGTACCCTTGAAATTCTTGCCGTTTGCCTTCAAACCACGTACGAAGAACTGTGCTTGATCATAACCAGTAAGTGCCATACGAGGGATATACTGTCTTGACATAGGCTCACCATACTGCTCTGTGTACTTTTCTTCTAACTCCTTTGTCTTATCCGCAGCCTTATTATAATAATAGGTAGATGGGATATAAGTGTTATACTTGAAGTACTGGTCAAGGTTATAATCTTGGTAAACAAACCACTGGTTGTAACCATAAAGGCTGATAGCTAAGCCTGGACGGGCCTTCTTCAGCTGAGCCAACTTAGCGAAAACCTCATTCAACTGTGGGCTTTTCTCAGAATTAAGAATCACAACATTTGGTCGAGTTGCATCAAAATGCTTAGAGAAATCAGCATTAGATGACTTTGAACTTGTAAGACTATACTTAATCTTCTGTAAGTCAAGTTGCTTTCTCAAACTTGTAGTAAAGTCGCCTACCTGACTTGTTTCATCCTTACAATTAACAAAAATAGGGTGATGTGATTTCTGGAAACGCTCCAAGAAAGCAGCTATAGCCTTATTTGTCAGCGAAGCCTCTGTCTGATATACTTGGAAAATATTAGGATTTGTTTCTACATCATTGCCTGATATTGAGAAAGGAATAACAAGTTTAATATCATACGCACGACAAAAATCAGCCAATGGCTTTACCTGCTCTGAATAAAGAGGACCAAAGATAACATCTAACTTTGAAGCATTTGGCTCAAGCAAGGTATTACGAATATCAGCACCCTTAGGTACATTCCAAGCGTGTACTTCTGTATTAATCCCCTCAGTCTTCATCTGATTAAGAGCTAATAATACACCACGATAGAACTCTACCATACGTTTTCCATCACCATCTTGGTTATGCAAAGGTAGCATGATACCAACACGAATAGCGTTCACAGTCTTTGCAGGAGCCTGAGCAGCAGTAGGCTTTGACGCAGCCTTCTTATCCGTCTTACCTTTTACAGAACCATCTGGAAGGAAGTCGCCCTCCTTTGAGTAAGGAACAAAGATTAGGTCACCTTTCTTCAGTTCATAACCTGCCTGCTTCATTGTTGGGTTAGCATCAAGAAGCTGTGGGATTGTTACACCATATTCTTTAGCAATACCAAAGATAGTTTCTTTACGTTTTACTTTATGTTGATCACGCCATTGAACACTTTGTGCCAATACGCTATAACTAAAAGTCATAGCAAAAAATAACATAAGGTATTTTAAATAATTTCTCATAAACATACTTTTGTTTTCAATCAGTAACAAATTACAACTGCAAATATACAAAAGAAATCTGTAATCAAAAGATGTAGAATGATAAAAAACACAAAAACGCTTATAGCATATCATTTATTATTGCCAAATAAAGCATTCCTATATATGTTTTCTATAATCTCTTATTATATATTAATTTACAGTATCTATTACCATTTCCTACCATTATGTTTCATGGTGATAGTGCTTAGCACCAGTGGTGCGGAGGGCAAACACCAATGGTGCGAAGGGTAAGCACCAATAGTGCGGACTATAAACAAAAAGCTATTATGAGTTGCATTTCACCTTAATATTAGATTATCTGGAAGAAGAAAAATTCCTACTCCCAAATCTTTGCAGCAAGTTTAACAAATTCAACCTTACCATCTATATAATCAGCAAAATACTCTACAGCAGGTACACCATCAGGAAGATTACATGAACCACAACCACCACATGCAGGTGATTTACAATGAAAACGTTCTTGAATGAACTCAATACGCTCCTCTCGATCTGAAAATTCAATTTGTGGTGCTAACATTTAATCAATGATTAGTTTAATATGTATTTTATATCCTTATTGTTTTTGTGATGCAAACTTACATAAAATAATCGACATATAATGAAATTATTACAAAAGATTCACCAACAGTTTACAAAGCCGTTTAATAAAACATGCTTTAACTGTGTAAAGAACTCCAATTTCAACAAATGAGGGTGATCATATTCCTCAACGACTTCGTGCTGCCATACAGTATGAAAAGGGATATGAGCAGCCCAGCCACCAAGTTTTAACACAGGTTCTATGTCCGAACGAAAAGAGTTTCCCACCATCAATAGTTGGTCAACATCAATAGAATATCGATCACACAACTGATGATAAGACTTTTCTGTCTTATCTGAAACAACAATAATATTATCAAAGTATGGACTTAAGCCAGAACGATGAAACTTATTCTCTTGATCAAGTAGTTCACCTTTCGTAAAGACAACTAAATGATACTTTCCTGTATCATGCAAGACTTTCAATGTTTCTTCAACGCCATCCATTGGCCTTCCTGGTAACTCGAGAAGTCCTTTGCCTAAATCTATAATCTTCTTAACCTCCTTTGCTTTTAGCTTTCCTTCACTTACCTCTATTGCATTCTCCAATAGTGACAACAAAAAAGCCTTACTACCGTAACCCAAAAGTGGCATATTTGCCGTTTCAACAGCAAAAAGAGCTTTGGAGACTTCATCAGCCGAAGCATAAGGCTTAAGAACCTCACAATACTCTTTCTCTACTGCCTCAAAATATGTTTGACACTCCCATAAGGTATCGTCTGCATCAAAGGCTATCAATGATATATCTTTCATAACTTTATTATTTCCACCTGCAAAATTACATTATTTATATATGTGAAGCAAATAACAATCATAAAATAACTTTATATATTTAACCAAGTATCTCATCCCTAAAAAACTTCTTCACAAACATATCTTAGTAGATGTAATAAAAGAATAGTTTAGTAAACATCTTAAATGATTCTTTTTTTAGGTACAAGAACATCTAAATAAAAAAAATATTTCATCGAGTGAAATAAACTTCAACACCTTATGCCACCAACGTTTCACAATTAAAAGCACAGATAATTAGTAATTTATCCAATATTTTTTAGCTCAATTATTCTTTGCCAAATGAATAGTTTTATATAAATTTGCATCAGAAAGTTTATCAAAATGGAAAACTTTATAAACAACAAATTAAAAAAAGTTATCCAAAACTGAAAACTTTTGCTTTACTTTAGTGTATTAGAATCACACTCTCTAAAAATAATATCGTAAGAAAATTAAACTCCTAAAAATATTAATTCAACAATGGAAATAAAGAATTTTACAATCACAAAACGTGATGGGTCAAAGGATCGATTCTCCCTCGACAAAATTATGAATGCAATCCTCAAGGCATTCGAAAGTGTCAACGAGCCTACCGACTTGGGTACATTATCAAAAATCATTGCTAACTTGAATATCCAAAACGACATCAAGGTAGAGGATATTCAAAATCAGGTAGAGTTAGCACTTATGAAAGAAGGATATTATCATGTAGCAAAGAGTTTCATTGTCTATCGCCAGCAGCACACAGAAGATCGTGAGACACTTGAAAAGATGAAATTCCTCTCAGACTATTGTGTAGCCTCTAACGCAGCAACGGGCTCAAAATTTGATGCTAACGCCAATGTTGAACACAAGAATATTGCTACCCTTATCGGCGAACTTCCAAAGCAAGGCTTTATTCGTCTCAACCGTAGACTACTTGTTGATCGTATTAAGAAAATGTATGGTAAAGACTTGGCTGATGAATACATCGACCTCCTTAACCACCATTTTATATATAAGAATGATGAGACTAACCTCGCAAACTATTGCGCTTCAATCACCATGTATCCTTGGCTGATTGGCGGTACAACCTCTATTGGAGGCAACTCTACAGCACCAACCAATCTTAAGAGTTTCTGTGGAGGATTTATCAACATGGTATTCATGGTTTCTTCTATGCTTGCTGGTGCCTGCGCAACACCAGAGTTCCTTATGTATATGAATTACTTTATACAAAAAGAATATGGTGAAGACTACTGGAAGCGTGCTAATGAAGTAGTTGATCTCAGCCTTAGAAAACGTTCAATAGACAAGGTAATTACTGATTATTTTGAGCAAATAGTCTATTCGCTCAACCAGCCTACAGGTGCTCGCAACTATCAAGCTGTATTCTGGAACATATCATATTACGACCGACCATACTTCGAGTCTCTCTTTGGAAACTTCTATTTCCCAGATGGTTCACAGCCTGACTGGGAGAGTCTTTCTTGGTTACAAAAACGCTTTATGACTTGGTTCAATCAAGAGCGTCTGAAGACTGTTCTCACTTTCCCTGTTGAAACAATGGCATTATTAGCCGAGGATGGTGATTGTAAGGATAAGGAATGGGGTGACTTTACTGCTAAGATGTATTCTGAAGGACATAGTTTCTTCACATATATGAGCAATAATGCTGACTCACTCAGTTCATGCTGCCGTCTGCGTAACGAGATTCAAGACAATGGTTTCTCTTATACGCTCGGTGCTGGTGGCGTCTCAACAGGCTCGAAGAGTGTATTGACTATCAATCTCAACCGCTGTATTCAGTATGCAGTCAATAATAACCTTGATTATAAGGAGTATCTAACCCACATCATCGAATTGTGCCATAAGGTTCAATTAGCATACAATGAAAACCTTAAGGAGTTGCTGCGTAATCACATGTTACCACTCTTTGATGCTGGATATATTAACATTGACCGCCAATACCTCACAATTGGTATCAATGGTCTTGTAGAAGCAGCAGAGTTCATGGGACTTGACATCACACCTAATGAGGAGTATAAGAAGTTTGTACAGACCGTACTTGGATTGATAGAAACACAGAATAAGGCCTTCCGTACAAAGGAAGCTATGTTCAACTGCGAGATGATTCCTGCAGAGAATGTAGGTGTAAAGCATGCTAAATGGGACTCCGAAGATGGGTATTTTGTTCCACGCAGCTGCTATAACAGCTATTTCTATCGCGTTGAGGATAACTCGCTGACAATTCTCGACAAGTTCAAACTGCACGGAGCACCTTATATAGAACACCTAACGGGTGGTTCTGCTCTTCACATGAACCTTGAGGAGCACCTCTCTGAAACACAGTATCGACAGTTGCTGCGTGTAGCTGCACAAGAGGGGTGTAACTACTTCACATTCAACATTCCTAACACGGTATGCAACGACTGTGGTCATATTGACAAACGATATATACACGAATGTCCACATTGCCAGTCTAAAAATGTTGATTACCTCACCCGTATCATCGGCTACATGAAACGTGTTAGCAACTTCTCAGCACCTCGCCAAGAAGAAGCACACCGCCGTTTCTATGCTGGAGAAGATAAATATACAGTTAAGACCACAAAGGAGAAATTATATAAGGAAGTGATTACTGAAACCAAGAACGCATAACAGACATTATAGTAAAAACGCTTTAACTTACGAATAGGATTGACAGACTTCACGTCTAATACCTTAGAATCATTTACGGACACACGCTTATGTGTGTCCGTATTTGTTTAAATTCCTCTTCATAGATTTCATACTGCAACATTCAAAAATAAATCCAGGTATCCACAAAACCACTTATTTGACACACAACACTGTTAAAAAACTCACCCTAAAATGGGATGAGGTATATGGACACACTGCATAACTTCAGTTAGTCATGTGTTAAAAGTCAATGGATATGAGAACGACAAGCAAAAGGAAATGAGAAAAGGCCCGTGCTTTAAGGGGGGGATTTCAGTTATTTACTATTTCTGGTTTCTTGGATTCCCATCTATGATGATGTCATCGTTTGATATGCTCTTCGATGTGCGTTTCACCTTATCATGCAGCTTTCCTATACGCAGGCTGACGTTTATACCGAAGCTGCGATAGTCACGTCTTACATTCGTAAAGCGATTTGTAAAGTCGGCAGTTTCGGTAAGCTGTTCTATACGCAAATCATTTTGGAACAGATTATTTCCATAGACGGTCACCGTCAGCCTGTCGTCTTTCAAGAAAGAACGAATCAGCATAAGACGGTACATCATGGAGCCTTCGGTATACCCTTGCAGATTTAAGCTTCGGCTGTTCAGCGAACAACCTGCCACCATTCTCAACCTCCACGGTAGGTTCTTCTGTAAATTGACCGAAAGACTGCTTGAATATCCATTATTATGCTGTCCCAGCTGTGAACTTTTAAGATTGGTATATGCTCCGTTTGCATTGACATTCAAGGTGGCGCTCCCAGAGAGTGCCCACCGGATGTAAAGGTTCAGATAAACATTACTTCTCTTGAGCAGATTGCCATACGTGGAGATAAGGGTGGCATCTTCTCCTGTTATTATATTGTCGGTCAGGGAGACAGGATTACCCCAATAGGAGTAGCCGATGATGCCACGATCCTGTAAGTCGAGTCCTGCCGTCATGTTTATTCCAAAGCGCCGGGCAAACGAGTTGAACGAGAGGCTCAGGTTATGCGAGGATGATGTGGTCAGGTCAGGGTTTCCTGTCTTGATGACTGTAGGATTCGTCCGGTCTACATAGGGATTCAGATTCCAGATGTTGGGGCGTGATATGCGCATGGCATAAGAGAACGTGAGCATCCGTGTCTCCCCTATACGGTAGCCGATTGACAAGGAAGGGACCACGTTATCGAATTGCGCACCGAAACTTTCATAACGCGTCAGGAGGTTATCTTCAGGATAGCTTACTTTCTGCGAAGAATGCTCATAACGCAATCCCATCTTTCCTGATATTTGCTTGTGCTGTATGGCATATTCCGCATATGCGGATGAAATGTCGGTCTTCTGCCTGTAAGAAAGAGACGGACTCTGGTCTTCCGCAAAAGGTTCTTCCGTACCTGCCGTTCTTGTAGCTTCGACATTGTCACTCTTATGGTTGCGATGGATGTATTTAGCCCCCACACTCCATGTATGCTTTCCACCTCTGGTTACGGTATAGTCTATCTGACTGGTATGTTCGTCCATATGCAGATCGGACGTGGTACACAGGTCCTTGAAACTTAAATCCGGTGTCTGGCCTTTTTGCCAGTAATAAAGGCTGGAGGACATAACGGTGGAAGGTACTGCTGAAAAGCGATACGACAGCGTTATGACACCGCCATGTCTGCCAAACGTGTGCTGGTAATCGATTCCTGCGTACAGGCTATTAATTCGATTGCGTGACGCATGCTCATTATCGAAGCTGTATCTATGCCCACCATTGCCGTCGTACATATCAGTGTGCATGTCCGTCCGGCTTTTCCCTGTGTAGTTCTCTACTCCTGCCGTCATACTGATCAAGTGGCGGCTGTCAAACTCATAGCTGCCGCCCAATTCCATGAAATGGGCGGGTGCCTTGACCTGATAATCAGAGTAGGAGTGCATCTGTCCTGCTGCCGACAGCGTTTTACCTGTGCGTTCCGTCTCCTGCCATGCCTTGGGTGGTTTGGAATAGCTTACTCCGTCCGTGAATGAAAAAGTTAATTTCCCGACCTTAGCCAGTCCTGACACGTTTGCACTTTGTGCTATATTCATTACTCCCACGCCCAGACTGACGTTGTAGCCTTCCAGCTTCGAACTGCCTAACGTAATGATGTTGAGTATCCCTGCCACGCCCTCCGCATCATATTTGGCACCGGGATTCGTAATGACTTCTATCTTCCTGACGGTCGAAGCGGGGATGGTCCTCATCATCTCCGTGGGCTTGTTGCTCATCATGGTGTTTGGCTTTCCGTTCACATATACCTTAAAATCAGTACTGCCCTTTACTTTCACGACATCATTCCCCTCTACCGTAACCATAGGCACCTTCCGCAGCATTTCCAACAGCGTCATGCTCCTGCTGTCGGGATCATCGGCTGCATGATAGATTATCCTATCGAGCTCTGCCTTTATCAGCGGACGTGAGGCACTGACCTGTACCTCCTTCAGATGTACGATAGAGTCTCTCATCTGACTGAGGGTGTCATTGCGAGTCTGTGCAGAGGCACCCCCCGTACTGGCTATGTACAGCAGCATGAATATCAGCCCTACTGTCCGGCTTTCAAATATTCTCGTCTTCATTCTTCCATGGTTTTTGATACATGAAACTCAAAAGTGTTACTGCCTAATAGTCCCAGACCATCGGTACCCTCCACGACTCCTATAAACTGCGTATTGATGTCAGATGTCCAAAATGGCACGATGGCATCTCCGTTCTTGTCAGTCAGAACAGAGGGACTCCATAGCAATGTATTCCGCGCATCGGGTAGCGAGGACAGCATCTCCACGGAATCGGGCGTATAGAACTCGCGTTGGCCATAGTAGCCCTTGACACGCGTGATGTTATTCATACGGAGCAATTCCTCATCGGTGTAGATAGGACCCTCATACTTTATGTCCTCGACATCTTTGACGATCCATATTCCCTGTGTATTAGGTTCGTATTTTATAATCCGATACATCTTTCCGATAACGGGTTTCCTCCGAACATTTAAAGTATCTCTACTATGTTGAGCACATTGGACAGGTGCTCTTTCATCTCCCATTAAGTGGGAATATCCCTCTTTGTAGTTTTCTAAAAAGCCGTGTTTGCAGACCCATGGGCCTAAATTTATATTTACCAGGCTATCCAGCCTCCCCATGAACTTATCCCTGAAGGGAATCCTGCGCTTCCTGGTGACAAGTACCTCGTTCAGCAGCACTGTCCCTGTCTGGGTTGTGACAAGCTCCGCGTCTTTCTTTTCTTTCTCGACATTGTTCAAATAAGATTGGTATGATTTTTTCGACTTCCTTATGGAGTCTATCAGTACCGTACCATCCGAGAGCGTCAGATGTGGCTTGAACTCTTTTCCCAGAAGTGGCTTGATATAGACATATCCACCCCGAAGTGTATTCATGACAGACACGGGAACAGAGAAGTTGCCCACGGAATCGGTCCATAGGAACTGACTATCCCCGGAAGGTCCGAACACCTGAATCACCTGCTCACCTCCGTTGGTGGTATTTCTTTTCATCTTACGACTTCCCACGGTTTCTCTTCCGATGATGCTGTCACATAGGAATGGTTTCCCATGATAGTCCTTCCGACTTTCCTGCCAGGTATACCGCCGCCACCCTTGCGTAAGAAGCAACAGGTCCAAAGCATGCAATCTGTCCGGGTTATTCCGGTCGAAGTAGTAGGCGGGGTGATGAATATTACCACGTATCTGGGTTGAGAGTAAATTATAGGACAGCATCGTTTCCCGGTAGGCTTGGCTCATGTAAGCTTTGTCAAAGATACTCACGCATATTTCTGCCTGTACCGGTTTTCCCTCGGAATCGGTCACATGTATCCTTACTTTACCTTTATCACGGCGTGAATAGACTTCTTTCGACGGACGAGCTGTTATCGCCAGCTGTTTATCAGGCAAGACATAGAACAACCTTTCAGCTACCGGACGCTGCTGCTCATCGTAAAGGGTTGCCTCGGCAATTCCCTGTCCGATAAACTCGCTCGTAGGCAAAGTGATGATGAGGCTATCCCGAAGTATGCCTTTGGCCCGACAACAGGGCACATTACGCATCTGCACAAATAGAGTTATACGACGGGGCATGCTTCCCTTGGGCTGCCTCACCGAGAACACAACATTTTTCCTGTCTGTGTGTTCCAAATGCATTACCATGCCCGAACGGAGAGATGTGGGAAGAGGAAACTCTTGCCCATTGGTTAGTTGTACCGTGTAGCGGATTCCTTCTTGAGGGACGAACGAAAAGAGCCCCATTCCGTCATGATAGCTTTCTATGTCCAATATCCTCGCTCCATTTTCACATAGCCAGCCATTCAAGGGGGCAGGCATACCTTGGTTGTCTGTTGTCTTAAATGCAACATAGTTTTTTATACCCTGAACCAGATAGCCCCCCTCTGGATACAAGCCAAGTCTGATGTTATCTCTCTGCTGTATAGCTTTCGTGTCTTGTGGTTTCTGTTTGTCGATTCGGTCAACAACCCATATTTTTTGAGGAAAGATGGCTTCTGTGCTGTCTGCATAGAACGAAGACTGAGTATATCCTTCCACCCGGTATTCCCCAGTATTCCATTTCTCCCCGATGAAAACGTGTCCCTCAGCCCGCCCACCGGAAATCGGATATTTCTCATTCCACACAAGACTGTCGGTGGAATCATAGATTCTCAGAAAGAGAGTCCGGCTCCTATTCGACAGTGTTAAAAAGGAGCGGTCGAACAGCCATGCTTTGAACCACATATCTTCACCTGTCTCATAGACTCCCTTGCTAAAGAGCATGTATGGCTGGTCCTGAGGCAGTACCGAATGGATTACCTCCAAGTCTTGTGCAGTATCCGGTTGATTCTGACCGAATACAGTTAGGAAGAACGGACCAAACAGGAGAAATACTCCAAGATTTCTACAGGTTCTCATAGGATGCTTCTTACAATTATGAAGCAGGGAGGGCGAACGCACCCCCTGCTAAAATAAGATTACTTGTATGGATCGCATTCACGATACTCCACTGCGAACACACAGATTCCAGGACCATTCAGACATTTTCCGCTTGCAGAACAGTCTGAGCCTTGAACACACTCTGCATTCACCTCGGTCGTACTTACAAGATCATCCAGGCTAATTCCTGAATAAGACTTTACCTTCCCATTTAGGGTAGCTAAGGATATTGCCACTATTGAACAGAATGCAATACCAAGACTTAGAAGTTTTTTCTTCATAATTAATTGTCTAAAGTTTCCCATCATAATAAATAGATAGAGAAATAACAGTTTATCGAATTTTCTTTGTAAATTAGTAATCGCTAAACAACTGATTTTAAAGACAAGACAACAAAATTATTATGGAAGCAAAAATAAAGAAAATAAGTGAGTTATCCAAACGTTTGAGTGTTAAAACTCGAGTAAGTGATGATTTATTTCATCTTTTTGGCAAGTTTAGCATCGGTCACCTGTTATCTCGCCTGTCATTACAGATGACACCATGCTTAGGAAGAGTGGCGTGAGAAAGGAAGATATCAGTCGTGTTTTCGACAATATAAAAGACAGGTGCGTATTGAGCTACAAACTGCTATTTCGTGCATTCTTTGACAGCAAGACAACTATACCCTGTGATTTTTCACTGCATCAAGAAAAGGGGAAAAGGGAAACTAAGCAGTAGCTCGGATTAGGAGATTTTCAAGCTTGCTACTTTAATAGCCAGATAGTCGATGCAACGCAGTGTTACCTTATATATACTGTCATGTTTTGGAAAAGAGATTCACAGAATATCAAACCATGGAAGAACTCTTTTCGGATATGGAGGTTCAGAGCATTTATGTTACGATTCAATTTGATAATCTCGGCATACTGCTGGCTGACAGTTTCACGCAACAATCGCATCTCTTCCTTCATGTCTTGTAATACTTTTGATATGTCCGTAACTTGCTCTTTCATAGGTATAAAGGTACAAAGAAAATCTGAAATACGCAAGAAAAATGAACATCTTTATAGTCTTTATACGAAGATTTTAGAGGAAAAAAATATAACCAGGTTAATACCGCTGAATAGTTACTTATCCCCTTAAAGCTTCTAACTGTGGAACTGTAATAACTCCCCTACTCATTGTCAGCAGCCCATCACGTTGTAAAGCGTTAAGCATACGAGAAACATTTAGACGGCTTTGATGTAATTCTTGAGCAAGATCTTCCATCCTTATTTTCAAAACCTTATGACCAGCTTGTGTGAGACAACGAAGACGAAGAAAGTTAATAAATTGTTGACGAATATCACTGGGTTGTTGCCTCCACGGAATATGACTCATTCGCTGTGCCTGCATGGAAATACTATTAAGAAGATTAAGTCGGAATATCAGATAATAATCAAGTAGCCGTAAGACCTCTGACTTATCCAACGATAGCAGGCTACAATCTGTCTGTGCGATAAAATCTTTTGTATAACGCTGCATAAGTCCAAAGAGGTGTTCTGGCTGAATCACAGCCGGCGCAGACATTTCTTCTTCTATACGATACCGATAGTTATCTGCATGACTAACTACGCGAAGTGTACCACTCATAAGGAAAAAAAGTTGTGTACATTTATCTTCAGTGCTCACAAGCGGTTTATCAGCTACCAACTTATGAAAACCAAACTTCGTTTGCCCCACAATATCAGACAATTCATCCGTACTAATACCGATGAAGAGTGGCAGTTCAAGAAGTTTATCGTAGAGCTGAAGCATAACATATAAAAATATTATATAGCCGCCTTTTTAAAAAGAAAGCGGCTATATAGTTTATTCTACTATCTTGCCTTCCATCGAAGCACTATACCATACACGTAAATTACCTTTCGCATCAGAATAAATGAAGTATGCCATCAACTCTGGATGACGATCAAGTAGTTTACGTGCTTTCTCGATACCCATTACCATAAACGAGGTTGCATAAGCATCTGCTGTAGCACAATTATTTGCTAAGACTGTTGCAGAAAGAAGTGAATGCTGCACAGGATAACCTGTTTTAGGGTCAATAGTATGAGCATATTTCTTTCCACCCTTGTAATAGAAATTACGGTAGTTACCACTCGTTGCCATTGCCTTATCTGTAACATTCAAAACCGTCTGTATCTCTTGATTAACCTTCACACTATCATCCGTTGGCTTTGTTACGCCTATCTTCCAAGGCAGTCGCTGCTCACTATTTCCCATCGTAACAATCTCACCACCAATCTCAACCATGAAGTTTTTAATACCATTACGACGTAAGAAACGTGCAACAATATCTGAGCCATAACCTTTAGCTATAGCGGAACAATCGAGCATAACGCGTTTATCTGTCTTTTGAATTGTATTACCAACAAGCTTTACTTTATTATATCCTACAACTTGACGTAAGCTATCTATTGCTTGCTTAGAAGGATGTTGCCCCGTCTTAAAACCAAAGCCCCACATATTGACCATTGGAGCAACTGTGATATCAAAAGCACCATCAGTTTCCTTTGAGATTGTTTCAGCAAGTGTAAATACCTCTCTAAACATTTCATTCACTTTCACCGGCTTGTTTTGATTAATCTGTGAAATCAACGAATTAGCTTCAAAAGTTGAGAAAGTCTGATTTACCTTCATCAACTCTGCCTCAATCTGCGGCTGAAGGTCTTCATTACTTTGATAGGTAATATTATAAACTGTACCAAAGATAAATCCCTTATTATGCTGATAAGGCATTGAGTGCTGACAACGGACAATAGCTATTGAACCGATAATCAACACAAGAAGAAAAGGTATTTGCCAATATAGTTTTTTCTTATTCATATAATATTTTAATTTATTAAGAGTTAAGAGTAAGTTAGAATCAGAAGATATTAGTATTTACAATTGGGACGCTCAAGTAATACGTCCGTAAGTTATAACTATTAAAAGGTACTACAACAAGTATCTCTCTATCTTCTAAACAACTATCTCATTATAGTTCAAAGAGTACATTAAAGGTTGCTCCAAGTTGTGACGAACCGCCACGACCATATCCAGGAACATACCAAGCTTCACCTATTTCGCCCATCTTATGAGCTATGCGGAGTTTGTACCGAACGCTCCATCCCATACGAATAGGTCCTAAAATCTTTGCATCAACACTGCCAACGAGTTCTGCCCATAGTTGACTTCCTTTATTACCAATAGCACCATAAGAGCTTTGTGTTCCCCAAATAGGATCAGCAAGTCCAGGACTAAGAACATCATACTTGAACGAAGTATAGCCTACTCTACCACCCACTAAAAAGCGATAATCGTCATGCTTATTCTTAAGCATATTGAAGTCACAGCCTACTCGTCCATAAGGTGCACTCGTCTTAAAGTTTGTTCCAGTTGTTTCATCAGTCTTATCAGCCTGTCCTACACCTGCTTCAACGACAGGAAAGTATCTATCCTTAATATTTACACGCAGCAAAGCTTCATACTGACCGTATGACGCAAGCCAACGCATAGCTGGTCCGACGAGATCTGTACCCACTGCCACTCCCTTAAAGAAAGGGATGCTATCCTCCTTCATCTTTGACAAAGAAGGTTGGCGTTGCGCATTAGCTGTAGCTGGATACAGCAGGAATAATGCATTAAGGATTAGTAAAAGTGATAAGTATATGTTCTTTCGTACCATCATAATCAACGTTAGGATTATTGATTTCAACCTGACTCACACGTGTACCCTTTGCCGATACGGCCGTAAGGGTATGAAAGAATGTTGGCGGACAGTCAACACTCTCAAAATGACTAATATTCGTTTTTGATACTGTAACTGTATCAACTGTTGTTACCCCCGCCTTACTTGTGAAGACAAAGCGCAACTTGTCACTATCTCCACTATAGCTCATTGGCAAAGTAAACTTCGTGGTATTAACTTGCTTATTCAGTAACACTGTATCGGTTTTATTCTCACGTATTGCCGAGATAGTAAGTGTGTCGCGTAAGGTATCACCTTGTACAACATAGTTTGCCCATACACCATTAGTCACAGGACAGTCAATGTCTGAACAAGAACCCATCCAAGTTACTCCACCAAGAAGAAGAGTAAACAAGAAGGTTTTACTTACTATATGTCTAATCTTGCTATAGTTCATTTTCCTATTGATTTCTATAAATAAAGCAACGTCCGTAGATAATATCTACACAAGTATTTATATCTCCCCCATCAAACATAATGTACAAAGAAACACCTTTATAGCCTTTATCCATCATAGGCTATAGAGGGAGAATATTCCCTTAGAATTCTTTCTCAACCTGATAGTCATTCCTTCGCGGATTACTACGACTAATAAGGTCGCCAATAAAACCAGCAAGGAAGAGCTGTGTACCCAGTACCATCGCAACAAGTGCAATAAAGAAGGATGCATGGTTAGAAAGCAAGTCACCATAAACACCATTCACGAGCATAATAATCTTCTCTACAATCAGCCAAAGGAAGGCTATAAAACCAATGAAGAACATAAACGACCCCATCAATCCAAAGACATGCATTGGTTTCTTACCAAAGTTCGTGAGGAACCAAAGCGTCAACAAGTCAAGATAACCATTGAAGAAACGATTGATACCAAACTTTGACGTACCATACTTACGTGCCTGATGCTGTACGACCTTCTCACCTATGCGTGCAAAACCTGCCTCTTTAGCAAGATAAGGGATATAACGGTGCATCTCACCATACACTTCAATATTCTTCACTACATCACGACGATAGGCTTTCAAACCACAGTTGAAATCATGCAAATTGTGTACACCACTAATCTTACGTGCCGTAGCATTGAAAAGCTTTGTAGGTATAGTCTTCGTCAATGGGTCATAACGTTTCTGCTTATAACCACTGACAAGGTCATACTTCTCCTCCATTATCATACGATAAAGCTCTGGTATCTCGTCAGGAGAATCCTGTAAATCAGCATCCATCGTAATAACAACATCTCCCTGAGCAGCATTAAAGCCACAATAGAGCGCAGGACTCTTACCGTAGTTACGACGGAACTTAATAGCATGAACATGCTCAGCATCCTTATGATGTAACTCTTCAATAACATCCCAGCTCCTGTCTTTAGAGCCGTCATTGACAAAGATAATTTCATACGTGAAACCGTTGGCGTTCATCACGCGCTGAATCCACGCGTGTAATTCTGGTAGACTTTCTTCCTCATTGTAAAGAGGAATAATTACTGATATATCCATATTCTGAATTAGGAGTTTTCAATTAGAGATGAGAAGTTTATTAAATTCAAGTTTATAACGTCTGCCTCTTGACTTTCTTAGACATAATAGCTGCAATAAACAGTGAGCACAAACCACCTAACATTACAGCAGTAACAAAAGTACTTGAAGCCAATGAATATGGCTGAAAAGCCTCTGGCAATGCAGTAATAAACTGGTCGTATGAAACACCTATAGCCGCAAGAGTACTTTTACCCTCATTGGTGGAATAGATATTAGTAACCATCATGACTAATTTCCCATTATCAAGATAGTGCATATAGAGCCATTGCAACAAACTAAAAATAATTGCTGCATTAAAAAACACACGTACACAATAGAAAAGACTACGACGGAAAGAGATAACTCCGTTACGTCCTTCCTCACGAAATATCTTCAGTCGATAAGCAACAAAAAAAGGTGTTGATAGTGAGAGTAGAAAACTAAATTGTGCCAAAACTGGCAGAACGGTTATACCCAACAAGCAAGCGAAACTTGCTGCCCAAATAATAGCAAGATAAATACCATCATAACGAGTATAAGCTGTCAACTGTTTAAAATCTTCATAAATCATGATACAAAAGTACGGATTATTTATTATAAATAATGTAGTACTCCGTCAAATTTATGATTTTTTGTTAAAAACAGAAAAAGTTTTGATTTCTCTTTGCTGGTATTAAATTAATTCTGTATCTTTGCACTCGCTTTAACAGAAATGGTAAAGTATTAGACGGGCAAGTCTCTTACGACCAGCTCCCTTTGAATCCCCCAGGACGGGAACGTAGCAAGGGCAGAAGGTTGTAGCGGTGCGATAGGAATCGCTTGTCCACCCCGCCTCTTTAGCTCAGTTGGCCAGAGCACGTGATTTGTAATCTCGGGGTCGTTGGTTCGAATCCGACAAGAGGCTCGAATTAATAGAATGACTAAGAACACAGAAGAAGGTATGTCGTGAGGCATACCTTTTTGCGTTTTAGGCTATTACATAGTTTATATATTTACAAAGAGAAAACATCTAACAAATTACCATGTGCAGTATGACTATCTTGTCTCACATACAAAAATACAACTATATCACTATGATAATTCTAATTTCTTTTTGCTGTCACATTTAACACTTCTTGTAAATGCACTAAGAATCAGCAATTTAAGAGTAATATTCACATGACAGAAGTGACAGGAGTTCATGTCTCTTAAACAACATGTAGCAGTTATCAATAGTGCTTGTAGCAGTGTTTGCTATCCTTTAAATTCTACAAACTCAATTTAAATAAATATAAAAGAATAATAAATTTACTTTTTTTTCTGCAGAACTCTATCGCAATCTACGAAAAATTAGTAGATTTACGGCGCATTTGAAATATTGCAGTATGTTATTATGTAACAAACAACATTTGTGAAAGTAAAACAAAAAAAAAGCATTATAAATTTTATATGAAAAAATTATCTATTCAAGAAGAAGCAATTATGCAAAAAGTGTGGAAGCTAAAAAAATGTACGGTAACAGAGATTCTAAAGGAACTCCCTGAACCTACACCTCCTTACACCACAGTAGCTTCTGTTATGAGGAATCTTAAACAAAAAGGGTACATATCCCAAGAAAAGCAGGGCATTGCATACAGTTATTTACCAGCCATAGAGGAAGAGGAGTATAAGCATCGTTTTATGAGAGGATTTGTACATGACTACTTCAAAGATTCATTTAAAGAGATGGTATGTTTCTTTGCCAAGGAGGAGGATCTATCGTTTAAAGATTTGGTAGACATTATTCGTGAAATAGAGAAAGGAAAAGAGTAATACTATGATATTATAGCTATCTGTATTAAAGATAATGTATAAAAAATATTTGGATTATGCTTTCATACCTTGTTGAAATAAACATTATTACCATCTTTTTGTATGGTTTTTATCGCCTATTCTTTACTAATGACACTTTCTTTAGCTGGCGAAGATTTATGTTGTTGAATATATACCTTATAGCTTTATTAGTCCCTTTTGCTGATTTTAGTAATTGGATTAGTATTCGCGAGGCTACTCAAAATATGGCTAATACGTATGCAGAAACAGTCTTGTCAGAAGCTCCTGCTCCTCCATCCAAAGTCACGGTGCTGTCATGGAACACTATACTTTTGTGGATATATATGGGTGGTGTTTGTACCTTTCTATTACGCTTTATAATTCAACTCATTGGAATATACAGATTAGCAAAAAAAACAGAGATAAGTATCATTAAAGGGCTTAAGATACACATTATCGAGAAAAATGGGAGCCCCTTTTCTTTCTTCCAGTGGATTTTTGTTAATCGAGAAGTACTGTATGAATCACAACTACAAGAGATATTAATTCACGAACAGTGTCATGTAGAACAGAAGCATTCCATAGATGTAATGCTATCAGAATTATTTACTATCTTATGTTGGTTCAATCCTTTTGCATGGTTGTTAAAAAGAGAAATCAGACTCAATCTTGAATACCTTGCAGATTTTCATGTTGTGCAAGTAGGATATAATCAAAAAAGCTACCAATATCACTTGTTGGGGATGACTTATCATAAAAAGACACCTACTATTCTAAATAATTTCAATGTTTTACTTCTTAAAAAGCGTATAAAAATGATGAACAAACGTAGATCAAGAGCAATAGTAAAGGCAAAATATACCCTTCTTATTCCAGTAATAGCTACACTATTAGTCGTCAAAAATATTGAGAGTGTAGCGCACTCATTAGTATCAAACAAAATTGTAAATAATGAAGTAATTGTACCTGTTAATACAAAAGCATACAATGTACATCAAAAGAAACTAATTTTCACATCAAAGACCTCAAAAGGAAATACTATTAAGAAAGACAAAAAACAAGCACATAAGGTGTCACATGATAGAATAAATACGATTATCGAACAAAAAGCTATAAATAATACTGCTCCGAGTAATGTAATCAAAGATTCTCATGTTGACATAAAAGATTCAGAATTACCAGAGAAGAATAGTACTAATGTGCGTATATATAATGTCTCTTTTGTTATTGATGCAAAGGGTTCAGTTTCGTCCCAGAGTGTAACGCATACAAAAGACACTTTATATAATCAGAAGGATTTACAAGAAATAGAAAGAATGTCAAAAGACAAACCTGATAACACCAAAAATAAGACTATAAAAGCTGTATATAATCTTCCTATTTCTTTTAAGTTATAGTAACTATTATATCGATCCTCTTTAGCCCAATTTACATTGGTCTAAAGAGGTGATTAAAATAATCAAACATACTCTTCTATTATAAAAACATGAATATGAAAAACCTAAAATGGGCACAAGTTGTCTTACTTGCTTTATTAATATTACTACCAAAACAAATATTAGCTTATCAAAAAGCAATATTGCTTCCCCCAACGCGAAATTATACTATTCATGGTCGTATTGTAGACTCTTTTACAAACCTCCCTATATCAAATGTTAAACTAACTTTACTATCAGCAGATAGTACAGTAATAGATACATGTCGCACCTTTATATGGAACGACAAAGCTGTTCATCCCGACTCCTATTTCTATATGCAAAAGAATTTGAGTGAGGGAAAATACATTTTTAAAATAGAACATCCTGATTATTTTACAACTTTTGTCGACAAAGAACTACTATTCAAAAGTAGAAATACAAGCATTGACATGCAAGACATTCCCATCAAGAGAAAAGGAATGGAAAATAAAGAGCATATGTTAGGCGAGATTGTTGTTAAGAGTACAAAAATTAAGATGGTTATGAAGGGTGATACTATTATATATAATGCAGATGCCTTCAATCTCCCTCAGGGAAGTATGCTTGATGCGCTAATCAGACAATTACCAGGCGCTACACTTAATAGTAATGGCGAAATATTCATTAATGGTCGAAAATTAGATTATCTTACACTTAACGGCAAAGATTTCTTCAAGGGAAATAACAAACAATTAATAGACAATTTGCCAAACTATACTGTTAAAAATCTAAAGGTTTTTGAAAAAAGTACTGATAGAAGTCAGGCTATGGGTGTTGATATTGATAAGAAAGACTACATCATGGATATCTCACTAAAGAAAAAATATGAAAAAACTTTTATAGCTAACTTTGATATAGCTGGTGGTACGAACAGCAGGTATGCAACCAAAGCTTTCGGATTATATTTCACTCCACGATTGCAGTTATCTATTTTCTCAAATATTAATAATGTGAATGAAGACCGCAAACCTGGAGAAAAGGGAGATTGGGATCCAACTAAACTACCAAACGGTCAGGTTATACAAAAAACAGTAGGTCTTAACGCTGCTGTTAGCAATGAAAAAAACACATTTGAAAATAATATATCTACAAGTTTCTCGTGGAGAGATACACATAATATCAGTCAAATTATAGCTGAATCTTTCTTAAATGGGGGAAACAACTTTAGTCGTAGCATCTCAGATGTTAAATCCAAGAACTTTATTTATGACTTTCAAAATAATTTAAAGATTTCAAAACCCATTTTCCTAAAATCAACTATAAGATTAAATTACAATAAATTTGATAATTGGGGATCTGTCCGTTCAGCACGCTTCAATGCAGACCCATCACCAATAGGTAGTACAGAAGCAATATTAGATACAATATTTTCCTCTTCCAGAAACAGACTTGTAAATGATTTTGGCGTAAACCGATTGTCTTCTAAAACATATGGATTCGGTCATTCACTTACAACTTTCGCCAATGTTAATGCATATAAACAGTTGCCATCTGGTGATCGTATATCAGCATTGATAGAAGGTGACTATTTAAATACTGCAAATTCAATGTTCAACAATTACCAGTTGAAGTACTTAAAAAGCAATGCTATAAATGATTATCGCAATCGATATGACAACACTCCATCTTATTCCTACAATTATCGTGTAGGACCACAATATACATTCGTGATTCCTAATGGATTTAGACTTTTCACAGGATATCAATATCAGCAAAAAGGAAGTTACCGAAACAACCAAAAATACAGATTAGACAAACTATACAAATGGCAGGAAGAAAATCACGCTCTTGGCAGTTTACCTTCTTCACGTGATTCACTCCTACTCGCATTAGATGCTAACAATAGTTACAAAGGATATTATATAAGTAAACAAAATTCGGTTTCACTCGGATTTGGTTGTTCAAAATCTAAGAATCACAACAATGTTTTTTTCAATACAAACGTGTTTGTTGGTTACAAAAGTGAAAAACTTGACTATCGCAATTCATTGCTAAACACTTCTATCCAACAATATAATTGGGTTTCAGAATTGTCTCTAAATATGGGATTTACAATAAACAAATACAGTTTTTACGGAACTATGACTTCGAAAATGGAAACTCCAAACCTTTACTCAAAAATTACCCGATCTGACAATTCCAATCCTTTAGCTATCTCTTTAGGTAATCCGAATTTGAAAAATAGTAGAAAAACAGATATATCTTTAACCTTTAGTGATAACAACAATAGGCGATTTAAGCTGCCAATGGCATTTATAAATATCAATATTAATCAGAATGCTGTTGCTAATGGATTTACTTACAATCCTACAACGGGTGTATATACATATAAACCACAGAATGTTAAGGGAAACTGGTATGGCAATATTGGATTATATGATACTTTTCCATTAGATAATAAAAACAACTTCACATTAGTAAACGCTATTGTCTATAGTTACAACCACAATGTAGACTTCACAGGAGTAACAGGTCAAACAGAAAGTATGTTGAGTAAAGTGAATAACCATTGGTTAGAGGATAACCTATCGTTAAATTATCAAAAAGGTGGATTGACCTGTAGCTTGGTTGGCGAAATGAAATGGAGATATGCTAATAGCAGACGTGAAAATTTCTCAACTATTCGTACCTTGGATTTTAATTATGGTATGTTAGGTTCATACAAATTTAATTTTGGATTAGAAACAGGTATGGATCTTAAGATGTTTAGCCGCCACGGTTATTCAGATTCTCTTATAAATGCGAATGATTTAATTTGTAACGTATACATTAGTAAGAGTTTCGCTAAAGGGAAACTGGCAGCCAAACTTGAAGGGTACGATATATTTCATCAACTCAAGAACATAAGTTATGAGATAAATGGGCAAGGAAAAACCGAGACAAGATTTAATGCTATTCCAAATTACTTAATGTTGCATCTCATTTATAAAATGAACATAAGTGGGAAAAAATGAAATTAGTCGTTACTTAAAAAATATATTTCAGCGTGAAGTTTCTAAAAATAACTTCACGCTGTTTTTTTGATAAACCAAGACCTCTACAAAAGTCTTCATTAACTTCTTTCTCACATACAAAAATACAACTATATCACTATGATAATTTTAATTTCTTTTTGCTGTCACTTTTAACACTTCGCATAAACATACTACAAATCAATGGATTAGAAGTATATTTCGTATGACAGGAGTGACAGGAAATGTTATTTTAAAGAAATTACGTTATTATACAAAACAGAAATATAATCTGGAAATGAGAATCCAAAATTATACCACAGAATCATGCTCGTTAAAATATTAAGGAACTGGCTCCACATTGACTATAAAGCTTATCCATAAACCCATTACACTCCTTATTGAGAATGGAACACAATAATCCTCTTTATAAACATGCGAAGGGTAAACACATATTGTGCGGAGGCTCAACACACATGGTGTGAACAGCAAGTACCAATCGCTTGGAAAGCTTATAGTCTTCCGTCCAACCTACTATACTTAAAGTAGAAAGAACTGTTTACATATTACTCTGTTGTAAAAGAAAAAACAAACCACAACTGATGATATACTGACAAAGTTATAGGAATAAAAAAGACTCTCAAGATTGAGAGTCTTTTGAGGTGCCTAGCGGAATCGAACCGCTCTCCATGGTTTTGCAGACCATTGCCTAACCTCCCGGCCCAAGCACCATTCTATTACAAACCATTATTGTGATTTGCGAGTGCAAAGATAATCAAATAATTCGGTTTAACCAAACAATTCAGAAACTTTTTTCAATAAACATTGTGTAAACTCTTCTCTATAAAAGAATCTAATAAGTTTTCACAAATATTGGGTGAAAAGATGATATAAACAATTCTATTGACAAATTTCTTCCTTGAAACTATTTAAAGCAAACAGGCTTTTTACGTCCTGCCAGTTTCTGCTTTTCCTTCAATTGGTCGTGCATAGCACATCCAGAGCATCCATGACACGGGTCACCTGCTGCTCGAAACGATTGCCATGTACGATAAACCACATAACCGATAGCTGATAGTAGCACTACAGCTAATACAATATATTGCCACATAAATTCCTCCTTTATACTTTTCAAACAGGCGTATCGGTAGTATCTTCAGTAAAAAGATCTTCTGCCACGTTCATCTCGTCATCATCAAACCACTTTGACAACTTCTCATGTGCCTGCTTCTTCATATCATCATCAACAGAAGACCACACTTTGTTTAACGCATAAAGTAAAACACCAAGGTCGTCTGAAAGTCCTGCAATAGGAATTGCATCAGGTACTGCGTCAAGTGGTGAGATAAGATAACCCAGCGCACCAATGATAATAGCCTTATCCTTAAGCGATACTTTATCACTCTGCATCAAATAATACAAAAGCAATGCCACATATACCAACTTAGCACCAGCACGCTTTGCAATACGCTGTATTTTATCAAAGAAACCCTGTTGGGTAAACTTATCTTTATATTTCTGTAAATCAGATAATTCCATATTACAATTAAGTTATTAATAAAATTTACTTGAAAGCCATCACACGGTCCACATAAGCCTTCGCTTCAGGATAATCTTGATTAGCTCGACGAATCTTCTTACGCACCAAGATCTTCATCATTATTCTATAAAGAAGGAAGAGTACCAAGCCAATACCAATAGCTACCAGAACATTCAAAAAGCCCTTAAAAGGGAGTGAATCGTCTGGAAATGCCGACATAATTAATATTGGTAAACACAAAAGGAAACCGGCAATCGTATAGCGTGAACGCTCAGTACCCTCACTATCCAAGGCCGCCTGATAATCGAAGAGATAATTAGAAAGGTCTTCTTCACTAACATTATCTGGCAACTGAGGGAATCCAGCCTCATCCTTATGATTTCTGATTCTATTTTCTACTCTGTGTTGAAAATCGTCCAACACGGTTACATATCGTTCTTCTAAATCTTTCATGACTATCCAAAGTTTTTTTATTAGTAAAGGCCACACCCTAATTCCCTTCATAATTCTAAAGAGAATGTGAGAAGGTGAGCGTGTATGAAAGAAAAATAAAACAGTGTTCCTATAAGCCGGGTTCTGTTTCTTCCTCATCTTTCGATAATAGGAAGATGCCTGTCATTTATCTATATTACAAGTCACCTTGCAATTAAAGCATTCTACCCTCCGTTGTGCTTACGCTTGGGCGGGCTACCCTCAAACAACGGTATACATGAACTTGCAGCTCCTGAACGGCACAGCCAGACGATTACCCGCCTGCTGGTAGTCTCTTACACCACCTTCTCATCCTTACCACACATTACTGTGTGGCGGTTATTTTCTTCTACCTACATCTACTGTCACCAATAGCTTCTATTTTCGGAAGCAGGATGCCCTATGCTGCCCGGACTTTCCTCTCGCACCCATTACAGATGCCAGCGACAGAGCCGGAACACTGCCTTATCAAAATGCAAAGATAATGGAAAACATGGAAAAGCCAAAATATTTCATTGATAATCTAAACTTAGCAAAGAAAAGAGATAATATAAGAGGTATGAAAGAAGTTATAATGTAAACGTAAACACATCGACATAAAATAGCTAAGACAACATAGACACGTATCAAGCAATAAAACAAGATTCTTATAGTTACCTTTAAACCTAATAAACCTATACTTATCAGGTTATAAAACAATACTTTACACATACCAGAGAACACTTTCACAAAATTATTTTCATGAAAAGAAATAATTATTATCATGAAAATAAATATTTCCACTCGTGAAAATAATTATTTCTTTTCATGAAAATAAGTACAGCATATAGTAGATTTAAAGCCTCTGCCGCACCTTTAAGAGTTTTAAATATTAAATAACACCATCAATAAAAGGCTCCAACACAGAGTGAGAGAACATAATCCACATGACATTATGACTTATGTTTTCTTTCATTTTGTCAGTTTGAAAAAATATAAAAGCTACAAATAGAAATAAAAGGCATTTACGAACTAAACAAATGTAAAACTTTTCTCGTTTAAGACTAATAGTCGTTAAGGATTAATTTTCAAATGTTAAAATCGGATAAAGATAACTGACAAAATGTCGGTTTTAGGAAATTTGCACCTATATTTGCATCTGAGAATATGTCAGCGAGACATTTACAAATAATGACGGCTTGACACATATAAACGTAATTAACGAACAAATAATTAAGAATATGAAGAATTTATCAAAGTATTTGGCAGGCGCAGCGTGTGTTACAGCCCTCGCCTTTTCTACTGGAGCCTTCATCAAAGTGTATGCTGCTGAAGCACCTGTTGTAGCTCCTGGTCAGCCTGTTGACCTTACATACGCAGCTGAGAAAGCCCTTCCTGCTGTCGTTCACATTAAGTATGTACAGAATTCTAAGACACAGACCGTTGAAGTTCAAGATGACCCATTTGGTGGTTTCTTCGATCCATTTGGCTTCTTTGGAAATCCTAACCAAGGTAATGGCTCACGTCGCCAGCAAGTTCAGACTCCTAAGAAGGAGGCTACAGGTAGTGGTGTAATCATTTCATCTGATGGTTATATCGTAACAAATAATCACGTTGTTGAGGGTGCTGACGAGTTAACTATCACACTGAATGACAACCGTGAGTTCTCTGCTCGCATCGTTGGAACAGACAAGCAGACTGACCTTGCACTTTTGAAGGTTAATGCAACCAACCTCCCTACCCTCCCTGTAGGTGACTCAGACAAATTAAAGGTAGGTGAATGGGTAATTGCTGTAGGTAACCCTTATAACCTCAATAACACAGTAACTGCTGGTATCGTTAGTGCTAAGTCACGTGGCTTAGGTGCTACACGCAATGGTATCGAGAGTTTTATTCAGACCGACGCAGCTATCAACCAGGGTAACTCTGGTGGTGCATTGGTTAACACTCAGGGCGAGTTGGTTGGTATCAATGCAATGCTTTACTCGCAGACTGGTGCATATAGTGGTTACGGATTTGCTATCCCTACAACTATCATGAACAAGGTTGTTGATGATATTAAGAAGTATGGTAGCGTACAGCGTGTAATGCTCGGCATCCAAGGTGGTGACGTTTTGAACTTCATCAACGCACAGAAGGAAGAAGGCAAGAACGTTGACCTCGGTACAAACGAAGGTGTTTACGTTAGTGAGGTATCTGAGGAAGGCAATGGTGCAGCCTTAGGTTTGGCAAAGGGTGATGTTATCACTAAGTTCGACGGACAGAAGGTAACACGTATGTCTGAGCTTCAGCAGGCACTCAACAGCAAGCGTCCTGGAGATAAGGCTACAGTAACCTTCATCCGTAACAAGAAGGAAGTTTCAAAGACTATCACGCTGAAAAATGCTCAGGGTACGACAAAGGTAATTGAACAAGCAGACATTGATGTTCTCGGTGGTCAGTTCCGTCCAGTACAAGATGCCCTTAAGAAGCAGCTGAACATTAACTATGGTCTTGAAGTACTGAAGGTTAACAATGGAGCTTTGAAGGCTGCTGGAATCAATCGTGGTTTCATCATCCAGAATGTAAATGAGACCATGGTGAAGAGTATTGACGACCTGCAGAATATCGTTAAGAAGGCATCAACCAGCAAAGACCCAGTTCTCTATGTTCAGGGTATCTATCCAACTGGTAAGAAGGCTTACTTCGCTATCCCTCTTGCGGACTAATAGCTAATATCTTTCAGCAAAGAAGCTGACATCATAAAAATCCTCCATTCTTGGTTTTCACACACAAGAATGGGGGATTTTCTTTTGATAAATACTCCTATTTCTGCCCTATAAACACGACATCATAACCATTGAAAAATCGAAATAAACCTCATCTAATCAAACTAAAAGACATTGTATAAACATGGAGGGAAGACGCAACCATGACGAAACTATAAACCACCTATCAATTAAGAAGAAACAGTCAAAAGACTAAAAACTTAATACACAACACAAAATCATTATAGATTCTTATGTGAGTTTTTTACTTTTTTATTTGTTTAACTCATTGAATTTGTGTAAATTTGCCATCACTTAAAATAATGCTAAGCACATGAGACAATTGAAAATCACAAAATCGATTACGAATCGAGAGAGTGCTTCTCTCGATAAGTATCTGCAGGAGATCGGTCACGAAGAAATGATCAGTATTGAAGAAGAAGTTGAGCTCGCTCAAAAAATCCGAAATGGTGATCGAAAAGCTTTAGAACGTCTGACAAAAGCTAACCTGCGCTTCGTTGTCTCTGTCGCAAAGCAGTATCAAAACCAGGGACTATCTCTGCCTGACCTTATCAACGAAGGTAACGTTGGATTAATCAAAGCAGCAGAGAAGTTTGACGAGACCCGTGGATTCAAGTTTATCTCATACGCTGTATGGTGGATAAGACAAAGTATCTTGCAAGCAATAGCAGAACAAAGTCGTATCATTAGGCTACCACTCAATCAAGTAAGTTCTGTCAACAAAATCAATAAGATATTGACACAGTTTGAACAAGAGAATGAACGCCGCCCAAGTATTGATGAGATAGCACAGAACACTGATATACCAGAAGACAAGATTGTTGATGCAATGAAGGTTAATTCACATCATGTCTCGGTAGATGCTCCGTTCTATGACGACGAACAAAGTAGCTTGCTGGATGTCATCCCTAATGATAACACGCCATCAACCGACAAGGAGCTGGTTGAAGAGAGTCTACGTGAAGAAATCGGAAGAGCCTTACAGATTCTTGAAGATAGAGAGAAGATGGTAATCGAGGCTTATTTCGGAATAAACCAACGCGAAATGACGCTGGAAGAGATAGGAAGTAAATACAATCTCACACGTGAACGGGTAAGACAGATTAAAGAAAAAGCAATAAGACGCCTACGCCAACAAACCAACAGTAAGGTATTGAAGGCTTATTTAGGACAATAACATTAACATTGTAAGATATTAATTTAAGATGAAATTACGTCAGGTATTAATCATAGCAGTACTCCTGCTGGGATGGGTAAATAGTGGTAACGCAAAAGGATACAAGCCTGCAAAGGTTTATATGTTTGGTTTTGCAGCCTCTTTTAATGATTCAACGGTTTATATGACCAATATTCAGAAAGTGGATGCCTACCTTGCCAACGATCGTACAAACTTCCTTGCTAATCGCGAGGACTATTCATACCAGCTCCGCTATTATCTTCAGAATAATGGTTTAGTAAGCTACCCAACCTGCGTTACGATGTATGCTGAGAATGAGAATAAGGCTATGAAGAAGTTCGTAGCTTTGAAAAATAAATACGAAAAGGGTAAGAAGAAGTATGTTGTTAAGTCTATCTCTGATGCAGAGTTTAGCTATAAGACGATAACACCAGACAGTTATACTTCAAGCGAAGAGACACAAGAGAATACAAAAACTGCAGTGAAGTCAAAGTAAGCAGAGAAACTAAAGATGGAAATAAATAACTTCAGAATAGCTGACTTTGATATACAGATTATCTTCCGCGAGACAGATGTCAACGGAATGCACTTGCTGAGTTCTTTCGAACCTTTTAGAATCAAGGAGGTTTCGGAGAATATCTTTTTTCGATTAACAGTTGACGATACGCTTCGTCCTATCCCAAAGGAAAGGAGACAGCGTATCCGTGCTTTTGATACAGGCAATGGTGATACGATCGTTGATCGTGTTGACGATGGTAGCTATCAATATATTATCAAAGACATCAATGGCTCTGACTGCTGTCTACTACAGAGCAATAAGGATTTTTCCGATTGTCGTTGTGCACTCAATGGCAACACAAATATGCGTACCTTTGGACTAAACAATGCATTGATGCTCATCTTTGCCTTTGCTGGTGCACTTAAACAAACTTTGCTAATTCATGCTTCTCTTGTTCGTAACAACGGGTATGGCTATGCCTTCATTGCCAAGAGTGGAACAGGTAAGTCAACACAGGTTAGTATGTGGTTACGTTATATTCCTGGTAGTGACCTCATGAATGATGATAATCCTATCGTCAGAATCATTGATGGTGAAACATGGATATATGGTAGTCCATGGAGTGGCAAAACTCCATGTTATCGTAATGTCAAGGCCCGATTAGGTGCTATCACACGTATTGACCGTGCCACAACAAACTCCATTGAGAAGCCTAATCCTATTGCAGCGTTCGCTTCACTCCTCCCCTCTTGCTCCAGCATGAAGTGGGATTCTGATATTTACAATGGCGTTTGTAATACGATTACAAAGATTGTAGAAACTGGAAGAATATTTACGTTACATTGTCTACCTAATCAGGAAGCGGCAGAAGTCTGCTATCAAACCGTAACGAAAAGATAAGACTTATGTCAAAGACTGTACTTACTACTTCTGAAATCCAGTTTGCTAATGCTGAGTTTCTACCAGAAGTTGTCAAGATGTTGAATGAAGGACATACTGTAACATTACGCCTTCGTGGCTATTCTATGCGCCCTTTCCTTGAAAACGACCGAGACAAGGCTTTGTTGGTAAAGCCTACAACGATAAAGGTTGGCGACCCTGTCTTAGCAGAGATAACTCCCCGACACTTCGTCTTACATCGTATAGACAGAATAGAGGGTGACAACGTAACTTTAAGAGGCGATGGCAACCTTGGTGTTGAGTATTGCAAGAAGGAGAATATTGTTGGAGCAGTCATTGGTTTCTACCGGAAAGGACGGAAAGAAATAGATGCTACAGATGCTTGGAAATGGAAGATTTATAGTTTTATTTGGACTCGACTTCTCCCTCTCCGAAGATATCTATTAGGCATTTACAGACGTATTTGGATTCCAATCTTTGGTACCATCTAATGGAACATTAAAAGAAAGATAACAATATAAACTATCAATAAGAATGAAAGTAAAGAATGGTTTCAACCTCCGTGAAGTATGCGGAGAACGTATCATCGTTGCAGAAGGAGATGAAAATATTGACTTCAGCAATATAATTTCTATGAACGAAAGTTCTGCATACTTATGGGAAGAGGTGCAGAAGATGGATTCTTTTACAGTAGATAACCTCGTAGAGTTAATCTGCAATCAATATGAAATTGACGAGGATACAGCTCGCAAGGATGCAACAATGCTTGCTGCTCAATGGGGCACTGCAGGTATCATTGAGGGTGAGGACATTCCTGCAGACGCTTCTGCTCTTAAAAAAGAAACGGTCTCTGAGGAAGATAAATCTACACACCTCGAAACAGCTACAAGTGAGGAGAAGCCTAAAAAGAAAGGCTTCTTTGAGCGTCTCTTTGGTTAAGGAGCATGATAAAATGAGGTTCTTCCGTTAAATGTGTGGATGCTTTTCGTATAGCTTTAACGGAAAAACCGAGGTTATTCATTAAACAAAAATAAAGTCAAAACTGTCAATTGTCTATTCTATTATCATCCTCCAACACCGCACCTTTTTTTCATTTTAATACTTCAAAAATGTAGATAAGATTCTGAAAAATCATTACATAATTTAGAATAAAATATGGTTCATCCGACATTTCGAGTGATACGGCAGTTATGCAGTGCATAGAGTCTTAGTGTAAAGTACCTCTCATCCCTGAATCCATACGCATTTCGTTTCATTACTTTAATCTTGTTATTGATGCCTTCGACTTTTCCTGTTGATAGATGGCAATCGTACCAGGCAAGGATTCCTTTCTTATAGGTTTTCACAATAACAGCCATTTTCTGTAGTTGGGCTATCTTACTTTGTTCAGCCTGCCTTATCCAGTCATCAAGCACTTTTTCTGCCATGTCTTTCGTGGGTTGCGACCATATCTGACGCAGTTGTTCCTTCAAATAGTATGCTTTTGACAATGGCTCATTCATAGCTAAAGCATTCTCAAGCCTTGTCTTGTGCTGTTTATCAAAGATGTCCTCACCATTGCCGAGTAGCAGATACCTTGTTCCTTTGAGTACTTTACGCTTATTTATATCTATAAACCTTACGTCTGATATCGTCAAGTTTCTCGTTCATTAACTTCACTACATGGAAATGATCAAACAGATGTACTGCATCGGGACAGTTCTCCATAACAGAGGCTATGAAAGCCGCAGACAGGTCTGTTGCCACATGTTTTATCTTTATATTCTTACGTTTGACTTTCCGCCAGAATTTCTTCAGAGCTTTCGTACCCTTTCCTTCGCCAACATAGATTACCCTGCCACTGTCCAAATCCACGACTATTGTCTTATAGACATGTCCTTTTTTAACAGCAAACTCATCTATACCAATATTCTCTACACCATCTAAAGATGGAGGGCTATAATGACGCTCAAGGTAAGAGGAGTGTATTTCCTTTACCGTATCCCATGATACACCCAGATGATTCGATACATCCTGAAGCGTCATACCACGAAGTAAATCTACTACATACTTGGCAAAGCGATGAGTATAGCTGCGACTGCCGGTAGCAAAGGGAATATTCTCCTGCTGGTCGAAATCACATTCCTTACATTTATAGCGTTGCACCTTCATGCGGATAGTTACTCGCTTGCCACCTATGGGAAGTCCAATAAAGTCCCGCAGGCGATATCCGTTTTTCACAACAGAGCGAGCCCCACAACAAGGGCAACATCTTATTCGCTCTTTTGCTTGTACATGCAAAATAATTCTATTACCTTTGTATTCTTCACAAGTGCATTCGTGGGTGTAAAGACCCCCAAGCATGATATAGGAAACTGCTGTTCATCTTTGTACATTTGTTTGTGCTTATTCAAATATACAATATTTACAGCGGTTTCTTTTTTATTTTATCTATTTTATCACTCCAAATTCCTGAAGAACCACTAATTGGTACAATCTCTCCCAAACCATTCTCCTGAACTCCACAAGCTATTAAATTTGGGTCTCCTCCATACTTCAGTAAT